>JANQQW010000163.1 GCA_028284885.1 Planctomycetaceae bacterium
CCCGCCGACCGCCATCATCGCCAGCGTCTCGTACGCGGCCGTCAACGCGGCGGCACCGGGCCGGGCTCCGCGGTCCTTGAGCAGAGCGGCCCGGATGACGAGCACCAACGCCTTGCCCGGAATGTACTTCCCCAGATGGCCGCAGTAGTACGCCCGCGAGGCGTCGGCCACGCCGACCGGGCCGTCGATCCGGGCCAGCAACAACCGCCAGAACCAGACCGACGGAATCCAGCCGACGACGTACGCCACGGCCGAGGGCACGAGCCACCACGGCTGCCAGTCGAGGTTCGCGAACGCGTCCGGCTCGGCCGACCACAGCTTCCACGCCCGCCAGCCGACGAACACCAGCAGCGCTGCGAACAGCGTCCACTTGAGAACGGGCCACAGGCGTTTCGCCGACGACGGCCGTTCGGCCGTCTCGTCCGCGTGTTCGACGCTCGGCTCGCTCGATTCCCCCATGTCGGAAGACTAGGGGATCGGTCGAGTTGGGAGAACCCGAAACGATCCTAGAGCGCATCTCGTGAACGTGTGGCGGTCGTTGACCGAGGATGTCACGACCAAACGTCGTTCGAGTCGCTACACAAAGCCCGGATCGGGTCTAGCTGCCCGAGCCCTCGAGCCGGGCCCGTTCGAGAGGCGACAGCTTCGAGAGATCGACGTCGCTGGCCGGTTTCTCGGGCGGAACTTCGGCCGCTTCCTCGGTCGGAGACCCAGGCGTCGAACCGGCCCCCGCCCCCTGCTGCCGGGCGGCTTCCAGCGGCGAGAGCGGCTTGTCGCTCGAAGGGCTGGCCGGAGACGCACCCGAGCCCTGTTGCCGTGCGGCTTCCAACGGCGAAAGCGGCTTGTCGCCCGACGGCGCGGCCGGGGCCGATCCGCCCGCTCCTTGTTGCCTGGCCGCCCCCAACGGAGAAGCCGGCTTCGCCGGGGCGTCGCCAGCACCGGCCGCCTGGGCGCGGGCCATCTCCAGCGGCGACATCCCGCCGGCAGCCTTCGGTGCAGCCGGGGCCGCCGCTCCACCACCTTGGGCCCGGGCGGCCTCCAGTGGCGACAGGCCGGCCGTCGACTTGGCGGCACCGGCCTTGGGGGCCGCCTTCGCCTCGGCCTTCGGCTCCTCCTTGGGCTTCTTCGGCAGCGGGGCGTCGATCACCGTCAGGTACGACGGGTCGATGTCGTACCAGCTGATGTCCTCCGGGCCGTCGAACTGCACGAGCGCCCGGCCGTTCATGTTCACGGTCTTCACCGTGCCGGTCAGGCCCTGGAACCGACGCAACTCGGGAACGCCCTTCGTCACGACGACGTACTTGTCGGTCAGCTCGGACTTCAGTCGTTCGGCGACTTCGATCGACATGGCTGTTGCGAGCGCTGAGAGGGGATTCGGAACAGCGGGATGTTACCGCGAATCCTGCCCGCGAAGAAAGTCACTCTCCCCCCGACTCGGCCGCGGCGGGCGAACCTTGGGCCGCGGTCGTCAGGACTTCGACGAACGTCCCCTCCTGCAGATCGACGCGCTTCGGGAACCGGTTGGCGAGTTCCAGGCTGTGCGTCACGCAGATCAGCAGGGTGCCGTGGGCCTTGGCGAGGTCGAGCAGCAGCGAGCCGACGACCTCGGCGGTGTCCTGGTCGAGGTTGCCGGTCGGCTCGTCGGCCAACAGCAGCTCCGGCTCGTTGACGAGCGCTCGGCAGACGGCCACCCGCTGCCGCTCACCGCCGGAGAGTTCGGCCGGCCGGTGCTCCAGCCGTTCGGACAGACCGACCTGGTCGAGCAGCCCCTTCGCCCGGTCCACCTGCTCCGGCCCGGCCCCCGGTCCCGGCAGCGTCGGCAGCAGCACGTTCTCCAGCACCGTGCACTGCGGCAGCAAGTGGTGGTCCTGGAAGACGAAGCCGACGTGCTCGTTCCGGAAGGCGGCCTGCCCCTTGCGGTCGAGCCCGAACGGGTCCGTCCCGAGAATCTCCACGCTCCCGCCGGTCGGCTCGTCGAGCACGCCGACGACGTACAGGAACGTGCTCTTCC
Organism: Planctomycetaceae bacterium; assembly: GCA_028284885.1. Lineage (GTDB taxonomy): Bacteria > Planctomycetota > Planctomycetia > Planctomycetales > Planctomycetaceae > JANQQW01. The sequence continues at coordinate 2,012 of JANQQW010000163.1, forward strand.
CCGACCCCGACGGTCCGGTCACCGCGACCGCCTCGCCGCGGTCGAGCGTCATGTCGATGCCGCGAAGAATCGACAGCGTCCCGGTTCCGGAGGGGAACTCACGGGTCAGGCCGCGGACGACGAGGTCGTGCTGCTTCTCGGTGTCGGTCATTCTGGAACCACGAAGTACACGAAACACACGAAAGAACAGTCGGTTTGACACGACTCCGCGGAGCGGAGATCCCCTTCGTGTATTTCGTGTATTTCGTGGTCCACCTCAACCGTCCGCGTCTCTCGGCGCTTCTTCCAGCGCGTCGTACTGGGGCGGGATCTCGACCGAGACCATCGCCTCGCCCTTCGCGAAGCGGCAGCAGACGGTCTTCATGCGGCCGGTGCAGATCAGCGTCTCGCCGCGGCGGACGGTGATCGCCCACGACAGCGACTTCACGCCCCGCCGCTCGATGACCAGTTCGATCTCGAGCACGTCCTCGAAGAAGGCCGGAGCCTTGTAGTTGGCCGAGCAGGAGACGCGCGGCCAGCCGACGATCGCCCCCTCCTCGTCGCGTTCCATGATCGAGAGGTTCAGCGACCGGAAGAAGGCGTGCTCGGCCTCCTCCATGTACCGGTAGAAGTTGGCGAAGTGCACGATGCCCGCCATGTCGGTCTCGTTGAACTCGACACGGCGGGTGTGGACGAACTTGGAGGGCATCTTGGGGAACCACGGAGGCACGGAGGTCGAGAGAGAGAGTCTAGTCGATTCCCAGAGGGCGACACACTGGCGGCCTGTACGAGTCCGGCAGTCGCGGTGCCGGCGAGCGGGAGGTGTGAGCCTCCCGGTTTCGCGTTCTCGTCGGATCGGCGTCCGTTCGTCGGTCACCCGCAACCGGCCGGCTGACACCGGCCGCTCGCCCTTCACGCCTCTGTGGTTCAGTCCAACCCGAAGGCGTCGTTCAGTTCGTCGATCACGTCTTGGGACATCGTAGAGACCTCGCCCAGTGCGCGGGCGGCGACGAGGGCCTCGGCGGTCGACTCCAGCACCTCCAACCGGTCGAACGCGTCGAGCGGGTCGGCCCCCGTGACGAGGACGCCGTCGTTCTCCAGCAGCATCACGGGCGACGACGCCGAGACGTGGTCGGCGATCGAGCCGTCGTTCTCGTACTGCACGCCGTACGGCACGCGGCCCACGTCCCGCAGGAAGACGTAGCTCTCGGGAATCGTGCGGGCGTCGAACGTCGCGTTCGTCACGCTGAAGGCGGTCGCGTGGACCGGGTGGGCGAACACGACCGCGCCGACGTGCGGGTGCTCCTGGTAGACGGCCCGGTGGGCGAAGACGGCCCGGCTCGCCTTCTTCCCCCGCTCGCGAATCCCCCCGCGGACGAGCACGAAGTCGTCGATCTCCAGCGACTCGCGGTCCTTCTGCGTGGGCGTGATGAGGAACTCGTCGTCGCCGAGTCGGGCGGAGAAACTCCCCTCCGTGCTGATGAGCAGCCGCTGCCGACAACCGCGGCGGACGAACGACCGCAGTTGCCGCCTGAGCTCGCGCTCCTCGGCGGTCGCAGTGGGGGGCTCGAACGAGTCGAGGGCGACCGAGCGGGTGCGGGCCCGGGCGAGTTGGGCGTCGTCGAGCGACCGGACGTCGCCGAGTTGCCGGCCGGCGACGAGCGTCCGCGCGGCGAACTCGAACGCCTCGAACCGCTGGAACGCATGCGACAACGACTCGCCGCCGACGACCACGCCGTGGTTCTCGAGGATCAGGCTGTCGCAGCCGGCGGCGAACCGTTCGGCGATGTTCGCCCCCAGTTTCTCGCTGCCGGGCAGGGCGTACGGGGCGAAGTCGACGTGGCCGCAGACCGAGTGGGCCTGGTGGAAAAGCCGGGTGTCCGGCATGCGACCGCAGACGCTGAACGCGACGAGCCCGACCGGGTGGGCGTGTACGACGGACCGGACGTCGGCCCGAGCCTCGTAGACGGCCCGGTGGAACGGGAACTCCGACGACGGCGGGTGCGGCCCCTCGGTCGAGCCGTCCGGCCGGACGCGGACGATGTCGCCGCGGGTCAGGCTTCCCTTGTCGACGCGGGCCGGCGTGATCCAGACGTCCCCGGTCTCGTCCTTGATGGAGAGGTTCCCGCCGGACGTGGTCGTCATCCGGTAGCGGTAAATGCGCTCCATCGTCTGCATGATCTCGTCACGCGGGTGGAGGAGCGGGCGGGGCATGGGGGTGGTGTTCGGTTTTCGGTTTTCGGACCGAGCCGTGGCTCGCGGCTTTTGACGGCTGGTGTCAGTCGAAGAACTTGGCGAGGGTTTCGTCGCTCGGGGGGTTCGTGGCGAGGGAGACGGCGACCATGGCGAGGGTCGCGGTCAGGGTGACGGTCACGACGGGCAGCATGCCGAGGAACGAGAACTTCGTGTTGTGGGCGTAGTCGGACGCGACGAACAGTCCCAACCAGGTGGCCACCATCGCGAGGACCGAGGCGATCGCCCCGGCGGCGGTCAGGCGTCGCCAGTAGCAGGCCGCGAGGGCGAGCGGGAACAGGCCGGTGAAGCCGGTGAAGCACCAGATGCCGAGCTCGAACACCGTCAGCGGGGCGAACAGGCTGAGGACCCACGTCACCACGACGACGCCCACGATGAAGAGGCGAGCCATCAGGATGGTGCGCGACTCGCTGAAGCGGTCGCGGCCGAAGTGGTGCAGCACCACGTCCTCGGTGAACATCGTCCCGAGGCAGAGGAACTGGCTGTCGAGCGACGACATGACGGCGGCGAGCACGCCGGCCGTCAGCAGGCCCGCGAGGACCGGCATGTCGAGCCCGCCGACCAGCATCGGCAGCACACGCCCGTTCGCCTCGGGCGGCAGGTCCAGTCGCGTGGTCGCCCAGACGCCGATCAGCACGCACGGCAGCCAGACGATCAGGATGAAGACCGGGTGCGCGACGATCGGCAGCTTGAACGTGTCCCGGCTCTTCGCCGTCAGCCAGTGCTGGAAGACGTGCGGGAACATGCCGACGGAGAGCGGGATGAGCAGGAACGAGGCGTAGACCGTGCGGGGGATCTTGTCGCTGACGAGCTTCTCCGGGTGCTGGTCCACGACGGCGGCCGTGGCGGCTCGGAGTCCGCCGAAGTCGTCCGCGATGACGAAAAAGGTGACGACGCCGAGCAGCATGAAGACCATGGTCTGCAGGGCGTTCGCCCAGGCCGTGCCCCGCATGCCTCCGGCGAACACGTAGACCAGCACGACGAGGCAGATGGCGGCGGAGGCCACGTGCCGGGGGACGCCGCCGTGGGCGTTGGCCTCGAGGAACTCGGGAAACGTGCCCGGGGCGAACGTGCCGGCCGTCGCCCCGTTCAGCGTGAGGCCCGCACCGAGGATGCCGATCAGCAGGTAGGGGACGACGAGCGCGACGAGGACGGGGAACATCAGCAGGCCGAGGGCGTTGCTGTCGAGCCGGTCGCGGAAGAACTGGATCTGCGTCGTGTATCCGTTGCGACGACCGAAAGTCCAGAGCCTCACGCCGAGCAGGTAGAAGCAGAGCGAGTGCACGATGCCGCTGGACGAGGCGAGCATGCCGTAGACGCCCACGCCCTGCACGTACGCCCGGCCGGTGGAGCCGACGAGGGCGAAGGCGGTCATCGTCGTGCCGAACAGCGACATCAGCAGCAGGAACGGCCCGATGCTGTGGCTGGCCAGCATGTAGTCCTGCTTCGTCCCCCGCGACAGCAGGTTCGACCCCAGCCCGAGGCCCAGCACGACGGCCAGGTAGGCGATGACGATGACCAGCGTCGTCATGGCTTCGGCTCCCCGTTCGACGAGGAGACCTCGGGCTCGGCCTCCTCCGGCCAGGCGAAACGCGTCACCAGGAACCAGACGACCGCGGCGGCGACGGAGAGGCCCGCGTGGTACACGAGCGGCAGCGGCAGGAAGTCCGCCACGAGCGTCCTGCTCGCGTTCACCAGATCCAACTGGTGCACCACGACGAGGAGCCCGAGCAGGATCCAGACGACGACCTTCACTCGGAACTCTCCGTGGTCGGTGGCTCGGGCGGCTTCTCCGGCGAGGCGGTCGCCTCGGTGGCCGTCGGCGATTCGGACCCGCGTGCGCGGAGGTAGTTCACGACGCTGGTGGCAGCGAACAGGCCGAAGCCGACGAGGTTGGCGTACAGGCCGTAGTTGAAGCCGCCGAGTTGCACGTCCGGGCTGAGCAGCAGCGCGGCGGCGGCCAGCATGCCGACCCGCGTCTCCGGCCGGATGACGGTGAACAGGAACCCGGCGATCCCGGCCGCGAGGGCCGTGATGCCGATGACGGCGATGCCGATCTGCACGAAGACGGTGAACAGGGACAGCCGTTGGTCGACGAAGACGAGTCGCCCGTCGTCGAGCCCCTCGCCGGGCGCGGCG
>JANQQW010000174.1 GCA_028284885.1 Planctomycetaceae bacterium
GTCGACGGCCGGCTCGAAGTCGAAGACGGCGGCCTGGTCCTTGCCGATCCCGCCGAAGTCGACGGCCCAGCCGGAGACCGGGTCGTCGTCGACCGACGAGGCGACGGAGAGCGAGGTCTCGTTCTGCTGGTGCGTCGCCCGGGCGTTCGTCAGCTTCGCCGCGGTCCACTTCTCGCTGCCGATCGGGGCGACCTGCACGCGGAAGTCGCTGAGGGCGAAGTTGCCGTTGCCGGCCCGCCCGGGACCCTTCCGGGCCAGGCTGTCGTGGGTCAGCGCCTCGAGCCGGATCGAACGAAGCCCTTCGAGCGGCGTCTCGGCGACGAACTCGTACTCGTCGTTCGCCGGCTTCGCCCCGGTCGCGAGGACGGACCCGTCGGACTGAACGGTCAGCTTGGCTCCGCCTTGCGACTTCACGGTCTTCGGCAGGAGCGTCGTCCACGGCGAGGGGGCTCGCAGCGGCCGGTCCTTCCGCGCGAGCTCGGCCTTCAACTTGGCGAGCAGCGGGCCGCGTTCGTACTCGTCCAGTTCCTTCGTGAGCGCGTCGTGCTTCGCCTGCCACGTCTTCAGCCGCTCGCGGAACTCGGCGTCGCTCTCGACGGGGAGCTCGACCTCGCTGCGGATCGTCGTCGTGAAGGCGGACGCCATCGAGTAGTAGTCGGCCGCCGGGAAGGGGTCGAACTTGTGGTCGTGGCAGCGGGCGCAGCCGACGGTCAGGCCGAGGAACGCCGTGCTCGTGGTGCCGACGACGTCGTCCAACTCGTCGTACCGGGCGGACTCGAACTCCGCCTCGGTCAGCTGCGTGGGGAAGGCCCCCGCCCCGAGGAAGCCGGTCGCCATCCACGCGAGCGGCTCGTGCGGCTCGAGCTCGTCGCCGGCGAGCTGCCAGCGGACGAACTGGTCGTACGGCATGTCGGCGTTCAGGGCCTTCACGAGGAAGTCCCGGTAGTGGTACGCGTGCTTGCGGTCGTAATCCTGCTCGTAGCCGTGGGACTCGGCGAAGCGGGCGACGTCCATCCAGTGCCGGGCCCAGCGTTCGCCGAAGTGCGGGGACTCGAGCAACTCGTCGACGAGCTTCTCGTACGCCCGGGGATCGTCGTCGTGCACGAACGCCTCGACCCGCTCCGGCGTCGGCGGCAGCCCGGTCAGGTCGAAGGTGACCCGCCGAATCAGGGTGCGGCGGTCGGCCTCCGGGTTCGAGGCGAGGTCGGCCTCGGCGAGTCGGGCGAGCACGAAACGATCGACCGGGTTGCGGACGTGCTCCGTCTTCTCGACCGCGGGCGGCTCGACGTCGGCCAGCGGACGGAACGACCAGAACTCGCGGTCGGTGTCCGTGACGACCATCGCCTTGGGGGCGTCGCCCGACCGCTCGACGAGCGGCTTGTCGTAGGGGGCCCCGAGGTCGATCCAGGTGCCGATCGCGGCGATCGCCTTGGCCGGGAGCTTCGGGGCCTTGAAGGGCATGTGCGGCTCGACGGAGTGGTCGAGGAGCAGCATCAGGTGGCTGTCCTCGGCCGTCTCGTCGACGTAGCCGCTCTCCATCAGCGACTTTCGGGTCGCGATGTCGAAGTCCGCCTTCACCGACTTGCCGCCGTGGCAGTCGAGGCAGTGCTTCACCAGCAGGCCGCGGACCTCGGACTTGAAGAGGCCCGTCCCCCGCTTGACGCGGGCGGCGTGGTCGGCCGGCACCGCCTTCGGCTCGGCGGGCGGCTCGGGGGCGGGCTCGTTCGCGGTCAGGACGGACGCGGAGAGCAGAACGAGGGCGAGTACGGACTTCACGTGCAGCCTCACGGGTTCGGATCAGTCGCCGTCAATGATAACGACGGCCGAACCCGGTCGGCGAGCCCGCGGCGGCAGTCAGTCCTTCGCGGCGACGTCCCGCTTCTCGCCCGGCTTCTTCGGGGCGACGAACCGTTCGGACCGTTGGGAGCGGGCGACCATCTCGGAACCGGGGCCGAACGGGCCGAAGATGTGCTCGGAGCAGGACTGCGACCGGGAGACGATGTAGCCCGCCTTCGTGTCGAACAGGATCTTCCCCTTCGGCGTCCGCTGCAGCAGCTGGATCGAGATCTGCGGGTCGCGGACGATGCTGAGGACGGCGATCTCGAAGCGGATGGTCGCGAGGCCGTTCTCGTCGACCGAGGCCAGCGTGAAGGTCCGCTGCAGCTTCGCCATCCGCGTCAGGTTGTTCGCGACGACCACCTCCACCTCGAAGGTCTGCTGCCACGAGTCGCCGACGTGCAGCGGCTTCTCCGGGAACTCGACGAGGATGTTCTCGAGGACCTTCTGTTCCTCGGCGGCGCGCTTGCGGTCGGCCTTGTCCTTCGCGGGCAGACTCTTGTCGAGGTCCCGGCGAAAGTCAGCGGCTCTCGGCTTGGCCGGCCCGCGCGCTCGGGCCGGTTGTCCCTCGAGTTTGACGAGCGAGATCAGCTCGCCCCGCGAGGAGACCTTCAGGCGGGCGAGCGGCTTGCCGACCTTCGCGGCGAGGTCGCGGAACTGCTTCGGCGGATCCTCGTCCTTGCGGGAGTCGAACTGGACCGGCGCGGCGTCGTCGAACTGCACCGCCATGCGGGCGTGGTCGATCGTCGACTCGAGCAGCGCCGTCCCGTCCTCCTCGACGTGGATGACGCGGAGGTGCTTGGCGATCTCGGTTCCGCTCTTGGTCGTGTCCTCCAGCTCGCCCTTCGTGGTGCGAATGTACGACCGCTGCACGACGCTGTAGTGGAGGCCCCGTCCCTTCTGGAAGCCGTACCGCAGCGTGATGGCCGGGCCCTTCTCGTCCTCGTCGGCGGGTTCCGTGGAAGCGGCCTCGCCCGGCTTCACCTCGGTCGTGGACTCGTCGGTCGTGGACGCGTCGGCGTCGTCGGCACCAGCCGGGTGGACCGGCCACGCGAGTGCGGCGAACACGAGGAGCAAGAGGGGCGAGAACGGGTGACGTGGGGACGACACGGCGGACTCCTTTCCGCGCAGCGAGGCAGGGGAGGGGGCGGGATGGTACGCGAGGTGGCGGTCTGCTCCAAGACGGGTTTCCGGCCCGCTGCACGAGGAAAACCGGGTGGGAAGTCGGTAGAGTGCGGTCAGCTCGCAGATGCTCCAACCCCAGAGTGCCGCGTGACCTCGGACGAGAAGCCCCGCATATCGCCCCTCGTGGTCGGATGGCGAGAGTGGGTCGCGCTGCCGGGGCTGGGCATTCGCCGCGTGAAGGCGAAGATCGACACCGGGGCCCGCTCCTCCTCGCTGCACGCCATCGACGTGCGGAAGGAGGTCCGCGACGGCAAGGACTGGGTGCGGTTCCGCGTCCACCCCCTGCAGCGGAACTCCAAGAAGACCGTGGAGTGCGAGGCCGAGGTGCTCGAGTACCGCAGCGTGAAGAGCTCGACCGGCCACGCCTCGCGACGGCCGGTGATCCTCACGTCGATCGAGCTGCACGGCAAGACGTGGGAGATCGAGGTCACGCTCGCCAACCGGACGGAGATGGGCTTCCGGATGCTGCTCGGCCGCGAGGGGGTCCGCGGGCGGTTCCTCGTCGATCCCGGCCAGTCCTACTTCGACGCCCACCACGTGCCGAAGCGGAAGAAGCGAACGAAGGCCGCGCCGGCGAAGTCGTCCGGCCCGGTCGCGACGGCTGCCGTGCCGGAACCCGCCCGGCCGGAGTCGGCCTCGGAAACCCTCGCCGAGCCTCCCCCCCAACACGAAACGGAGTCCCCGTGAAGATCGCGATCCTCTCGCGCCGCGGTGTGCTGTACTCGACCCGTCGCCTCAAGCAGGCCGGCAGCGAGCGCGGACACGAGGTCCACGTCATCGACTACCTCCGCTGCATCATGGACATCACGTCCAAGCAGCCGAAGCTGTACTACCAGGGCGAGGAACTGACGGGCTACGACGCCGTCATCCCGCGGATCGGCGCGTCGAACACGTTCTACGGCACGGCGGTCGTGCGGCAGTTCGAGATGATGAAGGTCTTCCCGGCGAACGAGTCGCAGGCGATCACGCGGTCGCGGGACAAGCTGCGGTCGATGCAGTTGCTCGCCCGGGACGGCGTGGGGCTCCCGGTCACCGGGTTCGCCCACTCCACGAAGGACATCGACGGCCTGCTGCACATCGTCGGCGGGGCCCCGGTGGTGGTGAAGTTAATCGAGGGGACCCAGGGCGTGGGGGTCATCCTCGCCGAGACGAAGAAGGCGGCCCAGGCGGTCATCGAGGCGTTCCGCGGGCTCGACGCGAACATCCTCGTGCAGGAGTTCATCAAGGAGGCGGGCGGTGCGGACATTCGCTGCCTCGTGGTGGGGAACAAGGTCGTCGCCGCCATGGAACGGAAGGCCCCGCCCGGCGAGTTCCGGTCCAACCTGCACCGTGGCGGCACGGCCACCGTCGTGAAGCTGACGGCCGAGGAACGGGCAACCGCCCGCAAGGCGGCCAAGTCGATGGGACTCGACGTCGCCGGCGTCGACATCCTCCGCTCCAACCGCGGCCCGCTCGTCATGGAGGTCAACTCCTCCCCCGGCCTCGAGGGGATCGAGCAGTCGACCAACATCGACGTCGCCGGCAAGATCATCGAGTTCATCGAGAAGAAGGCGAAGCCGGGCCGCACCAAGACCCGCGGCAACGGCTGAACCGAACGACGACATGAACGAGGGCCCCACGACCGACCCGCCCGACTCCGACCCCGAGCTCCCGTCGCCGCGCCCCGCGCGGGCCAGTCGCCCGGCCGTGCTACCGTTCTCGTTCGCCGGCGAGGTCGTCCTCCCGAACGAACGTCGCCGCGTCGAACTGCCGGCCGCTCGGCTCGCCACGGAGACCCACCTCACGATCCCGGCCGAGATCGTGCACGGTCGGCGGCCCGGCCCCTGCCTGTGGCTGAGCGCCGCGGTGCACGGCGACGAGCTCAACGGCGTCGAGATCATCCGGCAGATCCTCGGCCGGCTCGACCCGGAGGTGCTCCGTGGAACGGTCGTCGCCGTGCCGGTCGTCAACGTCTTCGGCTTCATCGAACAGTCCCGGTACCTGCCGGACCGACGGGACCTGAACCGGTCGTTCCCGGGATCGTCGTCCGGCTCGCTGGCGTCGCGGATCGCCCACCTGTTCATGAGGGAGGTCGTCGCGCACTGCCAGTACGGGATCGACCTGCACACCGGGGCGAACCACCGCAGCAACACGCCGCAGATTCGAGCGAACCTGAACGACCCGGAGACGCGCCGCATCGGCGAGGCGTTCGGGGCGCCGGTCGTGCAGCACTCGGCGACGCGGGACGGGTCCCTCCGCGAGGCGGCCGGCCGGCTGGGCGTGCACGTGCTGCTGTACGAGGCGGGCGAGGCGCTCCGCATCGACGACGAGCCGGTCCGCGTCGGCGTGAACGGCGTGCTCCGCGTGATGCACGCCCTCGGCATGCGGTCCACCCGGCCGAAGCAGAAGGGCAGAACGATCGAGGTCGGCCGGTCGACCTGGGTTCGCCCCCGCGCAAGCGGCCTCGCCCGGCTCGACGTGAAGCTGGGCGACCGCGTCGAGCACCGCCAGCGGCTCGGCTTCGTCACGTCCGCCTTCGGGGAGGTTGCCTGCCACATCGACGCCCCGCACGCCGGCGTCGTCATCGGCCTCGCCCGCAACCCGCTCGTCAACAAGGGGGACGGGGTCGTCCACGTCGGCCGGATCGTCGACCGCGAGGCCGGAGCATCCTGACCCGGTCCGTCGGTCCACTTGCGTTCCCGCGGGTCGTGTTGTTGCATACGCCCCACGAAACACCACTCGGCCGCTGCGCTCGCGGCCGAGACCACGCGGAGTAACGGATGACGACGGTCGGCGAGTTCGAGATCGGCGAGGCACTCGGCGAGGGGACGGCGGGGACCGTCTTCCGCGCCCGCCACCGAGAGACCGGCGAGGAGGTGGCCCTCAAGCTGCTGCACAACGCGAACGCGGACGACGAGGACGTGCAGAAGCGGTTCGTCCGCGAGATGTCCATCCTCGAACGGCTGGAGCACCCCAACGTCGTCCGCATGCTCGACTGCGGACTGCACGAGGACGACCTCTACTACGCGATGGAGATCGTCGAGTACGGCACGTTGAAGGAGGTGCTCGCCAAGCGGAGCCGGCTGCCGTGGCGGGACGCCGCCGAGTGTGCCCTGCAGATCGCGACCGCCCTCGACTACCTGCACACCGAGGGGATCGTCCACCGCGACCTCAAGCCGGGCAACGTCTTCCTCGCCGCCGACGGACGTCTCAAGCTCGGCGACTTCGGCGTCGCCCGCGACGAGTCGGCCGTCGGACTCACGATCGAGGGCTTCACCGTCGGGACGGCCCGCTACATGGCGCCGGAGCAGATCAAGGGGCTCGCCAGCATCGCGCACGCCGCCGACCTGTACGCTCTCGGCTGCGTCACCTACGAGATGCTCGTCGGCCGCGTCCCGTTCGACGGGGTTTCCATGATGGAGATCTTCGACCAGCACCTCGAAGCGGAGCCGCGGTCGATCCGCGAGCAGGTGCCCGACTGCCCGGCCGGTCTCGAGAAGGTCGTGTTGGCGATGCTCGCCAAGGAGCCGGCCGACCGCCCAGCCTCCGCGGCGGTCGTCGTCGAGGAACTGCAGCAGATTCTCGACTCGCCGGACGAGCAGCCGGAGCCCGCGACGGAGGAGGCGGCCGGAGACGGTCCGGCGGAACCGGAGTCCCTGACCGAGCGGCTCGTCTCCGGTCCGGCCGCAGAGGAGGAGAAGACGGCCTCGTGGGGCGTCGTGGTCGGCGTCCTCTTGGCCCTCGCCGCCCTGATCGCGGTCGCCGCCATCGCGAACTCGTAGCCCAAGACGTTCTGCCGCACACGGTTCCAATACGATCCGACCAGCCGCGACCGTTAGGGAGCGTTCCGGACACGCGCGCACCGGCTATCGAAATGTCGAACCAACTCGACGATCCCGTCTACTCTCTGACTTGGACGACGTACGGGAGGGCGGAGGAATACGAGCGGGCCGTGGACAGTGTTGCGAACCAGCAGTGAGACCCACTTGGACGTCAACCGAGTCGCTCCCTGACGGTCGCGGCTGGTCGTTCTGAGAAGCGCGAGGAGGGTGCCTTGGGGGAGCCGTGTCCCGCGTGCAGCATCGACGAGTCGGTGGACGTGCACTCCCAGAGCTGGTGGCAAGTCCGAGAGTCGGACGAGGGACTGGTCGTCGCTCCGCACGTCCAGCCGTTGATCCGTTTCCTAAACGTGTTCTTCGTGCTCTTTGGTGTCGTTTCTGTCATCGTGTGCGCAGCCGCGGACTGGATCGCATTGGTGATGGCTCTCGGTGGCTTGCCAGTTGCCTACGGAATCCGATGGGTGTTCATTGGTGTCCTGCGTGACTTCGAGTCCCGCGGACCGCTCGTCCAGATCGAGGAAGGGGGGCGAGTCGACGTCCCGAGGCAGTCGTTCTCCTGCGACGTGCGAGACGTTCGCGAGGTCCAGGTCGTGAAAGGGTGGATCAAGTACCGGCGAGGCGACTCCACCAGGGCGTTTCAGGCGTTTCTCGTCGTGGAGCGGGAAGGCGAACCGCGAGAGTGCATCCTCGTCGTGTCAACGCTGCCGAAGTCGCTGGCGACCGAGATCGCCGACGCGATGGCCGGTCGTCTGCACTGCGAGGTGCGGCACCACTCGGCGACCTGAGTCACGACGGAGGAACTCGAGCGGGCCTTGGACTATGTTTCGAACCAGCAGTGATCACCGTTCGAAGCTGCGTTGAGTTGACCGATCGGACCAGCCGCGACCGTTACGGAGCGTTCGAGGCACGCGCGCAGCGCCGGACGGGACGTCGAGTGCAGTTGGAAGCCTACCCGAGTCGCTCCCTCACGGTCGCGGCTGGTCATGCCCTCGGGGAATTCGGAGAAACGAAATGAAGGCGGCGTTCATCACCGAGATCGGCGACCCCGAGGTCCTGCAGTACGGCGACCTGCCGGATCCCGAGCCGGGGCCGGGCGAGGTGCTCGTGAAGGTGGGGGCGGCCGCCCTCAACCCGATCGACACCTACATCCGCAGCGGTGCGGTGGCGCTGCCGATCGAGTTCCCGTACGTCGTCGGCTGCGACCTCGCCGGGACCGTCGAGGCGGTCGGCGAGGGGGTGTCGCGGTTCGCGGTCGGCGACCGGGTCTGGGGCAGCAACCAGAGCCTGTTCGGCCGACCGGGAACGTTCGCCGAGTACGCGGCCGTCGGCGAGGAGTGGTTGTACCCCACCCAGGACGGCATGACCGACACGGTCGCCGCGGCCGGGGCGCTCGTCGGCATCACGGCCCACCTCGGGTTGTTCCTGCACGCCGGACTCGGCGAGGGGGAGACCGTCTTCGTCAACGGCGGGACCGGCGGCGTCGGGGCGTCGGTCGTGCAACTCGCCAAGGCGGCCGGGGCACGGGTGGTCGCGACCGTCGGCTCGGCCGAGAAGGCGGAACGCTGTCAGGCGTTGGGGGCCGACCTCGTGCTCGACTACCACCTCTCGGACCTCGACGAGCGGATTCACGAGTACGTCGCGAAGGACGACGGCGGCGGCGTCGACGTCTGGTTCGAGACGCAGCGTGAGCCCACGCTGGAACGGACGATCGGGCTGATGCGGAAGCGAGGCCGGATCGTGCTGATGGCCGGCCGGACCGCCGAGCCCCGGTTTCCGTTGGGGCAGTTCTACACGAACGACCTTCGGCTGCAGGGGTTCGCGATGTTCAACGCCAGCCCGGATGAACAGCGGACGGCGGCCGAGGGGGTCAACGGCCTGTTCCAGCAGGGGGGCTGGCAGGTCGAGATCGGCCGGACGTTCCCGCTCTCCGAGGCGGCCGCCGCCCACCGGTTGCAGGAGGAGAACACGCTCGGCGGGGCCGGGTCGCTCAGCGGCAAGATCGTCCTGCTTCCGTAGCCCGCGAGGCGGAATTCCGGTCCGTTCGTCTGCTAGAGTGAGCGTTCGGACGCGTTCGCGTCCCCTCCACCACGACCGACCGCGGAGAGTCTTCATGCCCGTGCAGTTCAAGTGCCAAGAGTGTGACTCGCCACTCAAGGCGCCCGATGCCGCGCGTGGCAAGCTGATTGCGTGCAAGTCCTGTGGGGCGAAGGTCCGGGTTCCCGGCGGCAAGAAGAAGGCTCCGCCGAAGAAGAGGCCGCCCAAGCGGAAGTCCGACGACGACTTCCTCTCCGGCTCGGTGGACGCCGAGGACCGCCGTTTCACCGTCTGCCAGAAGTGCGGCGAGCAGTACCAGGGCAACGACCCGATCTGCCCGTACTGTGGCTACGACCACGAGTCCCGCTCGCTCACCAAGGAGGCCCGCCGCCGCGAGCTCAAGAAGACCGGCCGGCTCGACCAGGGAGAGTTCTTCGAGACGGCCAAGGGGACGTCGCTGAAGTACCTGTTCGACCAGGTGCCGTTCGCGCTCCGGTCCGGGCTGTACGTCCTGCTGCCCGGGTTGTGTGCGATCGCCTCGTTCTTCCTGGTCCTCTACAACGGCAACACGCCGCCGAAGGTCTTCTTCGGCTTCCTGGCGACCGTGTTCTCGCTGGCGACGGTCGGCTGGCTGTTCACGCTGGCACAGGTCGTCACCCGCTCGACGCTCGAGGGGCAGGAGAAGCTGAAGCGGGTTTCGTACGACTTCTTCAGCGCCGCGGCCGACGGCGTCTCGTTCATCTCGCTGCAGGTCGCGTACCTGTTCCCAGCGAGCCTGGCGATGGTGGGGGCGTACTTGTACGGCGAGGACATGCACGGACTGGGCATCGGGCTGATGCTGCTGGGGCCGATCCTGATGGCTCCGTTCTACCCGCTGATCCTCGCGCACCTCGCCATGCCGGTGAACTGGCCGGCGTGGCTGTTCACGAAGGCGCTCGGCCTGTTCGGCAAGGTCTCCGGCGCGTCGATGTACTGGGTGCTGTTCACGTTCGTCGCCCTGCTGCCGGCGACGATCGCCACCGGCGTCACGGTCGGTGTGTTCGGGGAGGACGTCTCCACGGTGATGACCGAGCTGACCTACAACGGCAAGCTCGCCTACGAGCAGTACCTCGCGTCGCGAGGAGAGGGGCAGGCCCCCCCGGGCGAGCCGCTGGAGGTGCAGTACGAACTGCTGATCGCGCCCGGCATCATCACCGCGTTCGCCCTGTTCTACACCGGCTTTGCGTGGCTGTACCCGTCCCGGATCATCGGGCTGATGGCGATGTACTTCAAACGGGACCTGGAGCTCATCCAGGAGAAGAAGGAACGCGAGTACGTCGCGAAGGAACGCCGAATCGACGACGACGGCAACGTGGTCGTCAGCCGCGGCGGCGGCGGGGCCGGCATGGTCATCCTCATCCGCATCGGCGGGACGATCATGTTCTACGTCGTCGTGGCGGTCAGCAGCTACTTCATCTCCGGCGGCGAGTACATCCTGGTCCCGAGGCCGGTCGCCGCGCTGATGGGGCTGATCGAGGAGTAGCCACGGGGACGTCGTTGAACGTGCCCGACGACGTGGATAGACTGCACATGTCGCCAGACGCCCCGAATTCTCTCGGGGCGACCGTGTGACGACCCGGCACGGCCTCGACCTCGAGTCCCGACCGGAGCCCCTTGGGCGTACCGCCCCACGTGGTCCCCTTGTTTCCCGCCCGACCGCGTGTTGCTCGTTTTCCCCGACGGCTTCGGGGTCGAGACGTCATCGATGAACGACAACAAGGATCTCTTCGACGACAGCGTGATGACGTTCGGCGAGCACCTCGAGGTGCTCCGCGTCCACGTCATCCGTGCGCTCATCGGCCTGACCGCCGCCGTCGTCCTGTCGCTGTTCTTCGGCAACGTCCCCATCGACATCATGCGCCGCCCGCTCGACCGGGCCCTCGACAACTACGGCCTCGCCCAGGCGAATCCGGACGAGGAGGCGATCGCCACCTTCGACTGGCAGAAGTTCAAGCAGGGCTTCGCGGACTGGTGGAACGGCGAGTCCGACGCCGACACCGAACCCGAACGGGCGAAGATCAAGCTGAAGGACTTCCGCAAGCAACTCGAAGAGGGCAAGCGGACACCGGAGAACACGTTCGCCGTGCGGATCGGGCTGCGGGAGATTCGCTTCCGCGACCACGAAGAACCCAAGACGGGGGAGGCGGCCGAGAAGGGCGAAGGGCTGTTCGCCGTCGATCTCTCGAGTCTCACCGACGGCGAGGTGGACGAACTGCGGGCGCTGATGAAGGAGCAGGGGATCGAGAGCTCGCTCGGCTCGGACGTCGTCGAGTCGACGATCCGCGTTCGGCTGCCGGTCGAGGACCTCGCGAACGCCCTCAACCAGATCGACCCGGAGAAGTTCGACCCGCCGGCCGAGGACGAGGACCGGGCGGTCGAGGTCGAGCTGATCTCGCTGACGCTGGCCCGGCTGCAGGACCAGGTGATCGAGGCCGGCTCGCCGAAGCCGATCACGCTGACGGTGCAGGAGGCCTTCATGACCTACGTGAAGGTCGCCATCGTGACCGGGCTGATCCTCTCCGGCCCGTACGTCTTCTACGAACTCTGGCTGTTCGTCGCGGCCGGCCTGTACCCGCATGAGCGGAAGTACGTCTACCGGTACCTGCCGATCAGCCTGGGCCTGTTCTTCGCCGGCGTCCTGCTGTGCTACTTCGGCGTGCTGCCTCTGGTGTTGAAGTTCCTGTTCGGCTTCAACCAGTTCATGGGGGTCGAGCCGCAGATTCGGCTGACCGAGTGGATCAACTTCTCGATCGTGCTGCCGCTGATGTTCGGCGTGAGCTTCCAGCTGCCGCTCGTGATGCTGTTCCTCGAGCGGATCTCGATCTTCGAGATCAAGGCGTACGAGGACCACCGGCGGATGGCGGTGCTCGTGATCGCCATCATCTCGATGCTGCTGACGCCCGCCGACCCGGCGAGCATGCTGATGATGATGATCCCGCTCGTCTTCCTGTACCAGCTGGGCATCCTGATGTGTAAGTGGTCCCCGGAGAAGGAGGGGGCGCAGGGAGCCGCGCCCGTCTAGGTCCCGTCGTGCTGCACCACCTCGGCATCGGCCTGCAACTCCTGGCCCTCGTGTTCCTGCCGGTCCTCGTGATCTGGCAGCTGAACTTCGGGCTGCCGCTCCTCGTGATGCCGATCGGGTTGCTCGTCGGGATGTTCGTCTTTTTCGTCGGCAGCCAACTCCGCGGCGCCGGCGACTGAGGGGGCCCGCGACCGCGCGGCTCAGGCCGGTTTGACCCGCGGCCGTCGGCCGACTATCACTCGACCTCACCTATCGGAGACGTAGTGATGCAGACGACCGGCGAGCTTCTCCGCAGCATCCCGCAGGTCGGTCGCGTCGAGTGGATCGGCATCGCGCCGGAACGCCGGGCCGACCTGAAGGTGGTGGACGAGGTCGTCGCCCGCGTCGGCACCGGTCTCGAGGGCGAGCACCACGCGAGGCGCGGGAACTCGAAGCGGCAGGTCACGCTCATCCAGGCCGAACACCTGCCGGTCATCGCCCAGCTCAGCGGTCACGACGCCGTCGATCCCGGTCGGCTCCGCCGGAACGTCGTCGTCTCCGGCGTGAACCTGATGGCCTTCAAGGGCCTGCGGTTCCGTGTCGGCGAGGCGGTGCTGGAGGGGACCGAACCGTGCGCCCCCTGCTCGTTGATGGAGCACCAACTCGGCCCCGGCGGCTACAACGCCATGCGCAACCACGGCGGCCTCTGCACCATCGTCGTCGAGGAGGGCGTCATTCGGAAGGGGGACGAGGTTCGACTGGAGGAGTGACATCGTTCGCGCCCCCCAAGTGCGACCGCAAGCTCGGTAGTGCGTTTCGATTTGACTCCCCGGAGTCCGGTCCGGGAGGGGCCTTGACTGGAAGTCCCCCTTTGTTGGGAAGTGACTCGCTGAACGCGGCGCACTGGTCGAAGTCCAATTCGACGACACTGCCATCCTCGGATCGACACTCGACGATAACAGTGGGTAGACATCCCCATCCGATGTACTGGACGCGGAAGTCGTCATCAGGATCACCTTGCAGTCGTGGCGTCGCGAATGAAGGATGGTTCATTACGTATGTGATGGAGTCGATCTTCGGGCGAAGCTCGCTCGGCATCTCGACCCACATGGATATGCGGTAGAGCGGCCTGCCGTCGTCCGCCGCACCCTGTCCCTCCAGGGCCGTCGCCGATGCCCGTGGTGTGATCGCCGTCCAAGCCGGGACTACACCCGACTTGCGATACTCCGAAATCACTGCGCGCGACTCGCGGCGTGCCACCTCCAGCTGACGCTCGGACACCCCGACCTCCTCCGCGAGCGTCTGTTTGGCACGCTCGAGTTCGGCCACCTCCACGCGAAGCAACGCCAAGCTCTCTACCTTCTTGGCACTTACCCGTTCGACCTCAGCGAGTTGATCCACTGCCTTGTTGAGCTCCGAGTTGGCTTCGGCAAGATCCGTCTGCGCTTGTTTGGCCTCGATGCGCAGGCGTCCCCGCGCCTCTTCGACACGAGAGAGGCTGACCATGCCGTAGGTTAGGGCCCCAAGACCGATCAGAACACCGGAGGCCGAAACGAGGGTCGTTGCCCTCGAACGGCGGACGTGTTTGTCCCAGTCGACTTCAGTTCCCATCGTCACTCGCTCCTTCCGATGACAGTGCCTTCTGTTCGCCGTAGAGAATTCGCAGCACGTCCTGCCACATGGAGAGCAGCCGCCCCGTGGTGTAGGTCAATGCACCGGTCGAGCCGAACAGCCCGATCGCCATCACATAGTTCTCACGGAACATCAGGAATCCCGCGCACACTAGCAGGAACACCGTCGAAGTGATGGTGATTGCCATGAGCACCATCCTCTCTGGACGGAACATCTGAATGAGTTTCTCGACTTCTCGGAGCGTGGGCTTTTGGTGGTTGGTGGGTGAGTTGGACATGTTCTCATGGGCCCTTCCAGTCAGTGGACGCAACACCTGAACACGGAAAGATGGTTTGTGCAAGCGTCGGAGTGTGAA
Source organism: Planctomycetaceae bacterium (assembly GCA_028284885.1). GTDB lineage: Bacteria > Planctomycetota > Planctomycetia > Planctomycetales > Planctomycetaceae > JANQQW01. The sequence goes on from JANQQW010000174.1 coordinate 13,901, forward strand.
GCGTTGATGAATGGCTCACCACTGGAGCAGAGTTGCCCAGTCGGAAAAACGCGCAAAACCGTTGTGATGCGTTTCGACGGCAGTAGACTGACGGCGTCCGGTCTCCCTCCCATCTTCTCAGCCGGGAGGGCACGAACTCACATCCAGGAGCCGGGACGATGCCACCAGAGAAGTCTCCCCCCACCGCGAACCCGGGCAGCCGGCCCGGCAGCGGTTTCAACCGCCGCGACTTCCTCCGCGGCTCCGGGGCCGCGGTCGCGGCGACCGCCCTCGCCACCGGGATCACCGAGGAGACGGCCGCGGCCGACCCGCCGAAGGCCGGCATCATCCCGGCCGACGGAGCCGACCTCACCCTCGACGTGAACGGCGAGACCCACGAGTTCGAGAAGGTCGAGCCGCGTGTCACGCTGCTGGAACTGCTCCGGAACGAGCTCGACCTCACCGGGGCGAAGGACGCCGACGACACCACGGCGACCGGCTGCGACACCGTCATGATCGACGGCAAGGCGGCCTACGCCTCCGCCGTCTTCGCCCACGAGTGCGCCGGCAAGAAGGTCGTCACGGTCGAGTCGCTCGCCACGGCCGCCGGCGTGGACGAGGTCGTCGAGGGCTTCGTCGAACACGACGCCCTGCAGTGCGGCTTCTGCACCCCCGGCTTCGTCATGGCAACCCGGGCCTTCCTCGACAAGAACCCCAAGGCCTCGCTCGAGGAGATTCAGAAGGGCCTCGGCGGCAACCTCTGCCGCTGCGGCACCTACAACGGCATCACCGCCTGTGCCCTCGAGATCGCGAAGGGAGGTGCCTGATGGCTCGCCAGTACCGCTGGGCCGAACAAAGCCAGAACGCACTGCTCGGCAAGGAGCACGACCGCGTCGACGGACTCGCCAAGGCGTCCGGGACGGCCAAGTACACGGCCGACACCAACACTACCGGCACCCTCTTCTGCGCCCTCGTCACCTCCAACGTCGCACACGGCAAGCTCGCCAAGCTCGACGTGAGCGTCGCCGAGAAGCTCCCCGGCGTGAAGGCGGTTCACGTCTTCACCGAGGAGGGGAAGGAGATACTGTGGGAGGGGACGTTGATCGCCGCCGTCGCCGCCGAGACCGAGGGGCAGGCCCGTGACGGCTGCCGTGCCGTCGAGAAGGCGATGAACATCGAGGAACTGCCGCACTGGGTCAACGAGTCCGACCTGCAGGGGGCGACGGCCGCCGAGCGGACGAAGGACCTGGGCGACGACACGCAGGGCGACCCCGACGAGGCCGCCAAGACCGCGGCCGTCGTCCACGAGGGCGAGTACGGCATCGCCAGCATCACGCACATGTGCATGGAGCCGCACGGCGCCCACGCCGAGTGGGGCGTGAACGGGAACGACGAGCTGACCGTCCACCTCTCCACGCAGAACGTCTCCGGCACGCCGGGGCAGTTCGCCGGCAACCCGGCCATCGGGATCGGCATCGACAAGGTGGAGGTCGTCTGCCAGTACCTCGGGGGCGGCTTCGGCTCGAAGTTCGCCGCCGACGAGTGGGGCATCGCCGCCGCCGTCATGGCACGCAAGACCGGCCGACCCGTCCGGCTGATGCTCGACCGCGCGACCGAGCTCAAGGTCGCCGGCAACCGCCCGTCCGGCTTCGCCAAGGTCAAGATCGCTGCGAACGACAAGGGCGAGATCGTCAGCTGGGACAGCCACCACTGGGGGACCGACGGCATCTCCGGCAGCCCGATCTCCGGCAGCGTGATGCCCTACGTCTTCGACTTCCCCAACCGCCGCCGCAAGGTGACCGGCATCGTCACCAACTGCGGACCGAAGCGAGCGTGGCGAGCCCCCAACCACCCACAGGGCTGTGCCCTCACGGGGCCGGCGATCGACGACGTCGCCGCCAAGCTCGGCAAGGACAGCTACGACGTCTTCAAGGCGAACCTGCAGTACGCCCCGGAGGCCCGCCGCGAGGTGTACGCCGCCGAGATGGAGATCGCCGCCAAGCTGATGGACTGGAAGGCGAAGTGGCATCCGCACGGCAAGGGGCCGAAGAAGGACGGCGTCGTCCGCGGCCTCGGCATGGCGATCCACACGTGGGGCGGCCGGGCGCACGGCGCGACCACCCGCATCAAGGTCCACCCGGACGGCACCGTCGAGACCTTCGGCGGCTCGCAGGACATCGGCACCGGCACCCGCACGGCCATCGCCGTCACCGTCGCCGAGACCTTCGGCCTCGGCGTTGACGACGTGAAGGTCAACATCGGGTCCAGCAAGTACCCGCGATCCGGCCCGTCCGGCGGCTCGACCACCATCGGCGGCGTGACCGGCCCCAACCGCCGGGCCGCCCTCGACGCCCTGTGGCACCTCTCCGACCTCGTCGCCAAGAAGTACGAGGTCGACGGCGAGTCGGTCACGGCGAAGGACGGCAAGCTCTGGTCGAACGGCAAGATGGTCTGCACCTGGAAGCAGGCCTGCTCGCTGCTCGGCCCGATGGCGGCCGAGTTCGAGGCCCGCGGCCCGCAGAAGGACCAGGCCCTCGGCAAGGACCCGCTGAACGACAACGGCGTCGCCGGCGTGCAGATGGCCGACGTCTCCGTCGACGTCGACA
>JANQQW010000177.1 GCA_028284885.1 Planctomycetaceae bacterium
CGTCGACGGCCGACCTCGCCGAGCGTCTGCGAGACCTGCTCGAGACGGAGGCGTTCGGTCTCTATCACGCGACGAACGCCGGCCAGACGACCTGGTACGACTTCGCCTGCGAGATCTTCCGGGTCGCCGGCCTCGACGTCGAGGTCACGCCGATCACGACCGCCGAGTTCGGCGCGAAGGCGAGCCGGCCCGGCTACAGCGTCCTCGACAACGGCAAGTTGGACGCGCTGCTCGGAACGTCGGCCCGCGATTGGCAAGCGGCGGTCGCCGAGTACGTCGCGAACCTCTCGTGAAGCTCCGACGAATCCGGGAATCGGCGGTCCGGTCGTTGACCCTCGCCGTCGACGGTCGGGTACACTGAGGTCGCGACGCGGGCCGAACGCTCGTGGCGGTCTCCGTCGTCGCGCCGTCCACTCGCTCCCGAAGTCGAATGATCCCCTCGAGACACGCCGCGGTCGCGGTCGCACTGCTGCTCGGCCTCTCGACGCTCGTCGGCTCGGCCCGCGGCGAGGACCGCAAGAAGATCACCGGGCACGAGATGGAGGTCGTCGTCGACTGGCGATGGCCCGGCTGCCACTTCGGCGGCTACTTCCCCGTCCGCGTCCAGATGCGGAACGACGGCCCGGCCCGCGAGGTCACCCTGCGGTTCGAGCCCGCTCCCGACCAGGACGCCCCCGTCGTCGATCAGGTGGTGAAGCTGGGCCGTGACGCCACCGTGCGGACCACGCTCTCCGTTCCGGTCGTCGGGCAGGGAACCTCGGGCAACGTGCTCGTCCTGCAGAACGGTGTCGAACTGGCGACGCTGACCTGGGGCATCAACCTGCCCGACCCCGAGTACGGTGCAGCCCGGCCTGCCCTGCTCCTCGTGAACGACGGCGTCGTCGACGCGAGCAACTTCGAGATCGCCGTCGACAACACCGTCACCCGCGGCAGTTCCAGCTTCACCGCCGACCACGTCGTGCTGCCGCCCGAGGACCTGCCGGACCGCTGGATCGACTTCACCGGAGTCGACGTGATCGCGATTCCGCTGCCGCTGCTGCGGGAAGGTCGGCTCGGGCCGAAGCGGCGAGAGGCCTTGATTCGCTGGATCGAGTCCGGCGGGACGCTGATCGTGGACCAGCTCGGCGGCCACCCCTCCGAGGCTCCCGGACTCGACGCGGCCATCGGCTTCGAGGAGAGCGGCTTCGCGGACGACCAGTGGTGGAACATGCTCCCCGTGCTGCTCGACTGGGACCGCACCGCGGCACTCACGACGAGGAACCAGCCGACGACCGACGACTGGGACCAGACGGCCGCGCTGCTGGTCGCGCTGCAGTCGGGTCGCGACGTCCCGACCACCGTGGCGAGCTTCCTGGGCGACGACCCGGACCCCGCACTCGTTCGCCGGGCGACCGAGATCGCCAACCAGCGGCCGTTCTGGTGGCAGGCCCACAGCACGCAGTGGCCGTCGCGGGGCATCGTCCCGTTCACGCGGGAACTGGGCTACGGCCGCGTCGTCGCCTTCACGGGCGACCCGTTCACCGGGCAGGCCGACGACTGGGCCAAGCTCATCAACAGCCTCGCCAACGCGAAGTCGCTGGCCGGCAGTTCGATCCTCGCCCCGGTCTGGCCGCAGCGGTACGGCATCTCGCCGCGGTCGGGGGACGACGACTTCCAGCTGTTCCTCATCCCGGGCGTCCGCAACGTCCCGGTCGTCTCGTTCCTCGTGTTGATCTCGATCTTCGCGATCGTCATCGGTCCGCTGAACTACTTCGTCCTCGCCCGGCGAAGGCAGCTCAACATGCTGATCGTCACGATCCCGGTCCTCGCCCTGCTGACGAGCCTCGCGTTGTTCGGCTACTCGACCGTCTCGCAGGGCTTCTCCATCCGCTCGCGGACCCGCAGCGTGACACTGCTCGACCAGCGCAGCGGCCGTGAACTGACGACGGCCCGCGTGGCGATGTTCGCCGGCATGGCCCCCTCCGGCGGGCTCGAGTACGAACCGACGACCGCCGTCCACACGATCTGGCCCGACCGGCACGAGTTCCGCGGTGCCCACGTCACCTGGACGGGCGACAAACAGCTGTTCGACTCCGGCTGGCTGCGGCCGAGGACGCGAACGCAGTTCCTGCTGATGAAGAACGCCCCGAACCCGAAACGGATCGAGGTCGCGTCCGAGACGAACGGGAGGATCCGGGTGACCAACCAACTGGGGGGCGAGGTCGAGTTCCTCGCGTTCCGCGGTTCGGACGGACGCTGGTACGCCGGGAAGGAGATCGACTCCGGCGCGGCGGCCGAGCTGCTCCCGTTCACCGAGGAGGACACCGACCTGTACCGCGAGTTGCTGCGGCGACACCCGCTCTCCGCTCCCGAGGCCTCGGCTTTCGGCGGCGACATGGAACGTGATCCCGAGCCCTGGAACGAGTGGGACGAGTGGAACCACGACCCCAGGTTCGCCGCCGTCGACTCCCGCTACACGGCCAACTCGGCCGAGCGTCTGCTGGCCCGCGTCAGCACGGCGGTCGGGGACGACAAGCCGACGCGGTTCGACTACGTCGCCGTCCTCCGCGAGAGCCCCGACGTCGACATGGGGCTCGACAACACCTGGCCCGAGGTCGGCGTGCACGTCGTCGTCGGGTTCCGCTGAACGACGTGCTCGTCGTGCCTCCCGTCTCCCAGCACCACTCCGTCATCCGCGGCATCTCGATGAACCCGACCGAAACCACCGACGAGGCCCGGGAGACCGAACCCGCAGAGGTCGCGGCGACCGACGAGTTCGTCGCCGCCGAGGGACTGCTCGAGGAGGAGCGGCGGCCGACGCTCGAACTCCGCGGGCTCTGCCGCTACTTCGGCAAGCTGAAGGCCGTGCACGACGTGAACTTCCGGGCGTACCCCGGACAGGTGCTCGGGTTCATCGGCCCGAACGGGGCCGGCAAGACGACCACCATGCGGATCCTCGCCACGCTCGACACCCCGACCGACGGCGACGCCTACGTCTGCGGCTACTCCGTCGTCGACGACCCCGACGAGGTCCGCCGGATCCTCGGGTTCATGCCGGACTCGTTCGGCAAGTACCACAACATGAACGTGGTCGAGTACCTCGACTTCTACGCCCGGGCCTACGGTTTCAACGGGGCCCGACGACGGGACGCGGTCGAGCGGGTGCTCGTCTTCACCGAACTCCGCAAGCTCGCCGACAAGGCGATCACCACGCTCTCGAAGGGCATGTCCCAGCGGCTCTGCCTCGGCCGGACGCTGATCCACGACCCGCAGGTGATGATCCTCGACGAGCCGGCCGCCGGACTCGACCCGCGGGCCCGCGTCGAACTCCGGAACCTCGTCCGGCTGCTCGCGACCGAGATGGAGAAGACCGTACTCATCAGCTCGCACATCCTCACGGAGCTCGGCGCGATCTGCGACTCGGCCGCGATCATCGAGGCGGGCCAGATCCTCGCCAGCGGCACCATCGAGGAAATCCGCCAGATGCAGCGGACGCGGAAGGGCCGCACGTCCCACGCAACGCTCGTCGTCCGGGTCCTCGACGAACTCGAGTCGGTCGCCCGGTGGCTGGCCGACCAGCCGCACTGCAGCGAGGTCGAGGTCGAGGACGGCGTCTGCCGCTTCGGCTTCTCCGGCGAACCCCGCGGCCAGCACGAACTCCTCCGTCGCATGCTCGAACTCGGCTTCGAGGTCGTCGAGTTCAGCGGCCACGTGGAGAGCCTCGAGGACGCGTTCATGTCGATCACCGAGGGAATCACACAGTGAGTCAAGGGTCCAGAGTCGAGGGTCAAGAGCCGGAGCAGGCAGCACTCCGCGCGACCCGGGCGCTCGCGCATCCCCCGCGTCGCTCTTGGACACGAACGCACACCCGACCTCTGGCTCTCGACTCTTGACTCTCGACTCTGGACCCCCAATGTCCACCGCCGACCCCGCCATTCCCGCCCCCGCTGCCGAGGCTCTTCGCGAGCGAGCGTCCTCGCAGTGGATGGACCGCGCCAGCGACTGGTTCAACCCGATCCTCGTCAAGGAGGTTCGGCAGTCGCTGAAGAGCCGGCAGTTCGTCGTCACGTTCATGCTGCTGCTGGTCGGGGCGTGGCTCGTCTCGTTCCTCAGCATCATGTGGATGGGGAACGCGATCGAGTACGGGGCCGTCGCGCCGGACGTCTTCTGGTGGTACTACTTCGTGCTCGCCTTCGCGATGTTCGTCATCGTCCCCTTCACCGCCTTCCGCAGCCTGCTCGCGGAACGGGACGAGAACACGTACGACCTGCTCAGCATCACCACGCTCGCGCCGCGGGAGATCGTCCGCGGAAAGCTGTTGTCGTCCTTGGTGCAGCTCTTCATCTTCTACTCGGCCGTCGCCCCGTTCATCGCCTTCACGAGCATGCTGAAGGGGTTCTCGTGGCCCGAGGTGATCTACGTCCTGGTCCTGTCGCTGCTGGTCTCGGTGCTCGCCTGCGCCGGCTGCCTGATGGCGAGCACGCTGGTCAGGTCGCGGACCTGGCAGGGGCTGATGTCGCTCGCCCTCCTCGTCGGGCTCTTCGGCATCTTCCTGACGTTCACCGTCGGCGACTTCGCGGACGGCGGCGGCATCGCCGGGGCCATCGTCGATCTCACCCTCGACCAGTCGGGCTGGTTCTGGTGCGCGAACGGGGTCGCCGTCCTCGTCGCCGGTTCGTACTTCGTCCTCTTCCAACAGGTCACGGCCGCCCAGCTGACGTTCGAGGCCGGAAACCGCAGCACGGGAATTCGCATCACCTGTTTCGCCCAGATCTGGCTCGTCTGGTGCGGCGTGTTCGGCTTCCTGCTCTACATCTCCACGGCCTACCCGGGCGAACGCTGGACCGACCTGTACCGTCTGTTCCGGGAGCTCGCTCCTCCGTTGACCGCGCTGTCGCTCGTCCACGTCGCGGCGATCGGGCTGTTCGCCTCCTCGGAGAACGAGAAGCTGTCGCACCGCGTGAGCCGCAGCGTCCCCACGAGCGGCCCGTTCAAGGTGCTCGCCACGCCCTGGCTGCCCGGCTGCGGGCGGGGCTTCGCGTACACGCTGCTCTGCCTCGCCAGCCTGTTCGCTCTCGTGGTCACCTGCAGTGCCGTCGCCTTCGGCGAGTCCCCGCTGCAACTCGTCGTGGCCGGGTTCGACGGGACCGCCAGCCGCGAGGGACGGATCGTCCAGTTCGCCCTCGTCGGCTGCTCGTACGTCGCGATCTACAGCGGGCTCGGCTGCTTGCTCTCCCGACTGTTCGGCGGCGTGAACGAGGTCCGCTCGGCCCACGTCCGGGTCGTCGTGCTGCTGTCGGTGCTGTTCGCCATCATCGTGCCGTACATGCTCCGGTCGTTCGGACTGAGGGCCTTCGACCGCTACTCGCTGCTGATCATCACCGTCCCGTTCGACACCATGGGGCACGTCCTGCGTGGCGGGGACTACGCGGGCGTCGCCACCACGATGCTTCTCTTCGCCGCGTCGCTGGTCACGGCCTTGAACGTCCCGGCCCTCGCCGCGGGTTTCGGCGAGATCCTCACCACCGACGCCCGCCGCCTCCGCCGCATCCACGACGCCCGCCACGCCGAACCGGGGGCGGAGGACGAGATCGATGTGGCAGACGGCCCCGGTTGAATCGGGGCGCCGTCACCTCACTGGCGATCGGCTCGCCGGGTCCTGGGCCGATTCACTCCCGATCGAGCGAGATCGACTCCGCGTACGCCAGTTCGCCGGTGCGGCCGTCGTAGTACTGGAAGACGACCTGCGGGTGCGGGTAGGCGACCCAGCGGTCCTCGTCGCCGTCCCGGTCGAGCGGCTGGTTGAAGACGTTGTTCACCTGGATCACGCAGAAGTGCGGGTACAGCCGCTCCGGGCGGGGGATGTCCGGCAGGACGTAGCTGCTCCAGCGGATGTCGCACTCGCGGGGGCCGAACTTCCACTTGCCGGTCGCCGGCCGGTCGCTCTCGTCGTTCTTAGGCACGTGGTTCACGCTGTTGTGCGGGCCGCAGCAGAACTCCCAGACGCTGTCCGTCACCTTGATTGCGAAGCTGTTGTGGAGGTCGCCCGTCATCACGAAGACCTTCTTCCCCAGCTTGTCCCACTCGCGAATCAGCAGTTCCCGCTCGTCGAAGAAGCCGGTCCAGGCCTCCTCCTTGTTCGCCTCGTCGAACTCGAACCCGCCCGCCCCGCTGTGCGGGATCATGAAGGGGACGGTCGAGATCACGAAGAAGAAGTCGGCGTCGCTCTCCTTCATGCTCTTCAGCAGCCACTCCCGCTGGTGCTTGCCGATCATGCTGATGCCGGGCTTCGCGCGGTCGCGGAGGTCGTGCATGTCCCGGTCGCCGCGGGTGTCGACCAGGTAGAACTCGCAGTTGGAGACGCGGAACTTGCCGTAGCTGCGGCGGCCGATGGAGTACTGGATCTCGTCGTCCACCTTGGCCGGCATGTGCAGCTTCAGCGTGTGCGCGTCGACGACCTTCTCGATGTCGTAGACGTAGCTGTTGGGGTGCCCCTCGTCGTTGTCGTACTTCAGGTCGTTCACCCCGGCCTGCGGCGTGCCCCAGTGGACGTGCAGGTTCGTCATCTCGTCGAGCGGCAGCTTGGTGAAGTCGGTGTTCGGATCGACGAGCAGGTCGCTCCCCGCCATCATGCGGCCGCGGCCGTAGTGGACCGGGTGGTCGAACTCGCACGGGTTGGCCCAGCCGAGGTAGTCCAGCCACGCGTGCGTGCCGACGTCCCGGAAGACGGTCCGACGGTGCCGCTTGCCCGCCTCGCCGCTGCCCCAGATGTCGTTGACGAGTTCGTGGTCGTCGAACGTGAAGTAGCTGGGCACGTTCCGGTGCCACTTGGAGAGTTCCTCGCCGCGGTCGAGGTACAGCTTGTAGTTCTCCCAGACGCCCACGATCGTCGGCATCGTCTTCACCACGGGCGGGAAGTCCTCCTGCCCCTGCACCACCCGCCACGCCTCGGGCGAGTACTCGCGGAGTTCCTCGTACAGCCAGTCGCCGTTCATCACGTGGAAGTGGACCTTGTCCGCCCAGTCCCGGTTGAGGTGCTGGTACGTCGGCAGCGTCGGCCCGCCGCCGTGGATCGGGTTCTGGTTGGCACAACTCCCCAGCTCGAAGCGGAAGTTGAACAGACCCTTCGGGTTGTACTGGGCGTTCCGGGTCTCCTTCGCGCTCGGCAGCGTGCGGAACGTGCCGGGGTAGCCGTGGGGGAAGCCGTTGACCCAGACCCGGTAGTGGTAGCGCGTGTCGGCCTTCAACCCGGTGAGCGTGGCGACGCCCGTGTTGTCGTGCCCGATCGTCGTGACGGCCGGCTCGGCGGTCTGCTCCATCTTCTTCGTCGTCCCGTAGTGCACGACGAACTCGCCGGGGTCGGAGGTCCGAGCCCAGACGAGCATGGAGTGCGCCGTCGGCCGGCCGAGCATCGGCCCGTGCGTCAGGCGGATCGGATCCCGCGCCTCGACGACGGCGAGCGGAACGAGCGACAACAGTACGGCCAGACGAAGCGAGCGACTCATGGGAATCCCGTCGTGGTGTGACTCGGAGTGGACGAACGCCCGAGTCTAGCCGGAAGCAGGGAGTCGTCGCGACGGAACGACGACTCACCGTTCGCGTCAGACAGCGAGAACTCGGTGTGAACGGCCGGTCCTCGCACGGTACGCTGCAACAGGTCGATCAAACCCAACAGCCCGAGTGACGAAGACCCGGCTGCCGTCGATGGAGTCCCTCATGCGCTCGCTTCTCGCCTTGCCCGTTCTCGCCGTCGCTTTCTCCGCCGTTGCCGAGGAGGGCTGGAGGCGACACACGATCGACGACTCCTCCCGCGGGGCCGACGGCGTGCGGCTGGCGGACGTCGACGGGGACGGCGACCAGGACGTCGCGACCGGCTGGGAGGAGGGGGGCCGCGTGCGGGTCTACCTGAACCCCGGACCGGAGAAGTCGAAGGCCAAGTGGCCGGCCGTGACTGTCGGGAACGTGAAGTCGCCCGAGGACGCGGTGCTCGTCGATCTCGACGGCGACGGGGCAACGGACGTCGTGAGTTGCTGCGAGGGCCGCACACGAACGGTCTTCGTCCACTGGGCTCCGAAGGCGGCCGAGAAGTACCTCGACGAGTCGGCGTGGAAGACCGAAGCGGTGCGGCACTCGAAGGACTTCGCGATGTGGATGTTCTGCCTGCCGATGCAGGTCGACGGGAAGCGGGGCGTCGATCTCGTCGTCGGCTCGAAGGGGAAAGGAGCGGCCGTCGGCTGGTACGAGTCGCCGGAGAACCCGCGGGACCTCGCCTCGTGGAAGTGGCACGAGATCACGCCGGCCGGGTGGATCATGTCGCTGCAACGGTTCGGCGACGGCCTCCTCGTCAGCGACAGGAAGGGGGCCCGCCGTGGCGTCTGGCAGTGGTCGCGAACCGGCGGGGCCGAGGGGGAGTGGTCGGGACGTGCGCTCGGGGCTCGCGATCACGAGGTGATGTTCCTCGACCACGCCGTTCACCCCACGGTGGAACGCGGCGAGAGGCTCGGCCAGACGCGGTCGGTTCTCGTCGCCACTCGCGAGAAGGCCGTACGACTGAGTTTCAATCCGCTGACGAGGGCTCAGAGGTGGCGGGAATTCGAGTTCGAGTTCCACCAGAGCATGGGAACCGGGAAGGGGGCGGCGATCGCCGACGTGGACGGCGACGGACGACCGGACTCCGTCTTCACCTGCGAGAACGCCGGCGGCAAACACGGCGTGATGTGGTTCGACGGAAGCGAGTGGCACCCGATCAGCGGCACGAAGGAGGGCGTCAAGTTCGACCGCATCGAGATGCTCGACCTCGACGGCGACGGGGATCTGGACCTGCTCACGTGCGAGGAACGGGACAACCTCGGCGTGATCTGGTACGAGAATCCACTTCGTGGAAGGGAGTAGCGAACAGGGAACAGGGAGTAGCCATTCGATCGAGAGGCTACTCCCTACTCTCTACTCCCGACTCGCTGCACCAACTCCTCGACCACCTCGTCCAGCGTCATCTCCGACGTGTCGATCTCGATCGCGTCCCCGGCGGGCACGAGCGGAGCGATCTCGCGGTTACGGTCGCGGTCGTCGCGAGCGGCGATCTCGGCGAGCAGGGCGTCGAAGTCGACCGTCTCCCCCTTCCCCTTCAGTTCCGCGGCCCGGCGGCGGGCCCGGGTCTCGACGGAAGCCGTCAGGAAGAACTTTCGCTCCGCGTCCGGGAAGACGACCGTGCCCTGGTCCCGGCCCTCGGTGACGACGTCCCGGCCAGCGGCCGCGGCCCGTTGACGTTCGACGAGTGCCTCGCGGACGGCCGGGACCTTCGCGACGAACGAGGCGGCCTCGGTCACGTCGGCGGTGCGGATGCGGTTGCCAACGTCTTCCCCGTCGGCCGTCGCGGCCCCGTCGAAGCAGAGCATCTCGATCGACCCGGCGAGTTGGCCGAGCGCCGGCGCGTCGTCGACGGGGATGCCGACTTCGAGGCAGCGGAGGGCGACGATGCGGTACATCGCCCCGGTGTCCAGCATGGCGAACCCGAGCTGCTCGGCGAGCCGACGGGCGGCCGTGCTCTTCCCGGTCCCGGCCGGTCCGTCGATGGTGACGATCACTGCGATCTCGCGAGTCAGTTGGACGAGGGGACCTACGATGACGAGGAACGACGGCTTCGGAAAGCCCGAATCACCGAGCCCCACGACAGGCAATCGAACGTCGAGCCCACCAGGTGGTGTGGACCACGAGTTGAGCGAGGAGTCGTGGGAGGCGATTCGGGATTGGCTCCCGGGGAAGGCCGGCGACCCGGGCCGCACGGCGGCGGACAAACGGGCGGCGGGGTGAAGCGGTCCAAGGGCGAAAGGGCCCTGGGGACACCGCTTCGCGGCAGCCCCTGTCGCTGTTCGGGCACCGTTGAGCGGCTACAGTCCGCCCCGCCAACACCACCGTCGCGAGCTTCCTGCCAGCCTCGTACCGAGCAATTCGTCCGCTCGGTGCGGAGGTCCGGTCGTCGGAGAGGCAACCGATCAGCAGTCACGCGCTTCCGTTCGAGGTCGCTCGGTTCTCGCAGGAACTGGCCCCTTGAACGTATCGCTTCCGGGCCACTTACAGCCCGACGGGGTCGTCCCCGGTTGCCGAGGAGAACCGGTTGGCGCGGATTCGCCGAACTCCTGGGCGTGGCGGGGCAAGAAGCTGACGACGCCACCCGTCGTGATCCGCATTCTGCCGACGAAGTGACGGGCGGGGGCGGCGAGTGGCCTCCCATCGAGGAGCCGCGGCCGCAGCGAGCCGCTGGTGACGCCGACGTGGAGGCGGAACACGGACTTCGGCCCGCGAGAAGAAACGTATCCCCGGCAGGATTCGAACCTGCAACCTTCGGCTCCGGAGGCCGACGCTCTATCCAATTGAGCTACGGGGACGGGAACGGCGGCGAGCGGAGGCCCGCCAACGCGTCGGTCGCGATTCTAAGCGACTGGCGGACGAATTCCAGCATCGGCACGCTCGGCCGCGTCTCGGTGGCATCGACACGCGTCAATTTCTTGGTTCTGAGAAAGGCTTTCGCCGTTCGTCACGAGTTGTTGTTGGCCGGGTCGCGAAGTGGCAGAATTTCCGCGTTCGGCTGATCTGCCCGATTCCGGGCTTCGTCGCCGGGCCCTTGGCCGGACGAGGATCACAGCGGCCGAGTTCGACGACTCCCATACCGATTCCCCACGAGGCCGTGATGGCCGACAAACCATCGACGGACGACATTCTGGCCAAACTGCGGAAGGAAGCGCAGGGCGGCGGGGGTGGCGACGAGACGCCCGCTTCCGCCCAGCCCGCGGCGGAGACTCGCGCACCGGCCCCGCCGGCCGGCGAGACGCCGACGTCGACCAACGACATCATGGCGGCTTTGCGGGCTCAAGGGGGCAAGGCGGCCAGCGAGCCTTCGCCGGCCCCGGCCGCACGGACGGGCGAGACACCGAAGTCGACGAACGACATCATGGCGGCCCTGCGGGCACAGTCCGGGAAGGGGGCGTCACCCGCTGCGGAGAGCAAGCCGGCCGCACCGAAGAAGGCCGGGGCTCCGGCTTCGCTGCCGGACGGCGAGAAGCCTTCCGTCGAGGAGATGCTGAAGGGGCTGCGGGGCGAGGCGAAGGCCGCCGACACCGCGCCGGCGAAGCCGGCCAAGCCGACGATGCCGCCGCTTCCCACGAAGCCCCCCGTTGCGTCGAAGAAGAAGGAGCCCGAGACGCGGCGGAACTTCCTGATCGCGTTGGTGGCGACGCCGTTCGCCTTGGCGTGGACGGCCTTCACGGCCTCGGCCGGGGCGTTCACGTTGGGTCTGGCCCGGTTCATGATGCCGAACGTCCTCGTCGAGCCCCCCAGCACGTTCAAGGTGGGGCCGCCTTCGGACTACCCGCCCGGCACCGTCTCCACCAAGTGGAAGGCCCAGTTCGCCGTCTGGCTCGTGCACGCCGAGTACGAGGGGAAGAGCCTCATCTACGCCCTGAGCACCGTCTGCACTCACCTCGGTTGCACCCCGAACTGGCTCGAGGGCGAGCAGAAGTTCAAGTGTCCCTGCCACGGCTCCGGGTTCTACATCAACGGCATCAACTTCGAGGGGCCGGCCCCGCGGCCGCTCGAACGGCACGCCATCCGCGTCGCCCCCGACGGCATGCTCGAGGTCGACAAGAGCCGCAAGTTCCAGCAGGAGCTCGGCCAGTGGGAAGACGGCAACTCCAAGGTCGAGGTCGTCTAGCGGAGTTTTCCGTGTTCGGTTTTCGGTGTTCGGTCAGAACGCGCGAGCCGAACACCGAACACTGAACACCGAAAACCGGCAATCATGTCCATCGGCGACTACATTCGCAGCTCGCAGATTTGGAAGAGCATCTTCCGTCACCCCGCTCCGGTCGATCGCCGGAATCGCATCGTGGTGATGCTGACGAACTTCTTCCTGCACCTGCACCCGGTCTCCATCAAGTCGCAGGGAATCGCCCTCTCGTACACGTGGTGCATGGGGGGAATCACGTTCTTCCTGTTCCTCGTCGAGACGATCACCGGCGTGCTGCTGATGTTCTACTACCGCCCGACTCTCGAGTGGGCGTACCACGACATCATGGCGTTACGCGACGTCACCACGTTGGGCATCATGCGGGAGATTCACCGCTGGGGGGCCCACGCCATGGTGATCACCGTCTGGCTGCACATGTACCGCGTGTTCCTCACGGGCAGCTACAAACCGCCGCGGGAGTTCAACTGGGTCGTCGGCGTGCTGCTGCTGGTGCTCACGCTGCTGCTGTCGTTCACCGGGTACCTGCTGCCGTGGGACCAACTGGCGATCTGGGCGATCACGGTCGGCTCGAACATGGCCCGGGCGACGCCGTTCCTCGGCCACGAGGGACCGGGTTTCCAGTTGCTGAACCTCGGCGGTTTCGACCTGATCACGAAGGGAAGCGACGCCCGGTTCCTGCTGCTGGGAGCCCGAGAGGTCGGCGAGGCGACGCTGAACCGTTTCTACATCCTCCACTGCGTGGCGATCCCGCTGGTCGTCGCCACGCTGATCGCCATCCACTTCTGGCGCGTCCGCAAGGACGGCGGCATCAGTCAACCTTTGTAAGGAGCTTTCAGCGATCAGCTCTCGGCCTTCAGCTTCACTGGCTGACCGCTGACCGCTGGCCGCTGACCGCTGCAACATGGATCCGCATCCCGATCTCACGAGCGGTGTCGTCTTCGGACTGGGTTGGTTCTACCTGATCCTGTTCGCGATGAACGCCTGCTGGGTCGTCCGCAGCTACAAGCAGGACGGCGAGATGCACCTCTTCGGCATCGAGGTGCCGAAGGCGTCGTTCTGGGCCCTGTACGCCGCACTCCTGGGGATGGTCTCCATCGCCCACTTCACCGGCTCCTCCCAGCCGGACGCCTTCCTGATCCGCATGCCGGAGATCTTCAAGGACTACGCCGACCTGACGATCGGCAACTCGAAGCTCGGTCCGGTGCTGTTCTTCGCCGGCTCGATCGTCGGCTTCGTGCTGATGATCGTGCTCCGCGAGATTCTCGTCGTTCCGACCGTCGGATGGGTGCTGCTGAACGGGTCGCTGCTGCTGCTCGGCCTCTCGATGACCGACTACGACTTCCGGCAGATCGTCGCGAAGCCGGACAACGTGCCGATCGTCGCGATGCTGTTCATCGTGGGCTACACGACGTGGCTGTACTTCGCCCGGGCGGTCGACAACGACCGCCGCGTGAAGGAAGGCCGGCCGCTGTACGAGGAAGAGCACCAGGAGAAGATCCTCGTCTGGCCGGACCTCGTCTACAGCGAGCTCGTCTGCATGCTGGTGATCACGGCGGTCCTCGTCGCCTGGGGCATCGCGCTCGACGCGCCGCTCGAGGAACCGGCGAACGCCGCGAAGACGCCGAACCCCTCGAAGGCACCGTGGTACTTCCTCGGCCTCCAGGAGATGCTCGTCTACTACGACCCTTGGCTCGCGGGCGTCGTCTTCCCGAGCGTGATCCTCGGCGGCCTGATGGCGATCCCCTACATCGACTACAACAAGAAGGGCAACGGGTACTACTGCTTCGAGGACCGCTGGTTCGCCGTCTCGACCTTCCTGTTCGGCTTCCTGCCGCTGTGGGTCGCGATGATCATCCTCGGCACGTTCCTCCGCGGGCCGAACTGGAACATCTTCGGCTTCTACGAGTACTGGGACGTCCACAAGCTGGAGGTCCTCAACAACGTCAACCTCTCGGAGTACTTCTGGCTGACGTTGATGGGCGGGGCGATGCCGAAGGTCGATCCGTCGGCCGGCGCGGCCACGCAGGCGGTTCAGATTCTGGTCCGCGAGTGGCTGGGCATCGTGTTGACGCTCGGCTACCTCGTGGTGCTGCCCCCCGTCATGGCGGCCACGGTCTGCCGGAGGATGTTCCACCGCATGGGCTTCCTCAGGTTCATGGTCTTCTCGAACCTGATGCTGCTGATGCTGGCGTTGCCCATCAAGATGGTGCTCCGCTGGGCCTTCAACCTGAAGTACATCGTCGCCGTACCCGAGTGGTTCTTCAACATCTGAACCGCTCGCCCCGGTCGCACGGACCGCGTTCGGGGTCACCAACGTAACACTGCTCTCCACGAGAGTTCGACATGCCGGCGAGTGACAAGTACTGGCGTCCCCTCAAGCGGATGCACGTCGTCTTCGCGATCAGCTGTCTCGCGCTGCTCGTCGTCACGCTGATGATGATGGGCGACGACCACGGCCGTGAGTGGAAGGACGTGCAACGGACCGCGGAGAAGATCGACACGCTCCGGCTGCAGCTCGACCTGTACGAGCAGGGGGCGCTCTCCGGCGAGGAGACGTCCTCCCTCGCCGAGTCGCTGAGCGAGGAGCAGCGGCAGGCGCTCGCCGTGTACGTCACGTCCGACGAGTCGAGCTACGCCGAGGCGCGGGAGGCACTCGAGAAGGCCCAGAAGACGGCGAGGAAGGAACAGAAGTCGAGGCAGGCGGAGATCGACGCGGTCGAGGCGGAGATCGAGGAGTTGGCACTCGCGTTCGATCTCGCCTCCCGACGCGACCGGAACCAGAAGGCCGTGCGGGACAAGGCCCGGGCCGACTACGACCTCGCCGTCCGTGACCAGTTGCCCGAGCCCAGGCGGCAGACGCTGTTCCAGAACTTCGAGGCCCAGCAGGCGAAGGTCGAAGAGAACGTGCTCGAGGTCCAACGGGCGAAGACGGCCCTCGACGCGAAGTCGGCCGAACGGGACGAACTGACGAGGACACGCGACGAACTCGCTGCCCGGCTGGCGGCTCTCGAGGCCGACGAGCAACGTGTTCGGGCTGCACGGAACAAGCTGGCCCCGGACGACTGGGTCGCCAGCTTGAAGCGGAAGACGATGGAGCTGCCGATCATCGACGGCTTCAACGGCCACCTCCGGATTCGGCAGGACTGGCTCCCCGACCTCGACATCACGCTCGGCATGTCCACGACGGCCCGGTTCGACCGCTGCCGGACCTGCCACGTCAACGCGGACGCCGTCGTCGCCGGCGGAGCGCCCGCCTACCCGCACGGGCACTCGGACTCCGAAGACTACCGGGACTGGGTCGCCGAGAACGCGTACCCGCACCCGTTCAGCACCCACCCGCGGACCGATCTCTACACGACGGCCACCAGCCCGCACCCGGTCACCACCTTCGGCTGCACCATCTGCCACCAGGGGAACGGCAGCGGCACCAGCTTCCAGGATGCCGAGCACGGCCCGAACGACCCCGACCAGGAGCACGCCTGGGCCGAGGAGTACGGCTACCACCCGAACCACTTCTGGGAGTACCCGATGCACTCCCAGCGGTTCGTCGAGTCCTCCTGCATCAAGTGCCACCACGACGTCGTCGAGCTCGGCGTGAACCCGACCTACGGAGCCACGGCTCCCAAGGTGGTCGAGGGGTTCGAGACGATCTCCACCTACGGCTGCTTCGGCTGCCACGAGGTGCACGGCTACGACGGCGACGAGCGGATCGGCCCGGACCTCCGCACCGAGCCGAACTACGCGGCCGCGGCCGCCCAGGTCCTCGCCGATCCGGTCCTCGCGGACGCGGGCGGCGACGCGACCATCACCGACTCCCACCTGCAGCAGATCGTCGCCGAGCTCGCCCTGCGTGAGGACACGGTGGTCGGGTCGCTGTCGGACCCGACCGCCGACCCCTCGGACCAGAAGGCCGCCGCCGCCGACTTCGTCACCTGGGTGGACGAGGTGACTCCGAGGATTCAGGCCGCCATCCCCGGCGTCGCCAAGTCCGTCGTCGAGGACCAGGACCGCAACGCCGACCGGCAGCTGCTTCGGCAGCTGCTCTCGACGGCCGACAAGCTGGTCACCGCCCACGTGAAGTACGTCCGCCGCGCCGAGATGGACGACTCGTCCGTCGAGCCGCTCTCGGCACGCACGCGTGGCCTCGCGTCGGCCCTCGAGGACCAGCCACACCCCGGCAAGCTCCGCAAGGTGGGCCCGGCCCTGCGGCACGTCGGCTCCAAGACCTCCCGTGGCTGGCTCGAGTTCTGGACGGTCGAGCCGAAGCAGTTCCGGCCGACGACGCGGATGCCGCAGTTCTGGGGCCTCTCTAACCAGGAGGACGACCTCGCCCACGACCTGACGCCGGTCGAGGTGGCCGCCGTCGTGCAGTACCTGCTGGACAAGTCCCAGGCGATCGACCTGCTCTCCCCGGCCGAGGACTACCAGCCGGACGCGGTCGCCGGGGCCGAGTCGTTCGCCCGCAAGGGGTGCCTCGCCTGTCACCAGCACGCGTCCTTCCCGACCGCGAAGGCCGACTTCGGACCGGACCTCTCCCGGGTGTTCGCGAAGATCAAGCCGGACTTCCAGAAGGAGGACGGTTCGTTCGACGCCCAGTCCGAGGGCTTCCGCTGGCTCTACACCTGGATTCTCGAGCCGCACCGGCACCACGCTCGCAGCCGCATGCCGAACCTGTACGTCAACGACGAGGCCGAGGAGGGTGCCGACCCGGCGGCCGACATCGCGGCGTTCCTGCTCTCCAGCAGCACGAAGGTCGTGCTGACCGCCGTCCCGCCCCGCCCGGCGATCGACGACGCGGCCGGTGAGGTTCTCATCCAGCTGCTCGACGCCGACGACGCCCGCTACGGCGAGCTGATCGAGTTCCTCGGCGAGGACGTGCTCGACGTCGATCCCGAGACCGAGGTGAAGACGGTCGAGGCGTTCGTCGCCGACCTGCCCAAGGTGGTCGGGGTGTTCGGCAACCGCGCCGCGGCCGAGGAACTGATGGAGGAACTGCAGGACTTCGACGGCGTCGTCGTCGAGCTGCAGGGAGACGAGATCGCCGACGAGTACGACCCGAAGGGCTACTTCGACGTCGACCAGAAGGCGCTCGACCAACTCGTCGAGATGAACCTGACGAAGGCGCTGACCGAGGACGCCGCCGAGAAGGTTTTCGCCAGTCGCGAGTACCCGATCCCGGCCGACCGGATCAAGGGGGACGAGATCGAGCTCGCCGGTGCCGAGGCCGAGTCCGACGAGGAGTGGTACCGGCGTCGGATGAACTACGTCGGCCGACGGACCATCTCGCGGTACGGCTGCTACGGCTGTCACGACGTGCCCGGCTTCGAGACGGCTCGACCGATCGGCACCGTTCTCCAGGACTGGGGCCGCAAGGACACGAGCAAGCTCGCGACCGAGCACATCCACGAGTACCTCGAGCACCACGGCAAGGTCGAGGAGGCCGAGTTGGCGGTCGCGAAGGCCGCCGGCGAGGAGTACAAGTCCGCCGAGGACCGCGAGGACGCCCTGCGGCCCGCCTACTTCCTCGAGGACCTGTTGCACCACGGCCGGGCCGGCTTCCTGTGGCAGAAGCTCGTCGCCCCCCGCAGCTACGACTACGAGAAGGTCGAGACGAAGGGGTACGACGAACGGCTGCGGATGCCGCTGTTCCCGTTCGACGACGAACAACGGGAGGCGGTCGCCACGTTCGTGCTGGGCCTCGTCGCGGAACCGCCACCGGCCGAGTACGTCTATCAGCCCGACCCGGTCGCCGCGGACCGCATCGAGGGCGAGTTCCTGCTGAAGAAGTACAACTGCGTCGGCTGTCACTACGTCGAGATGCCGAAGCACCGGATCGCCCTCGACCTCGAGAACGGCGACTTCACCAGCCACGACAGTCTCGACACGCTGGCCGAGTCCGAGGGCGTCGACTTCTTCGCCGACGCGCTGCAGAAGCTGGTACAGGTGAAACCGGTCAGGCAGGCGTGGGTCGGCGAGACGAAGGACGGCAAGGCGATCGTGGAGTTCCACGGCCTGCTGGACTCCTCCGGCCGCGACCCCGAGGAGCCGCTGAGCGACGTCGACTTCAACTTCGACGTGTTCCAGACGTGGGAGAACCTCGACGTCTCGCCACCCGGGAAACCGGCGCAGATCGTCACGGTCGACAGCGAGAAGATCACCGTCGCCCCGACGCAGGTCCTGTCCACGGAGCCGGCCCGTGGTGGCGAGTACACCGAGTTCCTCGTCGGACATCTCGGTGAGGGGGACACGGCGAAGAAGCTGCTCGCGTGGCAGTCCGGTCCTCCACCGCTGGTCGGTGAAGGAGCCAAGGTGCAGACGCCGTGGTTGTACCGGTTTCTGCGAAACCCCTATCGCATTCGGCCGATGGCCGTCGTCCGCATGCCGCGGTTCAACATGAGTCCCGCGGAGGCTCGGACGCTGGCCAACTACTTCGCCGCGAAGGACGGAGTGCCCTACCCGTACCAGGCTCTCGAGCAGACCGAGCCCGAGTACCTGGCCGACCGAGGGGCGGAGTTCGACCTGACGGGACCGGAGTACCTCGAGCAGTCCTGGCAGCAGCTGCACAACTCCAAGGTGCAGTGCTACAAGTGCCACGAGTACGCGGCGAACGTGTTCTCCGGCCCGATCACCTATATGAAGGACACCCGCGGGCCGAATCTCGGCCGGGTGAGCAACCGCCTGCGGCCGGAGTGGATGTACGTCTGGCTGTCGAAGCCGCGGTGGCTGCTGCCTTACACTGGCATGCCGGTGAACTACGGCAAGCCGAAGCCGGGGGCCGAGCCGAAGTCCGACTTCTTCGGCGGGAACCCGGACGCCCAGGTGATCGGCGTGCGGAACGCCCTGTTGAACTACCCGCGGGCGGTCGAGGAGTTCGGCAAGATCGAACCGCCGGCGGCTGCCCCGCCGGCCGAGCCGACCGCCCCCGCGGCGACGGAGGAGTGAAGTGAAGCGAACGTCGAAGAGTACACGACTCGATGTGGCCCTCGTCGTCTCCGGGGCCTTCGCCCTCGTGGGCGTGGCGGCCTCCGGCTGCAACCTCGGCGACATGCCTGCCTCGGGGGCCAGTGCGGACTCCGAGGTCGTGGTCCTCCCCGCGAACGAGGGGTTCGACGAGCCCACGGGCACCTCGGCCGGTGAGGGCGGTGCGGGTACGCCGTCGGGCGACGCCCAGTTCGGCACGCTGACCGGCACGATCACGCTCACCGGGAGCGTGCCCAACCTTCCCCCGCCGACCGTACAGGACCAGACCGTCTGCAAGCCGGCGAAGATCGGCAACGAGCGGCTGGTCGTCGGCGAGGGGGGCGGAATCCAGAACGTCTTCGTCTACCTCGCCAAGCCGCCGAAGGTGAAGCCGCCCGCCGGTGACGAGCCCGACGCCGAGCCGGCGAAGCAGGTCTTCGACAACGTCGAGTGTCGTTTCCAGCCGCACGCGATGGTCGTCGAGATCGGCGAGTCGGTCAAAGTGACGAACTCGGACGCCGTCCTGCACAACACCCACACGCTGCCGAAGCGGAACGACGTCTTCAACCAGAGCCTCGTGATGGGGCAGGAGTTCGAGCTCTCGTACTCGAAGCCGGAGCTGGTCCCGGTGAAGTGCGACGTGCACGCGTGGATGAACGCCTGGCACCTCGTCGTCCCGGACGCGCGGTACGCGTCGGTCACCGGGGCGGACGGCGCCTACACTCTCGAAGGTTTGCCCTACGGCAAGCACAAGGTCACCATCGTTCACGAGGGGGGGGAGCAG
>JANQQW010000181.1 GCA_028284885.1 Planctomycetaceae bacterium
GTCGTGAATCCAGTAGGCGACGGCCCGGCCGCGGCGGTCGTACTCGATCCCCCGCACCGCCCGGATCCCCTTGTCGTCCGCCGGCCAGTCCTTCGTCTCGTCGATCTGCTCCGGCTCGAGCAGCTGGTAGCAGAGCGGGCTCGTGCGGGACTTCTCGGGCTCCCAGCACTCCAGCAGGAACGACTCACCCGACTCCTCGACCTCGTTGAAGTGCTGCCACTGCATCTGCTCCCAGGCCTGACGGCCTTCGACGTCGCAGTCCTCCTCGCACCACCGCTCGAACTGCTCGTCGGCTTCGAAGTTGAACTCGTCGTCGGGCTCTCCGTCGATGCCGGGCTCGACCACGTCGGCGAACGTCGCGATCCCACGACCGACGACGCCCTTCGCGATCTCGCGCCGCAGCTTGCGGATGACGGCCTCGTTCCGGAACAGGTCGCGAACCCGCGACGTCATCAGCCCCCAGTTCTCGGAGATCGCCGCGTCGCCCGAGAGTGGGTCCGGCTCCCAGTCGCGCCAGAGCCGGTTCTGGTCGCCACCCTTGTACGGGGCCGTCCGCGACTCGACCGCGTGCTCTCCGCCGCCGTGCCGGGCGGAGAGCTGCTTGAGGAACTGGTAGACGTGTCGGTCGTCCGCCAACGGTCAGGCCTTCTTGGTCCGCTTCTTCTTCGTGGCGCTTCGTGCACACTCGTGGTGCACCTCCAGCCGAACGACGGGTTTCGGCTTGCCGCCGGACTGGGAGTGCTGCTTGACGCCGGCGAGCTTCAGCACGACGCCCGGGGCGACCTCGTGCTCGCCTTCGGTCGTCAGCTCCACGGTCTCGACGGACGTCTCTTCGCTCGACATGACTCAGTCCCCGAACGGTTCGGCGAGGTGGAACGACCAGCCGGCCGCGTTGACCTCGCGCTGCAGGCGGTCTCGCAGGTCGTACAAGTCCTTCAGCGGCGTCCCCTCGAACTCGAGTTGGGACCGCGTGTAGGACTCGTAGGCGTCGCCGCGGAGCCGCTTCGTGATCACGCTGTTGATCAGGTCGAGATGTTCGGCCGCCGTGGTCATGGGGCCGAAACTAGGAGCGGTCGGGACGCTCGGTCAGACCAAACTTCCAAACGTTTGGAAGGTACGTCGGAATTCGTCGTGTCAACGAGCGGCGAGTTCGTCCTGGTCGACGACGGCGTCCCGCTCCTTGCGGATCGTGGGCCGCGGCACCTTCTGGCTGAACGAGCAGCCCTCCTTGGGGCAGTAGTACCGCGTGAAGAACGGCTCCGACCGCTTCGACTCACAGACCACGTTGCAGTAGGGACACATCGGTGCCTGCCCCGCTGGCTGCCGGCCGCGCCGTTCGTCCGCCACGTTCTCGGTCGGCTTCTCGGCCCCTGCGTTCTGCCCTCGTTTGGCCATGTCGGCTCCTATCGTGCTGCGAACTCGTCTCCTCCCCACGTTCGGGGAGACCATGCTTCCTCCGGGGCGTCCTCGTTCACCGGTGCGTCGCTGCCCTCACCCTCGACGACGACGAATCGCACTCCGCAGGCGTGGGCGGCGACGACTGCGTAGACGCAGGAGTCCAGCCAGTGGTTGGCCTTTCGCTCCTGCTCCCACACCAGGAGCCCCTTCTTGTTCCGGACACGCTTCTCCGCGAGGAGGTGCTTGACGAACTGCTGCAGCTCGCCTGAGTCGTCGTGGCACAGCGTGATCGCCCCTCGCCGTTCGGCGTGGCAGATCAGTCCGTCGTGCACGACCCCCTTCCAGTGGTCGACGTTCACCTCGACGACGACAACCCGGTCCTCTCGGAAGCGCCGGAGGTGGTACTCGTCGCCGACGTGCACGATCCCGCGGTTGACGGCCCCGGGTCGGCTGTACCGCGGGCCTCCGTAGGTGGACTGGCCGAACCCCATCAACGGTCGCCAGCGACGGTCTCCGTCGGCCTCACGCTCGCGTACGAACGCGAAGACGCCCGTTCGACCGTATCGAGCGTCGGGGAAGGCCGCGTCGAACGTCCGTGGGCCGGACCCGTCGGCCGTCGGCCACTCGAGCTGCTCGTTCAGCTCTCGCAACGCGGCCTTGATCGCGTTGTCCTCGCCGAGCGACGCGGAGGCGACCTCGAACCGGCCGTAGTCGAAGACGACACCGTGACCGGTTGGCATCCAGGCGGTCGCCGCCCAGTGTCCGACGTGGCGACCGAGGTCGGCGCCGACCGTGACGACGACGGCTCCCGCCGGAACGCGGCCGCGATGCACCGCCGTGCGGTGCTGCAGCGTCTCGGCGTTGAGCTGGTCGACCGTGTGTGACGGCGGAATCCACGGCAGGGCCCAGGTGAACTGGTGCAGCTCGAGCTCCGCGTTCTCGAACTCCTCGCTCTCCTCGCCGTCCTGCTCCCGAATGCGGTCGGCCCGCCACTCGTCGGCCGCGACGGACCCCATGGAGTCGAACAGGTTGTTGACGGCCGTGACGCGGAGGCTGAACGTGTCCGTCAACGGTGGGGAGCCGTGCCGGTCGCCGTCCGGCCCGAGTTCCTCACCACGATGCACCAGGACCGCCCGCTCGTTCGCCTCCGCCCGTTCCTTCTCCGACCAGAGCTTGCCGCACTCTGGGCACGAGATTCGGCCGTGGGCCTTCGCCTCGAACGCGGTCTCGCGTCCTTTCCATCCGGCAAGGTCCTCACGGTCGGGCGAGACCCACGCCGGGCAGGCCGGGCACGGCATCACGAGCCGGCTCGTCGTCCCACGCTCGACGTACTCCTGCCAGATTCGCCCCTTCTCGATCGACGCCGTGCACTCGAGGTAGATGCGCTTCTTGTCCCCGAACGCTCGGGCCCGGGCCTCCATCTGCTTGACCTTGTCCGCCTCACGGCTGGTCTCCCCGGCTTCGTCCATGCCGTCGACCTCCGTGATGGCCACGACGCGGGCCGTGTAGCCGGCCCGTTTCTTGTCGTCGCCGCCACCGGAGATGAACTTCAGCGTCGCACCGTTCCCGAACGTGATCGACTCGAAGCGTCCTCCGCGGCTGCCCCGGCCGGTCGTGGGGATCAAGTCGCGATACCCGGACCGCTCGATGACCGGCTTCAAGTCCTTCTCCCACTTGTCCTGGGCCATCTGGATCGACGGCAGGCCGCAGATGACGTCCTCGCCGATCTCGAACAGGTGGTAGGCGGTCGGAATCGCGAGGCCGCACAATGTCCCGCCGGTCTGCGAGGGTTTGACCATCGCGAACCGCTGCCAGAGTCCGGAGTCGATCGCGTCGAACCAGTGGGCCGTCCACGGCTGTCGCGAGGTCTTGAACCGGCGGTTCGGGTACGGGCCGTTGGGGCAGATGATCTCCTGCTCGGCGAACTCACGCATGGTTCGCCGCTTCGGAGCTCGTGCACGCCGCGTGAAGCCGAACAGGACCTCACGTAGAGCTGCTCTGTGACTCGTCGCCACCAACCGGGAACTCCTTCTCGAACAACGCCTCGATGTCGTCGAGAGCCTCGTCGAAGATCAGACGACACTCCTCGCCGTACTCCTCTCCCGCCGTCTCGGCGGCGGTCCTCAACACGTCTGCCGCAGCTCCCCACGCCTGCAGGGACTGGGAGATCGGAACGAGCTTCCCTTCCTTCGCCAGCCGGTCGATGCGGGCCATGAGAGCCCGCTCGCGGCGGTACTCCTCGAGCGCCGGTGTGACCGTCCCGTCGAGCAGTGGGTCGTCGTCGGCCGGTTCGGGAGCCGACGTCTTGCCGTCGACGTTCTCCCGGACCCAGGGCACGATCTCGCGAAGGTCGTACGCGCCGGGTTTGCCCGGACAGCCCCGCTCGAGGTAGTTGCGGAACGTCCGCGTCGAGACGCCGAGCACGTCGCCGACGTCCTGCTGCCGTGTCGCGATGGCGTTGAAGCCCTTCTTCTTGGCCGCCTTCTTCGCCACATGTCAGTCGATCGAGGAGGAGGAGGAAGCCGAAAATCGGCCTCCTAACGAACAAAAATCCCGAGAGGAAAGGCCCCGTCCGGGGCCAGGCCGGCTGGGAGGACCCGCGGCCCCCGGCCCCTTCTGGGGGCGTCTGGCGTGGCCTCTGCGGTGTTCCGAGCAGCCCCGTGGAGCATTGGTTCGGCGTGCATGGCGATCACTCCCGCGCCTCGCAAGGACGTTGGTCACCGCGGCCTCCCGTAGCACGCGACCCAGTACGCACCCGCCCGGCCGAACCCGACGTCGCGGTAGTTGCCGAGCAGGTTGTCCCGGTGCCCTCGGGAGTTCAGCCAGCCCTCGAACACGCGCTCCGGTGTCTCTTGGCCGCGAGCGTTGTTCTCGCTGATTGCGGCGTAGGCGTAGCCCTCCCGGTCGATCCGCTCCGACAGTTGCGAACCGCCCTCGCCCGTGTGGCTGAACTGCCCGGTCCTCGCCATCCAGTCGGCGTGCTTCTGGGCTGCGGCCGTGAGGCGGGCGTCGATCGAGAGGGCGGGCTTGCCGTGCTGGGTGCGGGCCGCGTTGTGCAGGCCGAGCAGGTCTTCGGCGAACGGCTGCGGCGGTGCCTGCGGGGGCTGCTGCCCGTCCTCGCAGCCGAGGAGCAGGCCGACGAGCAGGACGAGTGAGAGCGTACGGGTCATGCGACCTCCAGGAGTTCGTCGAGCGGCATGGCGGCGACGTTCAGGGCGAGGTTGTGGAACGCCCCGTGGTCGTCCGCGTACTGGTGCGTGGCGTCGATCTCCTGCCCCTCTGCGATGCGCGTGTCCGCCCCTTCGGCGGCGACGAGACCACGCGACCCGTTCGGGCGGTTCTGCGTCTGGTAGAGCCAGAACGCCGACCCCACGTTCGGAGGCAGCTCAACGGCCGGCGAACCGATCAACGCCCGCCACAGCCGCCACCAAGAGTAGTAGACCGGGTCACAGCAGACCGCGGCGTTGATTCGCATCCCCCGCTTGTGCATCTGCTCTCCGAGCGAGACGAGGCCGTTGCCGACGCCCCACGAGTAGCAGAAGACGCGGACGTCGAGCTGCCGCTGCTCACGGTTTCGAAGCCGCCACAGGAACTCGGCGAATCCAGCCCAGTCGTGATTCCATCGCAGTGGGTACGGCACGTGCGCTGGCTCTTGGCTGCTGGCCTGCTCGTGCAGCTTGGCCCACAGCTTCTCGAGCCCGTTGAGTTCCCGCTGCCGCTGCAGGAAGCCGCTGATCGTCACCAAGACGCGCAGGGGTGGCATCACCAATCGCCCTCCTCGATGTCCTTCGGTCCCGCCTTGGGTCGTAGGGCGATCCCTCCGACGCCGACGACCTCTCGCTCGCGCATCACCGGGAACTTCCAGATGACCCACTCACGCCCCGTCGCAGCGTCGGGACGATCTGGGACGAACTCGACCGCCTCGATGCCCCTCATCTCGGCGAGCACGTGCTGATCGTGTGCCACGAACGCCTCGGCCACTTCAGGCGGCCAGATGTCGCGGTCGTACCTGCCCTCGTACTTCAGCCGCGACACGCCCCACTCGCGTTCGTAGGCGGCGTTGATGAAGTACATGCGGCCGGCGGTGTCCTTCAGCCAGCAGGGTCCGGGTACGTGGTCGTG
Organism: Planctomycetaceae bacterium; assembly: GCA_028284885.1. Lineage (GTDB taxonomy): Bacteria > Planctomycetota > Planctomycetia > Planctomycetales > Planctomycetaceae > JANQQW01. The sequence continues at coordinate 5,521 of JANQQW010000181.1, forward strand.
GAACGATTCGAGGACGCCGATGTGGTCGAACTGCTCAGACACCCGCCGCTCGAGTTCCGCGATCTTCAGCTCGGCCTCGTGGAGTTCACGCGACTTCTCGGCGACAGCCTCCTCGAGCCTCTCGACTCGTTCCATCAGCTTCGTGCGGAACTCGGACTCCGCGGCGGAGAGCGTCGCTTCCGACTGCCCGCGGTAGACGAGCCACGATCCTCCCACCGAGACGGCGGCGGCAATCAGGGCTGAGATCAGTGCTTCCAAGACGGCACGCATAGGGTCCAGCGCACGAAAAAACGGCGACGCTCCCTCTCGGGGAACGCCGCCGCAGTGATTGATCACCTCAGACGGTTGGCCTCGCGCTATCCCGCAACGCGGGAACCACGCTGTATGTCGTCGTTGGGAGTATCGCCCTCGGATGGCCGTTGGTCAACGGGGATCGGCTCGGTCACTCGAATGCGAACCCGATTCCGCCCCACGACCTTGATGTCGATGTCGGCGTGGCCACCAACGTAGACCTCGGCCACCTTTCGCCGCTTCACCTTGGTCTCCGTCCCCGTGTCGCTCATTCGCTCGGCTCCCTGGTCATCGCTGCGGGCATCTCGCCTGATTGGGCGGCGGCGAGGGTGTGTTCGAGGGCGCTACTCATCGGCGGTCTCCGTGCTCGATTCGTCGGACGTAGACCACCATCACCCCACCTCCCCGCACGCTGCGATTGCCTCGCACACGGCTTGCTGGAGGGTGGTGGCGTGGTTCTCTGACGCCTTGACCAGCCCGCTCCCGTCCGAGACGCCGTAGAAGTCCTCGATGAACTCTCGCGTTGGTGTCGTCGTTCACGTCGTCTCCTCGTCGTCTTCGATGATCTCGGCACCGCACCGACGGCACTCGTAGATGCGGACGCCGTCCTGCTCGCTACGCAGTTCGAGGTCGTGGTCGAAGGTGTAGCCGCAGATGTCCTCGTCCTCGTCGTTCACGTCGTTCCTCCGTTGGGGAGATCACCCCTACCGTGGTCAGGCCCCAAGGGCCACGGCGTCGAAACCGCTCGGCACCGGTGGCGTCTCGCGTCCCAACGGCTCCGGCAACGGGAACAGGGCAGTTGCGGGGTTGCGATTGCGAGCGTCGCCCCGCCGCTCTCCAGCGATGTAGACCTCCCACAGCAGGTCGATGACGTATCCCATGCACATGACGTTCGGCGCGAATGCTCCGCACTCGACGAGGCGAGCCTGAAGCTCGTCGATCACGTCGTCGCTGACGTCCATGAACGTCGGCTCGCCCGTGAGAGCCGCAACGCACTCCTCGTGGCGGGTGTTTGGCAGCCGCACTTGGAATCGCCGTCGTTTGACCAGTCGCTTCGCCATCGTGTCCTCGCTCCCCGGTTGGTGTCAGTCGGCCGCCGTGACGGCAGTTGCAAAGCGTTTCTTTGCCACTCAGTTGTCAAGGAATCCTTGACCACTGACGGCGGGGTCTCCGTGTCAGTCAGCGAGCGGTTCGATGCTCGATGCGGTGCAGTGTCCTGCCTCGTCACCTTGCCTACTGGCTCCCTGTCCGGATTCAGGTGTCACGGTGCGAACGGCAGCGCGTGACGCGCTTCCCCGTCTGTCCGAGAGTGTTCGTGCCGCCCTTGTGGACGGTCTCGACTGCGTTGGTCTCACACCGAGCACCGAACCGCTTGCTGACTTCCGTCCCCCTTCGTGGCTGAGCCGTCTTGTGACGGCGGGGTCTCGCATCCTCGGGTCAGCCACCGTCCCCTTGTGTCGGCTCGTAGTTCATCAACACGCCTCGGTAGAGCTTGTCGAAGGCGGTACGGAACGCCTTTGTCTTCCATGACGAGAAGTCGATGACCGCCTTCTTCCGAAGCTGCCTCCAGAGAACTTCGCCATCGGTCTTGGCGAGCCAGGCGTCGTCGAGTGCAACCGGACAGAGCACGTCGCTTCCGCGTTCCTTCTCCAAGCCCCGTGCCGTCTCTATCTCGAGCTCGACCCAGTCACTCTCGATCGAGTCCTTCGACAGCACTACGACCACCACGTCCTGCTGGCGGAGTGCACGGTGGATCTGTTGCTGCATGTCTCCCGCGACCATGTCGTGCCGGTCGAGCCAGCATGGGCAGCCGTTGCCCGAGAGTTGCGAGTAGAGCTTGTCGACGAAGTTGGAGTCGGCATGCGAGTACGAGATGAATACGCCGCGAGCGAACATCGGGCCGGTGAATCGGATGTCCATAAACCCGGTGCTGACATCGTTGGCCCAGACCGCAGGCTGGAGTCTCGGGTCATAACAGCGCACCAATAAGATCTCCCAAGGCGACAGCCCGCAGCCGCGGAGGAACTCCACGGGAATCTGCCCCTCCGATCGCGCAAGCGTGTCCGTACCAATCGTCGATGGGCCGTTGTGTTTGACCTCGATGAGGCCAACAGCCGCTCGCAGGTCAACATTGGCGAAGACGGTGCCTTCGCATTTGGCGTCGTTGAGCTCCGCACCGATGAGATTCGCTCCGCGGAGGTTCGCCCCGCGGAGATTCGCCTCGCGGAGGTTCGCCCAG
>JANQQW010000055.1 GCA_028284885.1 Planctomycetaceae bacterium
CGGTCAGGTCGGAGAGTTCGAGCGTTCGTCGTTCGTGCACGTAGAGCGGGGCCTCGAGTTCGCCGAGCGCGGCCTCCTCGGCGTTCTCCGCCTCGAGCCGCACGACGTACCGGCCTTCCGGCAGCGAGACGGCCCGCCCCTCGTGGACGAGCGGCCGGCCCTCGCGCGGCTCGAGCTCGATCGTCTGGAACGGGCGCTCGTTCCCCTCGTCGTCGACCACGAAGACCTGGGCCTTCGTCTTCACGTTCGGGTTCCGTTCGACGAACCTCCGCGTCCAGCGGGCCTGCACCACGGCGTCCTCGCCCACCTCGAGGTCGCCCCGCGGCAGGACGAGCTGCACGCTGTCGTTGCGGGCGGCGGCCTTGTTCTCGGCCGCCCAGCGGACGAGCTGGCCCCAGAACCGGTGCAGGTACTTGTCGCCCGCGCGATACCGCCACCGCCACGTGCTGTCGATGCCGATCCAGACGACCTGGCCGTTCCCGTAGAACTGGTGGGCGATGAGGGCGTTCGAGCGTTCGTCCTCCAGCCCGACGCGTTCGCCCCGCTTCTCCGCGTAGGCGTACACGGTCGCGGCCGGCTTCGCGTCGCCGACGAGTCCCCACAGGTGGCCCGGCAGCCCGTCCCACACGCGGCGGTTCTCGTCCCGGTCACGGTCGAACTTCATGAACTCCTGGGCGGCTCCCTCGGGCGTCGGGCGGGTGCGGAAGCCACGTTCGGTCGGCGAGCCCGTGTGCGTGGGGCCGTTCGCGGTGAAGGGCCGCAGGTTCGTCACGGGGAGCAGGGCGTCGATCGTGGAAGAGCGGTAGGCCCGCGGCATGAACCGCTGCCCGGCGACCATCACCAGCGTCCCGCCCGACTCGCTGACGAACTGCTCCAGCAGGTCCCAACCCTCCTTCGGCAGGTCCCGGGGGGAGACGTCCCCCACGATCACCACGTCCGGGTCGGCGAACGGGGAGTTGTCCAGGTCCGTCGGGTCGTCCGGCAGTTTCAGGCTGCGGGGCCAGAAGGTGTTCGGCAGCACGCCCATGTACGGCTGCCGGTAGACGACCTTCTCCACCTCGGCCCGCTTGTCGCGTTCCAGGGCCGAGTGCAGGAAGCGGAACTCCCAGCGGGCCTCCCCCTCCAGCAGGAAGACCTTCACGCGGTCGTCCACGACGTTGACGGCGAACGAACGCTCGTTGTTGTCGTCCCGCGTCTCCCCCTCCAGCAGCTCGGCCCGCACGGTGTACTCGTCCCGGCCGACCTCGTCGGTGTCCAGCTCGAACTCGACCGACTCGACGTCGTCGTCCACGACGACCCGCTCCCGCAGCGGCGGTTCGCCCTCCCGTTCGAGGACGACGACGAGTTCCTCGCCGGTGAAGCCCGGGGTGTTCAAGGTTGCCTTGACGATCGCCTTCTCGTCCTTGGAGGGACGCTCCGGGTAGTCGATCCTGGGGATCGAGACGTCCTTCGGCTTGTAGACCGAGCCGAGCATGACGGAGTGGACGGGGACGTTGGCGAGGCCGAGCCGCGACGCGAGGACGGTCACGTCGCCGCCGCCGTTGTCCCGTCCGTCCGAGAAGAGGACGACGCCCAGCGTGCGGACCGACTCGGTCTCGAGTGCCTCGAGCGGGAAGGCCCGCCGGAGGTCGGTCACGCCGGTCAGCAGCGTCTCGGGCGGCTCGTCGACGAAGCGGGTGAACGTGTCGACGTCGGCCCCCTCCTGGTTGCCGGCGAACACGACCACGTCGACGTGGGCGATCTCCTCGAGTCGCTGGCGGAGCGGCTCGGAGGTCTGTTCGAGGAGCCGGAGCGCGATCTCCCGGCGGGGCATCGCACCGAGCTCGTCGAACAGGTCCTTCACCGCCTCCTGTCGGCTCCGTTCCAAGGCGGCCCGGCGGTCGGGGTCGTTCGTCTCGCCGGGATCGACCCACTGCAGGTCGCGGACCTTCGAGCCGTTCTCCAGCTGCGCGAGCCAGCGGTCGAGCCGGGCATCGACGTCCTTGTTGCCGATCATCTCGAGTGCGCGGGCCCAGCGGAGCTTCTCGACGGCGGCCGCGTGCTTGTCCGAAGTCCCCGTGCTGTCCGAGAGGTCGATCGCGACGACGATGCGGCCGGTCTTCTTCCGATCGACCACCCACGACCGCGTGGGCTGCAGGAACACGAACAGCAGGACGCCCAGCACCGTCAGCCGCAGGACCATCAGGAAGTAGCCCACGTGCTTGGGCACCAGGCGGCGTTCGTACCGCATCAGGGTGACGATCAGGAAGATCGCCACGAGGACGGCGACGACGGACGGCAGGAACCACGGCGAGTGCCAGCCGGGAAAGATCCACTTCGCGGTCAAGACGGGGTTCGCCGGGTCGGAGGAGAGGAGCCGGAACGACTCCACATCATACCGGGGCAGGCGACCTCGTGCTCGCGATCCGGCACGAATCCGTCAAACGCCTCAGTCGATCGTGCGGACGCGAAGCCGGGAGAACTCGGCCCGCGTGCCGTCCATCTGCAGACCGATGCGGCCGGACTCGGGGATCGGGCCGGGGCCGATCAGCAGCGTCTCCAGCACGAGTTCGTCGTCGTGCCAGACCTGAAGGTCCCGGTCGACGAGCCGGATCCGCAGCCGGTTCCAGGTGTCGGTCGTCGTGACGACCTTCCTCCGCGGCGCGACCCGGTCGTAGAGGGCGGCGGTCGACTTCTCGGCCGAGACGTCGAAGAACGCGTCGTCGATCAGCTGGACCTCGAACGCCGTGCCGCCTTTGCCCGGGTCGGCCCGCAGCAGGACGCCGCTCTTCCCGCCGACCGGCAGCTTGTACTGGAGTTCGAGCTCGAAGTTCTCGTACCGCTTCCTCGTGCCGAGCCAGCCGACGCCGTCACCCGCGGCCACGAGGAACTCGTCGCCCTTCCACGTTCCCCCGCCGAACTCCTCCCAGTCGGAGCGACCCGGGCCCGTGACCAGCTCGACCCACTCGGACGGCGTCCCCTTCGTCGTTCCGTCCGACTTCGGATCGACGGTCGTCTCCAGTTCCTCTAGGGGCGTGCTGCCGTCGTCCTTCCGTCGCGAACTGCCGCGCGGCCAGAAGACGACCGCGGCCGTGAAGACCAAGAGGGCCACGAAGGCGATCTGGGCACGGCGGTCGTACGGGAGGTGTGCGAACCGTTCCAGCCACTCGGGTTGAACGGGGGCCGCCCGCGTGGCCGTCGTCTCGAAGGACTGTTCGGGCGGGGGGACTCGGGCGTGCTCGCCGCTGGGAGGCGGGAGCGCCTCGCCGGAGTCGCCCTCGGTCCCGTACGACTCGTCGCTGGCGAACGTCTGCGCGTGGGCGTTCACGTCGGTGTCGCTCGCGGGCAACGTCTCGTTGTCGTACTCGACCGTCCGCGTGTCGCCGGCGGTCGAGTGGTCCATCGAGTCGAGGATGCCGGAGCCGCCGAAGCCGATCGTCGTGTTCGCAGCGGCCCGGGCCACCTCGGCCGGCTCCTCGACCTCGAGGGCGGCGAGAGCGTCCGCGAGCTCCTTCATCGACGAGAAACGCTCCTCGGGGGTCTTCGCCGCGATCTTGGCGAACAGTTCGTCCACGTTGGCCGGCACGCCCTCGCAGTGCTCGCTGAGCTTCGGGATCGGAGCGTTCTGGTGGGCGAGCAGCCGGGCGGTCACGGTGTCGCCCACGTAGGCCGGCTTCGCGGTCAGCAGGTAGAAGAAGGTCATCCCCAGGCTGTACTGGTCCGAACGGGCGTCGGCCGTTCGCGTGCTGAGGGCCTGCTCCGGCGACATGTAGTCCACCGTCCCCATCACGGCTCCGGTGCTCGTCAGCTCCGCCTGCGTCGCCACGTTCGCCGAACTCTCGAACCGAGCGAGCCCCATGTCGAGGATCTTCACGCAGCCGTCGGAGTCGAGCAGCAGGTTCGAGGGCTTGATGTCCCGGTGGATCACGCCGCGGCCGTGGGCGTAGTCCAGTCCGAGCGCGGCCTGCCGCACGATGTCGATCGCCTGCTCGACCGAGAACGGGCCGTTCTCCTTCACCAGCGTCGAGAGGTCGCGGCCGTCGACGAACTGCATGACGAGCAGGTGCGTTCCGTCGACCTCGTCGGCGTCGTGCGCGGCGACGATGTTCGGATGCTCGAGTTGAGCGGCGGCGATCACCTCGCGCTGGAACCGCTGGACGGCGAGCTGGTCCTTCACGATGTCGCGGGGCAGGATCTTCAACGCGACGAGTCGCTGCATCCGGCGGTGCTGGGCCTTGAGCACCACGCCCATGCCGCCCCGGCCCAACTCGTCGAGCACGACGTAGTTGCCGTAGACGAGTTCGTCCTGCCGCCCCTTCCAGATCTTCCGGGCCTGGTAGCCGGTCAGCAGTTCCGAGCGGACGAGCCGGCGCACGAACGACTCGCCGTTCCGCTGCGGATCCTTGTCCGGACCCGCCTCGGAACGAATGGCGTCCAAGGTGGTTTCGTCGACGATGCCCGACTGCTCGAGTCGCTCGACGAACGTAGCGACACTGATCGGCATGACCCGCTTTCGAAAGGCACGATCATCGTAACCGGATCCTCGGCACTTCCGAACGCAGATCCGCAAAACGTTCCAGATTCAACGCTTGGGGGATCCCACTAAGGTTCCGGCAGGCCGATCCGCACCCGTGGCCGAATCGTTCCTCGGGCAACTGGTTCGCGCAGAAGGAACCGAGTGGGCACGCGTCTACCGTGTCCGTTTCGCCCGGGCGAAGACGTCGTCGACCTGGCTCTCCTGGGGGGACTCCTCGGCGGCGGCGGCCTCTGCCTCGGCGGCCTGCATCTCGTCGAGCAGTTGCTCGTCGATCGCCGCGTGCCCCCCCTGCACGAGTCGCCGCGTCATCCAGACCTCGCCGCACAGAAGGGCCACGAACACGATCATCAGGATCTGCCAGATCTCGGTGCGGCCCGTGTCCGTGAACGTCTTCGAGATCAACTCGTCGACTGTCTCCACGAAGGCGAGCCGCTTCTCTCCGGCCAGCAGCCGCTTCTCGTCGTCGGTCAGCGGCGTCAGGTCGGACTCGCCGCGGTCGAAGTTGACGACGAAGTACTCCGGCTCGACGTCCGCCGCGTCGGCCTCTTTCGACGGACGGAACGTGTAGACGCCCGGCAGCCGGGTGTCCGAGAGCTTCGCGAGTGGTCGTTCCGGCGTGCCGGCGGCCTCTGCCGCGAACTCGGTGTCGCCGGGACCGACGAAGACGGCGTCCTCGACGCGTGTCTCCGGGGAGATCGCGATCGTCAGCGGCAGGCCGACGTCGACGTTCCGGGTCGCCCGGCCGCCGGCCAGCTGGAACACGAACTCGTGCAGCAACGGCACGAAGTCCTCCTTGGCCGGCAGCGTCCCCCAGTCCGCGTCGAGCGGGTGCGTCGTCATCAGCACGCGGCCGTCGCCGTACCGACGGGAGACGAGGAATGGCTTCGCCACGGTCAGCGAGGCGAGTACGAGCGGGGCCGAGACCTGGACCTCGTCGTCTTCGCCGCCGCCCGGCTGGTCCTCGTCGAAGACGATCTCGTCCTGCCCGGCGTTCCCCCGCTTCGGCAGCGTCACGGACCACCACTTGTCGAACCGGGCCTTGCCGAGCGCTCCCCCCTTGTCGTCGCGGAACCGCTGCAGCCAGGGGGACTCGAGGCTCGAGTCGCGGATGCCGACCGGCCGCGGGGCGTTCGGGTCGGCGTCGGTGATCTCCTCGAAGCGGGCCGGCAGCAGTCCGTTCCCGTCGCGGTACACGTCCTGGTTCCACGCGTCGCCGTCGACGGTGTCGCCGGGGGCGACGAGCAGCCCGCCCCCGCCCGCCACGTACCGCTCGAGCGCCGCGACCTCCGGAGGCGTCAGGCTGCGGACATTCGCGAGGACGATCACCTCGTAGTCGTCCAGCGTCTGCACGTCCCAGCGGTTCCGGTCGACGTGGTCCGCCCGGACCCACGGCGTGTCGTTCTCGGCCGCGGAGAGTGCGGCCCGTGCGAAGAAGGTCTCGCTCTGAACGGGCGACCGGCTGGGCGACCCGTCGACGAGCAGAACGGGCAACGCCTCGGTCACGCTGATCGCACACGCCGCGTGGTTGTCGCCGGGCAGGTTGTCCTCGTCGACGACGGCCGCCACGAGGTGCGAACCGGCCGACGGGAACCGGTACTCGAACTCCACGCTCGCCTCGCCGTCCGGTTCCAGCCGCACGGTGACGGACTTGTCGGCGAGCCGCTGCCCGTCCACCTCCAGCCAGACCCGCTTCGTCGTCGCCTGCTTCCCGCCGGAGTACTTCACCTTCGTGCGGAAGCGGACGGGGAAGTCCGGCACGGTGAGTTCACGCGACGGGACGAGCCGTTCCAGCGAGAAGTTCGTGCGGTCGTCGGAGACGAACTTCGCGACGTCCACGACCCACACCCGCGGCCGGACGGTCGCCTGTTCGAGCTGGTCGTCCAGCCGGGCCCAGAGTGCCTCGTCGGTCGCCTTCCACCCCTTGGCCTGCCCGTCGGTGAGGACGACGACGTCCCGCGCGACGTTGCTGGACCGGCTGGCGATCTGGACCCCCTCGGCGACCGCCTCGGCGAGGTTGGAGGACCCGGTCGGCGGCGGCAGGTCGCCGATCTGCTCGCGGACGTGGCCGAGGTCGCGGGCCGGCGTGTCGACCACGGGCCGGGCCTGGTCCCGGGCGTCGAGCAGCGCGACGGCGTCGCCGGGCGTCAGCTCGTTCAGGAACTCCAGCGCCCACTCCTTGGCGGAGGAGTGCGGCGTGGCGGCCTTCCCCTCCCAGCCCATGCTGTAGCTGCCGTCCACCACGAGCACCACGTCCCGCGACTCCGTCGAGACGTACTTCGCGAGGAAGCCCCCCTCCATCCACGGGCGGGCGAGGGCGATCGCGATCAACGCGATCAGCCCCATCCGCAGCAGCATCAGCAGCAGTTCCTCCAGCTGGATCTTCCGCCGCGTGTTCTGGCTGAGCTCCAGGAACTGCATCGCCCCCCACTCGACCCGGTCGTACTTCTTCTTGCTGAGAAGATGCGCGAGCACCGGCAGCGACAGCCCGAGCAGGCCGGCCAGCATGGCGAGGTTGACGAATCCGAACGACACGGGCGACCTGTTCCGAGAGACCCCGAACCGGGAGCTTCCAGTCTACGGCCCGGCCGGACGAGAGAAAACGGGCCGGCACGAACTCGTCGCCCCCCGACTCCTTGGCTCCCTCTCCCCCGGGGCAACGGATCGTCTCTGAGCTCCCGGAGGAGACCGGACCAGCCGCGACCGTCAGGGAGCGCTCCGACGGGCTTCTCGGAACGATGTTGCAAACGCTCCCTGACGGTCGCGGCTGGTCAGTCGCTCGGCATCTTGGCCGAGAAAGAACTCGTTGCCGACGGCTGGTCGGTCGCGTAGGTTGGCCGCGGGGTCGAGCCGACCCGGGAGAAACGAGACGTGCGTTCCGTCGGGATCTGGGTGCTGCTGATCGCGGTCTTCTGCGTGGTCTACGTGCAGGTGAACCAGCCGGAGAAGGAGTACCTCAACGCGGAGAAGTTCGTCGAACGCGTCGAGACAGGGGTCTTCGACGAGTTGTGGTTCGACGGCGACGAGACCGCTGCGACCTCGGACTCGGAGCACGTCGTCACCCGCGACGTCCTCGACGAGGACCAGTGGCAGGCCGTCACGGCGACGGGGATCGAGTACCGGGACGGCAAGCCGGGCGTCTGGCAGTCGCTGCTGTTCTACGTCGTCCTGATTCTCGTGGCGGTCGTCGCCGTGGTCTTCTTCCTCCGCCGCATGCAGGGGGGCGGCGGTGGCGGGTTGGGGAACGTGTTCGAGCTGCGACGAACGCGGGCGAAGCTGCTGGACGACGGCGCACGGGCGACGTTCGCCGACGTCGGCGGCTGCGTCGAGGCGAAGCTGATGCTGGGGGACGTCGTCGACTTCCTCCGCCACCCGAACCGCTGGCTCGACGCCGGCGCCCGGCTGCCGCGGGGCATCCTGCTGGAGGGGCCGCCCGGCTGCGGGAAGACGCTGCTCGCCCGGGCCGTCGCCGGCGAGACCGACGCGAAGTTCTACACGGTCTCCGCGTCGGAGTTCGTCGAGATGTTCGTCGGCGTGGGGGCGGCCCGCGTGCGGGACACGTTCGAGACGGCCGCCAAGAACGCCCCGGCCGTCGTCTTCATCGACGAACTCGACGCCGTCGGCCGTCGCCGCGGCAGCGGCACGGGCTCCGCCAACGACGAACGGGAGCACACGCTGAACCAGCTGCTCGTCAGCCTGGACGGCTTCCGCCCGAACGACCGGGTCGTCGTGATCGCCGCGACGAACCGCGTCGACGTGCTCGACTCGGCCCTGCTGCGGCCCGGCCGGTTCGACCGCCGCGTGAAGATCGACCTGCTGACCCGCGCCGACCGCGAGGCCGTGCTGAAGATCCACGCGAAGGAGAAGCCGCTGTCGGACGAGGTCTCGCTCGCCGCCCTCGCCGACGAGACCGACGGCTTCAGCGGTGCGCAGCTGGAGTCGCTGCTGAACGAGGCGGCCCTGCTCGCCGTCCGGCGGACACGACTGCAGGACGACGGCGAGAAGCCGCGGATCACCTGGCAGGACGTGCGGGCCGCGCTCGACCCGTCGGACTCTCGCGACCGCGTGTTCGACCAGCTCGACGCGATCCTCGTCGAGTCGACGACGCAGCTCGCCGAGCCGACCGGCCGCGCGGTCGTCCGCTGCGAGTACGAGGACGGCTCGGTCGTCGAGGGGGAGGTCGTCTGGATGGACGCGTCGTTCGTCAAGCTGCGGCGGTCGGACGGCAGCGGGCTCGTCATCGCGAAGCACCAACTGCGGCGGATTGAACCGCTCGCCGGGACCGAACGGGCGACCGACGTCCGCCCGGACGCGTTCGTCGGCCGTCACCCCGACGCCCTTTGACTCCTCGTCGGAGTTTCTCGTGGAGGACTGGTTCGCACGATCGCTGACGTTCGTGATCCCGTTGTGGATGTCGCTCGGCGTGCACGAGTGGGCCCATGCGTGGGCGGCCCACAAGCTGGGGGACGACACGGCCCGGCTGCTGGGCCGCATGTCGCTGAACCCGTTCGTCCACCTCGACCCGGTCGGGACGGTGCTGTTGCCGCTCGTCGGCGTGCCGTTCGGCTGGGCGAAGCCGGTGCCGGTCGAGCCGGTCCGCTTTCGTCGCAGCGTGCCGATGGCGTGGGGCGTGCTGCTGACGGCGATCGCCGGTCCCGTCTCGAACCTCGTGCTCGCCGCGGTCGCGGTCGGGTTGCTCGCGGTGCTGCACCTCGGCTTCGCCGACTTCCCCCCGTACGTCGACGCGTTCCGGGCACTGCTGCTCGTGCTGGTCCCGCTGAACGTGCTGCTCGCCGTGTTCAACATGCTGCCGATCCCGCCGCTCGACGGCAGCCGCGTCGTCGAGGGGCTCGTCTCGCCCGGTTGGCGGCCGACGTGGGACCGCGTGCAGTCGTGTGGCCCTGGGCTGCTGGTCGCCGTCATCGTGCTGCCGCTGCTCGTCGGCGTCAGTCCGCTGACGACTGTCTACCTGGGGATTCTCGACGGGCTGGGCGACTTCGAGGCGTGGCTCGGCGGGTGAGCGTACACTGTCGTCGAGTCGGGCGAACGGGAGGGCACGGTGAGCGACGGCGAGTCCCTGTTGCAGGCGGTCCACGCTGGCGAGGCGCCGCTGGAGGTGTACGCCGACTGGTGCGAGGAGCAGGGCTTCGAGTGGTCCGAGGGGGTGCGGCGGCTGGCCGCGGCGGGCTGGTGGCCGGTGCAGGACCACCGGGGCTGGTACTGGCGGGTCGATCTCAGCGACCGCATCACGCAGGAGCCGCACCCGGCCATCCTGCCGGCCTCCGTCTGGCGGCACGTACATCCACGCGTCTACGAAGCGGGTCGCCACGCGATGTTCGACCCGGAGTCGCCCCAGCAGTTGGTCGAGCAGTTCCGTCCACCGAACAGCTACCCGCGGTTCAAGACGCTCGCGGGGGCGGTCGAACGGGCGGCGCGGGCGTGCCTGTTGGACGAGAGCTAGACCTGGCTGCAGCGTCTCGCGATCACGACGCGGGTGCGGCCCTCGACGCGGGCGAACACGACGACGCCCGGCTGGTCGCCGTCGAGCGGCAGCCGGCGTCGCACCGCCTCCGCCTCGACCGGCACGTGCCGGCACTTGATCTCGACGGAGCCGAAGCCCGCGGCACGAACGGCGCGACGGATCTCGCGGTTGTTGTTCCGCACCTCGGCGAGAACCTCGAACGTCTGCGTGAACGGCGAATCGACCGGTTCGTCCGACGTGAGGTACTCCTCGGCCGCGTCGAGACGTGACAGCGACGTCGCCTCACAGAGGGCGTCGACGAGCCCGGCCCGGACGACGGCCGGGTCGGGGTCGTGCAGGAACCGGCCGAGCGGGCCGGGCGGCGCGTACGCGTCGAGCGGGTCGCCCGTGAGCGTCTCGCCGCTGGGCAGCACGGTCGCCCGCCACGGAGCGTCGCCGGCGAGTCGGCCGAACCAGACGGTCGCCTCCTTGCACTCGCCGTTCAGGCTGACGAGTTCGATCTCGACGTCGCGGAACTTGTCCTGGAAGTTGCTCGCCGGGCTCAGCTTCACCGCGCCGCCGGGGAACTCGTCGATCCACTGGTGAAGCCGGTCGAGTGACGGGACCATCTGTTCGAGCCGGATCGTCCGCCGTCGTCCGCTGCCCGACGCCCGTCGGTCCGGATCGACGTGCAGCAGGGCGTCCCGGTCGGTGAGGGCCTCGACGTCGGCCACCTCGACGGTCACGCGGTCGGCGAGCCCGGCGGCCTCGACGTTCCAGCGGGCGAACTCGGCCCGGAGCGGGTCCCGGTCGTACGCGACGACCCGGCAGCCGGCCGCCGCCAACGCCGTCGTGTCCGCTCCGACTCCGCAGCAGTAGTCGTGCACGACGACCGGTTCCTCGTCCCGTGCGAATCGTGCGGCCTTGTGCCGGGCGACCGCCTCGGGCGTGGCCTGCTCGAGTCCGACGGCGTCGAACCACGTGTCGTCGGCCCGCTCGAACTTGCCGCGGGCTCGCAGCCGTGCGTCCCGCAGCGACAGGGCGGCCCGCACGAGGTCGTCCGCGTAGCTCTTGCGGAGTTCGGCCTGCAGCCGCAGCTCGGGGGCGTCGCTCTCGGCGACGCGGACGAGGAGTTCCGGCGTCGCTCGAAGTTCCCGATACGTCTCGACCGGATCCCGGGCGGGCATCACGGGGTCCCGTCGTCGCCGGTCGGGTCCGTCGGCGGTTCCGGGTGGCCTTGGCGGGACTGGAACTGACCGAAGGAGTGCCTCAGCGAGTTGAGGAACGAAGGGACGTTCGGGGCGGCAAGGAACACGCGGGCGGCAACCGCCGAGCGGGGGAAGAAGGTCGTCAGGAAGTCGAAGCAGAACTCGGTCGGCGTGTGGGAGATCATCACGGCGTTGGCGTAGTTGCCGGCGAGCATCTCGTCCGGCAGCTTCAGTTCGTCGTACAGTTCCTCGGCCGAGGGCTGCGACGTCGACTCGGCCGCGACGGTCGTCTCGCCGACGAGCGCGGGCTCGGCGGGCACGTCGGCCGGTTCGGCGGAAGCGGCCTGCTGTTGCGGCGGTCGCGGCGCGCCGAACTTCCGCGTGTAGTTCGCGAGGTTGTCCTCGAGGGCCTTCACGAACCCCGGGACGACCGACGGCGAGAGGACGACGCGAGCCGCGACCTGCTGGGGCTGCGTCATCCGCAGCAGGAAGTCGAGCACGAACTCGTGCGTGGACTGCAGCACGACGACCCCCGTGCTGAAGACGCCGCGGCGGACGTGTTCGGGCACCCGCGCCCCGACCGACCCGTGTCGGACGGCCTGGCTGCGGGGGCTGTCCTCTCCGGGGTCGTCGGCTGGGGGCACGTCGGTCATCGCGGTGGTCAGGTCTGCTTGACGCGCTTCCGCACGTCGGTCTCGAGCACGCCGAACGCCTGCTCGTGCCGCTGCAGCGTTCCGGCGAGGGCGTTCAGCAGCCGCTTCGCCGTGAAGAAGTTGAGGATGACTCGCTGGTGGACCTTGACGGTCGTCTCGCCGGAGCCGAAGGGCCGCGGGTTCAGGCCGAGGTCGAGGATGAGTTCCTCGGGCGTGTAGGAGACGCGGCAGAAGTTCGCATAGCAGGCGACGGTGCCGTCGTCGTCCACGCGGATGGTCTGCTGGACCGTCGTGCCGTCCGCGGCGGGAGCGGTCTCCGGGGGCTCGTCGGTCGTCTCGGCCGCCTGTTCAACGTCTTCGTTCGCCATCCGTCTCGGTCCTCGTTGGAGGGGTCGTCCCGTGAACTCGGCCTGTTGGCCGCACCGGTCGCGTTGTACCAGCGTTTCGGAACGATCGCAACGAGTGTCCTCGACTCGACGTGCGAACCGTTGGCGGCTTATACGCTCAGTACCCTTGGTTGCGGCAGCAGTGCCGGCCGAGGTACACGAGCCGTTCGAGCGTCCAGCGGTCAAGGTGGTTGAGCCGCTGTTCGGTCGCGAACGCCAGCATGGGGAGTTCGGCGGCTCGGATCGCGGCGACCAGTTCGCTCCGCGTCAGACGGGCGATCTCGAGCGGCGACAGGGCGGCGACGGCGGCCTTGTCAGGGTCGAACGGCGCGAACTCTTGCGGGGTGGCTCCCGGCCTCGTCTCGCCCATGCGGGAGGCCTCCGGCGGTCGAATCGGAACGGCGGTCATGAGTCAGGTGGGAAGGGAGATTGGGGCGAGCGCTGCAGTGGAGTGGTGTCTCAGCGGTGATGCACTTCCCATTCCGAAAGACCTACGAATTCGGTGAACGCGTTCTTCCGGGGAATTCGTGCGTATCGTCCACGCGGGCTTGACAATCCCTGCCCAGTCGTCGCGCACCGGAGCCCGTCCGCGTTGCTCAGGAGATCCCCGAGGCCGTTCGGCTTCGACCTCGTCGTTCAGTCTTGTCGCATGTCGCAGCGGCGGCGTAACATCCGGCTGGTTCAGGAGGAACGACGATTTCGCCCGACCAAGCGAGATCGCTGACGCGGAGACGCGCGAAATGAGTTCGACGACCCCCGGCCCCGACCGGCTTCGCAAGCACTTCCACGCCGCCACGACCGGGCTCGCAGACTCCCCGGTCTCGTTGGCCGTCGAGCGGACACGCGACTGGTTGCTGGCCGAGCAGCACGACGACGGCCACTGGTGCGGAGAACTCGAGGGGGACAGCATCCTCGAGTCCGAGTACGTCCTGCTGCTGGCGTGGCTCGGCCGGGCGGGCGACCCGATCGTCGCCGAGGCGGCCAACTACGTCCGCGAGCAGCAGCGGCCGGAGGGGGGCTGGTCGCTGTTCCCCGGCGGGCCGCTCGAGGTCAGTGCGTCGGTGAAGGCGTACTGGACGCTGAAGATCGCCGGCGACGACCCGGCCGCTCCGCACATGACGCTCGCCCGCGAGGCGATCCTCGCCGCCGGCGGGGCGGAGAAGGTCAACAGCTTCACCCGCTACTACCTCGCGCTGCTGGGGGTGATCGACTACGCCCAGTGCCCGGCCGTCCCGCCGGAACTGGTCCTCGTGCCGCGGTGGATGCCGTTCAACGTGTACGAGATGTCGGCCTGGTCGCGGACGATCATCGTCCCGCTGAGCCTGTTGTGGCACTTCAAGCCGTCGAACGACCTGCCGGCCGAGCACGGCATCCGCGAGCTGTTCGTCGACTCGCCGGAGACCCTGCCCCCCTGCATGCCCCCGTCCGACGTGGTGGACGAACTCAAGCAGCGGCACTGGATCGACTGGGGCCGCTTCTTCCGTTTCGGCGACCGCTGCTACAAGACGCTGGAACGATGGGGCGTGAGGCCGTTGCGGCAGGCGGCCGTCAAGCGGGCCGAACGGTGGATGCTCGACCGCTTCGAGGCGAGCGACGGGCTGGGGGCGATCTTCCCGCCGATCGTCTGGTCCGTCATCGGCCTGCGGTGCCTCGGCTACGAAGAGGACTCGCCCGAGGTCCGGTCGCAGCTGCACGAACTCGAACGGCTCGTGATCCGCGAGCGGGAGACCGCGCGGCTGCAGCCGTGCAAGTCGCCAGTGTGGGACACGGCGATCGCGACGCTCGCCCTTCGCGAGGCGGGCGTGAAGTGGGACGACCCGGCCGTCAACCGGGCGGTCGACTGGCTGGTCTCGAAGGAGGTTCGCGTCGCGGGCGACTGGGCCGTGCGCAACCGGGGCCACGAGGCGGGGGGGTGGTTCTTCGAGTACGAGAACCGCTTCTACCCGGACGTCGACGACACCTGCATGGTCTCGATGGCGCTCGCCCAGTGCCTGCCGGACGACGGCGACGAGCCGTGGTCGGCCGAGTTCTTCCTGCAGGACGGCTGGAGCCCGCACCCCGAGGACGCCTCGACCGCGGCCGTCGTCACGGCTCGGGCCGACAGCGGCGCCGCCGCCGTCCGGTCGATCGAGGCGATCGCGCCGCGGCTGAACGCCATCCGCCGGGGCGTGCGGTGGATTCTCGCCATGCAGAACAAGGACGGCGGCTGGGGGGCGTTCGACAAGGACAACGACCGCGAGATCTACACCCGCGTGCCGTTCGCCGACCACAACGCCATGATCGACCCCAGCACGGCCGACCTCACGGCCCGCATGCTGGAGATGTTCGGCCGCATCGGCGTCGATCCCCGGCACCCGGTCGTGCAGCCGTGCGTGGAGAAGGCGCTCGACTTCGTCTGGAAGGACCAGGACCCGGACGGCGCGTGGTACGGCCGCTGGGGCGTGAACTACCTCTACGGCACGTGGCAGTGCCTCGTGGGGCTGGAGAAGATCGGCGTGCCGACGCACCACCCGCGGATTCGCGACGCGGTCCGCTGGCTGGAATCGGTCCAGCAGGAGAACGGCGGCTGGGGCGAGACGCCGGCCAGCTACGACGACCCGTCCCTCCGCGGACAGGGGCCGACGACCCCCTCGCAGACCGCCTGGGCCCTGATGGGTCTGCTGGCAGCCGGCCGCGTCGACGACGAGTCCGTTCGCCGCGGCGTGCGGTACCTGCTGGAGACGCAGAACCCGGACGGCACGTGGGACGAACCGTGGTGGACCGGCACCGGCTTCCCGAAGGTCTTCTACCTCCGCTACCACCTCTACCGCATCTACTGGCCCCTGATGGCCCTCGGCCGCTTCCAGCGACTCGGCGGCCGCATCGAGGACGACGCCGTCAGCGGCATCACCGGCGACTCGTTCGCCGACTGACCCACGTAGTGCGGCCACCGCGCCATGATGAGTCCGAGTAGGGTGGGCTGTGCCCACCACGCCGAAGAGTGGACGTCGAGTGCTGTGGTTGGTGGGCAGAGCCCACCCTACTGGTGCTATGTCCCAGCCACACCCGCCGCTACGGGCGTTAGGGAATCGACCGCATCGCGCCACGCTTCAAGCTGCGGCACCAGATGCCGAAACCTCGGTTCGTTTGGCGAAGTCAACTCGAAGAGCAGATTGCAGCACGTGTAGTCGTCCCACGGCGTGACAGTCTCGAGTATCTCGATTGTTCCCCGCTGGACGGGCGAGAGGAGATCTCGATTGCGATGAACCACCGCATGCAAGCCCCACTCGTCGTGGTGCTTCCAGAAGTTCGCGGCCGCGTTGATGATTCGAGCTACCGGCGTCCCCTGAGAATGGCATGGGCCAACTTCGATCGCGGCCTGTTTCGAGATGCCGAGCGGACCGTACGTCGATGCGAGATAACGTTGGCACGCGACCAAACCCGTGCCAACCATATACTCGGCGTCGTCGAAGAACCCCATCTGGTCGGGGTCGCTACACACGTCGATTTGGCTGTGGACGTTATCAAGTCGGGAGTCCAGCACACAGAACAAGTCTTGTAGGAAGGTGAGCTCGAAATCGTGGCAACCATCCTCGAACTTCAGATACATGATCTGCTCCGTCAGCTGCGAACTCCCCCGCGGAGAGACACGCACGAACGTGGACTGGTTCACCCTCGGCGTGCGACGCAGCTTCTACAGACTTCGCCCAGACTGCGACCTTATCTCCGATGATAACGTCGAGTGTCTTGTTCAGCTCCCCCCAGCACCTCGTCGCATCCGTGGTTCTCTTCTGCCCGACACTTCGAAGTGGACGAACCCTGCTTCACTCGAGGTCGCTCCGCTTCACGGTCAGCTCGTGGACTGCTTGGCCGTCGATGTTGACGATCTTGTAGTTGACCGTCGGGTCGGCGGCGGCCGTGTCGAACGTGACGAGGCCGAACGACTGCAGCTCGTTGTAGCTGAAGATCGCGTTCTTCATCGTGCCGTGCACGTGCCGGTTCGTCAGCCGGGAGGACTCGAACTCGTAGAGGGGGTAGTCGCCCTCGCGGTCGATCTTCCACGCGTCGCTGCGGTGCCGGTCGGCGCTCAGCAGGACGACTCCCTCGATCTTCTTCTCGGTCAGGAAGCCGAACAGGTCCTCGCGCTCGGTCCGGAAGCCGTTCCACGTGTCCTTGCTGTCCCCCTTCGTCGAGTACTCCCACGGCACGGGGGAGGCGATCACCTTGAAGGTCGCGTCGGAGGCCGCGAGCGTCTTCTTCACCCAGGCGAGTTGCTCCGGGCCGAGCATCGAGGTCGTCTCGGCTCGCGGGTTCGTGCGGTAGTACCGGCCGTCGAGCATGACGAAGTGGACGTCGCCGAGGCGGAAGTCGTACCAGCAGCCGGGCCGCTCCTCGCCGCCGCCGTAGCCGGGGTTCACCCAGTTCTCGCGGTAGACGTTCCAGACGTCCGGCTTCCACTTCGGCTGGGCGATCTCGGGCCCGCCCCAGCAGTCGTTCGTGCCGAAGTCGTGGTCGTCCCAGATGGTGTAGACCGGCCGCGAGCCGACGAGCCTCCGCCACTGTGGCACGCTGTGCCGGCGGTAGTAGCAGAACCGCTGCATCTCGGGGTGCTCGGGCATGTCGACGTAGACGTTGTCGCCCAGCAGTACGAGGGCGGTCGGGTCGAACCGTTGGATCGTCTTCCACATCCGCTCGTTCTCCGGCACGTACCCGGCCCCGCCGCCGAACGCGATGGAGACCTTGCCGGGCTCCTCGGGCAGCGTGCGGAACTTGCCGCCCTCGCCGCCGCCGATCTCGTCGCCGCTGCGAAGCTCGAACAGGTAGCCGTGGACCGTTCCCGGCTCGAGACCGGTCAGCTTCACGACCGCGGTCAGGTCGTTCTCCTCCGTCGCCTCGGCCTCGAACTTCGTGAACTTCCCGGCGAACCGTGGGCGAACGGCGACGACGACCTTCCCGGGTCGAGACGTGCGAACCCAGAAGTCGACGCTCGTCGACGTCAGGTTTCCCAGCATCGGCCCGTGCAGCAGGGCCTTGGAGTGCTTCGCCAGCCACGACTTCAGCGGCTCCTTTCCGGCCACCGGCTTCATCACGTTGCGGGCCTCGCCGACGAACCGCTGCGGGGCAACCCCCATCTCGATCGCCTGCTCGAAGCTCGCGATCGCCGCGTCGAACTTCTCCACCCGCGCCTCGGCGAGTCCCCGCTGGACGATCCACTCGCTGTCCTTGGGATCCTTCGCGAGGTTCTCGTTCGCCAGCTCGATGCACTGGGCCCACTTCCCGTCCCGCAGCAGGCCACGAGTCTTCTTGTAGTCGTGCTGGGCGAGGGCGGTCGTGCCTGCGAGAAGCAGCGCGAAGCAGGGAACGAGCAGACGAACGGCTGTGCGACTCATGGTGCGACCTCGTGGGTGTGTGGGCGCTTGGATTCTCCCCGCCGCCCGGCGGGTTCGCAAACGTTGCTTCGAGGGCCGCGGATCATCGATCTCGCAGAATGGCCCCGTTATCATTTCGGAGCGGGTTGATCCGTTCCCTTCTGCTTCGGAGTCCACCATGTCGGTGCGTCGCTCTCTCGTCGCGGTCTGCGGCCTGACCGCTTGCGCTCTTCTCGCCTCCTCCGCGGCCTTCGGCCAGAAGCCGAGCCTGAAGGAGGTCCTCAAGGACGACAACGCAACCGGCGTCGAGGACGTATGGGTGTACAACGACATCGCCTCGGCCCGGAAGGAGGCCGAGCGGACCGGGAAGCCGTTGTTCGTCACGTTCCGCTGCGTGCCGTGCAAGGCGTGCGCCGGCTTCGACGCCGAGGTCGCCCAGGGGAACGTGAAACTGCTGAAGCTCGCCCAGACGAAGTTCGTCCCCGTCCGGCAGGTCGAGATGAAGGACGTCGATCTCGACTGGTTCCAGTTCGACCACGACCTCAACTGGGCGGCGATGTTCGTGAACCCCGACGGCACCGTCTACGCCCGCTACGGCACGCAGTCCGCCGAGGGACCCGACGCGTACAACTCCGTCGAGGGACTCGAGACGACCATGCGGAAGGTCCTCGAACTGCACGCCGCCTACCCGGACAACAAGGCCGAACTCGCCGGCAAGCGCGGCCCGAAGCGGTCCTACTCGACCGCCCTCGAGATGCCGGGCCTCAAGAACAAGGCGAAGTACCGCGGGGCGACCGCTCGCAACAACTGCATCCACTGCCACAACATCCACGACGCCCAGCACGAGCACGCCAAGGCGACCGGCAAGTTCCGCTACGAGATGCTGTACCGCTTCCCCTACCCGGAGAACGTCGGCCTCTCGCTCGACCGGACCGACGGCCGGACCATCACCGCCGTGCGGAAGGGCTCGCCCGCCGACAAGGCGGGACTCGTGAAGGGCGAGGAACTGACCCACGTCGACGGGCAGGTCGTCGCCTCCATCGCCGACGTCCAGTGGGCTCTCCACCGGCTCGACTACGACGCCAAGTCCGTCGAGGTCCGCGGCAGCAAGAGCGGCGAGAGGACGCTCGCCCTCGGCCCGGACTGGAAGAAGTACGACATCTCCTGGCGGGGCTCCATGTGGTCGGTCTCGCCCGTGATGCGGGTCTGGATGCCCGAACTGCCCGACAACAAGCGGCGGAACCTGCGAATCCCCGAAGGCCAGAACGCACTCGAGGTCCGCTGGATCAACCGCGGAGCCGCCGGCGGCAAGGCGGCCTTCGAGTCCGGCCTCCGACAGGGGGACGTCGTCGTCGCGGTCGCCGGCAAGCCGATCACCGAGTCGAACCACCGACGGTTCCACATGTGGATGAAGCTGAACTACGAGGTCGGCCAGAAGCTGCCGGTCACCGTGCTCCGCAAGGGGAAGAAGCTCGACCTGCAGATCAAGCTCGTCGAATAGCCGTCGCCTTCACCCGGCCACTCGCTTCGACAGCGTCGCTCGCCAGCTCTCCGCGAGCGGCGGGAGGGCGGCGAGTGCGGCGGCCGCTTCGGCATCCTGTTTCCGGTGGTGCATCACGTCGTTCGCCCGCGCAAGCGACCAGTCCGGGTGCGGGCGGTCCACCAACGTGAACGTCGCCCCCGCTTCGACGTCGCCCGGCTCGAGCACCCGGAAGTACCAGCCGGTCAGCCCGGTCTCGGCCACGCGGGCGGTCAACGTCTTGATCCGCCACTTGCGGGCCAGCTTCCAGCACGGCTGCCGTGGTTGCGAGACTTCGACGACGCTCGTCCCGACCTCGTACACGTCGCCGAGGCAGACCGTCTGTTCGTTCGCCCCGTCCACCGTGAAGTTCTCGCCGAACGCGCCGAAGCCGAAGTCCGGCAGGTCCAACTCGGCCTGCCACGCCGGATAGTGTTCCCCGGCGTACGCACAGATCGCCTTGTCCGGCCCGCCGTGCACGCTGAGGTCGGCCTGCCCGTCCCCCTCGATCCCCGTCCGCCCGACGGACACGGCTCCGCGCACGGGCTGCTTGAAGATCGCCGTCGTCCACTCTCGCTCGAACGGATCGTCCGCGTCCGCACGGCCCAACGTCTGCGGTTCTCCCACTTGAATCGAACTCAGGACGACGGTCGGCATCGCCTCGCTCCCGGCGGCGGAACTCGTGGATTCACCAAGAACACGACTCTACGATGGTCGCGTCGCACCGACACCTCTCGCGCTCGCCAATCCGAGAAGTCCCCTTGAACCTTCGCCCGCCGCTGCTCGCCCTCGTCTTTCTCTCCTTCGCCGGCGTCGCCACCGCCGCGGACCGGCCGAACGTCCTCTTCCTGATCTGCGACGACCTGAACTGCGACCTCGGCTGCTACGGGCACCCGCTGGTGAAGTCGCCCAACGTCGACCGGCTCGCCGCCCGCGGCGTGTGGTTCGAGCAAGCCCACTGCCAGTACCCGCTCTGCGGCCCCAGCCGGGCCTCCTTCATGACGGGCCTGTACCCGGATCAGACGCTGATCCACCGGAACGCGATCTTCCTCAGGCAGCGGCTGCCCAACGTGCAGTCGATGTCCCAGACCTTCCGCAACGCCGGCTACTTCGCCACGCGCATCGGCAAGATCTACCACTACGGCGTGCCCCGGAACATCGGCACCGGCGGCCACGACGACCCCGACTCCTGGGACAAGACGATCAACCCCCGCGGCCGCGACAAGGACGAGGAAGCCGACATCTTCACGCTCCGCAAGGGGCAGTACGGCGGCACGCTCAGCTGGATGGCGGCTGACGGGACCGACGCCGAGCAGACCGACGGCATCGCCGCCGCCGAGGCCGTCCGCGTCCTGAAGAAGCACGCCGAGTCGAAGGAGCCGTTCTACCTCGCCGTCGGCCTCTACCGGCCGCACACGCCGTACGTCGCCCCCAAGAAGTACTTCGACAAGTACCCGCTGGAGAAGATCGACGTCCCGACCGTGCCGGACGGGTACGAGAAGACGATCCCGAAGCCGGCGCTCCAGTCGATTCGCCGCAAGAAGGAGCAGATCGACCTCGCCGACGACCTCGCCCGCCGGGCGATTCAGGCGTACTACGCGTCGATCACCTTCGCCGACGCCCAGCTCGGCCTCGTGCTCGACGCGCTCGAGGAGACCGGGCTCGACGAGAACACGATCGTGCTCTTCACGTCCGACCACGGCTATCACATGGGCGAGCACGGGCACTGGCAGAAGACGACGCTCTTCGAGAACGCGACCCGCGTGCCGTTGATCCTCGCCGGCCCGGGCGTCGAACGGCAGGGCGTCTCCACGAAGTGCCCCGCCGAGATGGTCGACTTCCACTCGACGCTGACCGACCTCGCCGGCCTGAAGGCCCCGAAGTACGTCGCCGGCAAGAGCCTCGTCCCCACGCTCCGCGACCCGACCCACCACGTCCGCGAGGGGGCCTTCACCCAGTACGGCACCGGCTACAGCCTCCGCACCCCCCGCTACCGCTACACCGAGTGGGGCCCCGACGGAGCCGCCGGCAACGAACTCTACGACCACGAGACCGACCCCGCCGAACTCGTCAACCTCGCCACCGACCCCAACCACGCGGCCACCGTCGCGAGGCTCGCCGAACAACTCCACCAACGCATCGCCGAGGCGAACGTGAAACCGGAGGGAGTCCGGCAGACGGTTCCCGGTGGGCCGAGGTGACCATCGGCACCGAGTCGCGTTTCATCGACTGCAGAGTGCCAGGCAGAAGAGCACCACGGATGTCACGGATCGACACGGATTCTGCGGAGACAGCATCCGTGCTCATCAGTGACATCCGCGGTCCTGCCCGACATGGACGAGTAGACGCAGCAGTCGCAATGTCCAGAGGTCAGTGGCACCCGGTGGAGATCCGGAAGAGGATCGAGCGGCTCGAAAGGGCCACGGAGGAAGGCCGCGTCAGGGGAGGGAGAACCCGATTCGCCCACTCGTTGGCGAATCGGGTTTCGGAGCGACGTCGGCATTTCCCCGAGAGCCGACGACGACCGGCTCGGTCAATCGCGGACGTAGACGAGCGACGGTGATCCGCCACGGCCCTTGGCACCACGGGTGCCGTTCTTGTCCTGCGTGTTGGCGTAGCAGGTCGAGGCGTAGAGCTTGTTCTTGTCGTTGTCGACGTAGGCCGTGAGCGCCATCATCCCCTGGTTCTCACGGTTCTCGCTCTTGCCCCACACCATCAGCAGCCAGTCCCCCTGCTCGGGCTTCTTGGTGAGGAAGTAGCGACCCTCGAGGTCGGCGTTCATCGAGTTGCCCGCGGCGTCCACGGCGAAGTACCTGCCGGTCAGCGTTCCGTTTCCGTTGTCCCGCAGGGTCATGTAGTAGGTCTGGTCCGGCTTTCCGTTGATGATGGGACGGTAGGTCCCGGTGAAGTTGTCCTGCGCCTCCGCGGCGGAACTCGTCGCGAGAACGCAGGCGGCCAACACGAACAGACAGGGTGCACAGCGCATCGTCTTCTCCTCTACTCCGGTGGAAATCTCGATTCGCGAGGAGTCGTCCCCGCGGCGGCCCGAGCCGCGTCACCATCAAGAAGTTCGGCGCGTTACGCGAAACCGGAGATTCCTTCCTCGTGGGCTGCTGGAGCACGGCTTACCCGGTTACATTGAAGTTCGTTTCGGCTCGCCGCCACTGGCCATCCCCACGCGAACGACGGTTGTGACCTTTGACGGAGCCGGAAGAGATGGGCCGCACGTGGACGACCTCGAAGAGCCTGATTCGACTGGCTCAGGAGCGATCGCCGGACGCGTGGGAGAGGCTCGCGCACGTGTACACGCCGCTCGTCTACGGCTGGGTCCGCAAGGCCGGTCTGGGGGAGGAGGACGCCGCGGACGTCGTGCAGGAGGTCTTCCGAATCGTCTCCGGCGCCCTGGAACGGTTTCGCCACGATCGACCGGACGACACGTTTCGCGGGTGGTTGTTGACCATCACGCGGAACGAGGTTCGCGGGTGGTGTCGTCGGCAGGCCAAGCTGGTGAGCACGGGGGCAGGCGGAACCGACGCCCACCGCCTCATCGAGCAGATTCCCGCCTGGGCCGACGACGTGTCCTCCATCGCAGTCGACGACGACCCGACCAGCGATGCCGGCCTCGTCCGCCGGGCGGCCCAGCTCGTCGAAAAGGACTTCCAACCGCACACGTGGCAGGCGTTCTGGCAAACCGCTGTCGACGGTCGCCCCACCGCGGACGTGGCCGAGAGCCTCGGCATGTCCCACGTCGCCGTCCGGCAGGCCAAGTTTCGCGTCCTGGCCCGGCTCCGCGAGGTGCTCGAATAGGATTCGCGTAACGCATCCTCCTTCTTGAGAAGGAACGCGAGCGTCTCGGAGCAGATCATGCACCCCAGCCACGACGACCTGCTCTCCCTCGTCGCGGGGGCCCTGAACGCCGATCGGGCGAACGCGGTGATCGAGCACGTCGACAACTGCCCCGACTGCGAGGCGACGATC
This sequence comes from Planctomycetaceae bacterium, assembly GCA_028284885.1. GTDB lineage: Bacteria > Planctomycetota > Planctomycetia > Planctomycetales > Planctomycetaceae > JANQQW01. The sequence goes on from JANQQW010000055.1 coordinate 23,067, forward strand.
GTCGAACTGGAGTCCGGCTCCGTGACGCGAGCGAACCCGCTGCGGGGGCAGGCCCCCGCGTCACCCTACGAACGCGAGGCCGGCTGTCGACTTGCGACGGCCCTCGTCGAGCGGATCGAGAGCCCCTCGGACCCCGTCGAGTCCGACGACGATCTTCCACGCGACTTCGGTCCATACCGGCTGCTGGAGGTGATCGGTCGCGGCGGGATGGGGGTCGTCCACCGGGCCAGGCACCGCAAGCTCGACAAGGTCGTCGCGGTGAAGACCCTCTCCCCGGATCGTCTACGCGACGACGAGTCGGTCGCCCGCTTCGACCGTGAGATGCGGGCGGTGGGGCGTCTCGATCACCCGAACCTCGTGCGGGCGCTCGACGCGGGCGAGGTGGCGGGAGTCCACTACCTCGCGATGGAGTTCGTGGAGGGGCGGGACCTCTCGTCCCTCGCGGCTCGCTCGACGCCGCTTCCCGCCGCCGAGGCGTGCGAACTCGTTCGCCAAGCGGCGGTCGGACTGCAGGAGGCGCACTCCCAGGGGCTCGTGCATCGTGACGTGAAGCCGGGCAACCTGATTCTCTCCAAGTCCAAGCTCGGCCCCCCGCACGTCAAGGTCCTCGACCTCGGGCTCGCATCGTTCACGGCGTCCCAGGCGATCGATGGCGACGCCCTGACGGGAACCGACCAGCCGATCGGCACGATCGACTACATGGCCCCCGAGCAGGCGGCGCGGATCGGACCGGTCGACGGCCGGGCCGACGTCTACGCTCTCGGCGCAACGCTCTACCGGCTGCTCGTCGGCGACGCGGTCTACCCACACGCGGACTACCCC
>JANQQW010000193.1 GCA_028284885.1 Planctomycetaceae bacterium
ATCGCCCACGACGCGAAGAAGCCGGCCATGGAGCGGTTCGTCGGGGACCACCTCGACTTCTTCCGCTCCCGGCCGCTGGTCGCCACCAACAGCACCGGCAAGATGCTCGCCGACGCGTTCGGGCTCGACGTCGAACGGGTCGTCCACGGCCCGCTCGGCGGCGACCTCGTCATCGGCGGCCGCGTGGCCTGTGGGGAGGTCGAGGCGGTCTTCTTCTTCCGCGACCCGCTGACCGCCCAGCCCCACGACCCGGACGTGGTCGCCCTGCTCCGCGTCTGCGACGTCCACGCCGTGCCGCTGTGCACCAACGCGACCACGGCCGACGCGGTCGTCGACTGGTTGAAGTCCCAGTCGGCCGGGTGACGGCACGGGAGTCGAGGTCGCCGCGGCGGCGGGATGGTCGACGTCAGCCGTTCGACGTGGCGGCGTCCTTCGACTTCCCGCCGACGAACACGCGCTCGACGCGACCCGTCACCGTCCAGCCGTCGAACGGCGTGTTGTGACTGCTCGACCGGAACGCGGAGGCGTCGATCGTCCACTCGGCGTTCGGGTCGACGATCGTCACGTCGGCCGGGGCTCCGGGGGAGAGCGTTCCCGCCGGCAGGCCGAGCAGCTTGGCGGGGTTCGTCGAGAGGAGTCGGACGAGGGTCGGCCAGTCGACGCGGCCGCCGGTGACGAGCGTCTGCGAGGCGAGGGCGAAGGCGGTCTCCAGCCCGACGATGCCGAACGGGGCGAGGTCGAGTTCGATGTCCTTCTTCTCGGAGGCGTGCGGCCGGTGGTCGCTGCAGAGGACGTCGAGCGTGCCGTCGGCGAGACCTTCGACGAGCGCCTCCACGTGCTCCCGCGTGCGGAGCGGCGGATCGACCTTGCAGTTCACGTCGAACGACTGCAGCGAGTCGTCGAACAGGACGAGTTGGTGGACGGCGACGCCGGCCGTCACGCGCACGCCGGCCGCCTTGGCCCGACGAATCTGCTCGACGGCGTTCTTCGTGGAGACGCAGGTGAGGTGGACCCGGCCGCCGGTGAGCTCGGCGAGTGCGACGTCCCGGCCGACCATCACGTCCTCGGCCGCGGCCGGCATGCCGCGAAGGCCGATCAGCGTCGAGTGCACCCCTTCGTGCATGACGCCGCCGGCGACGAGTTCGGGCACCTGCGGATGGTGGAGCACCGGGCGGCCGCACATGTCGGCGTACTCGAGGGCGCGGCGGAAGACCTCGGCGTTCGCGATGGGCCGCTTGCCGTCCGAGAAGGCGACCGCGCCCCGGTCGGCGAGCTGGGCGAGTTCGGCGAGTTCCTCGCCGGCGATTCCCTTGGTCACGGCCCCGATGGGGTGGACGCGGCAGTTGCCCGCCCGCTCGCCCTGCAACAGGACGAACTCGGCCGACGCCCCGTTGTCGACGACGGGCGACGTCTCCGGCGAGACGGCGACGGTGGTGAACCCGCCTGCGAGCGCGGCCGCGGTCCCAGTCGCGATCGTCTCGTCCTCCTCGAACCCGGGTTCGCGGAACGCGGAGCCGACGTCGACGAAGCCGGGACAGACGATCCGCCCGCCCGCCTCGACGATCTGGGCGTTCGGACTCTGCGTTGCGACGTCGACCCCGACGACCACGCCGTCGCGGACGAGCAGGTCGCCGACCCGGTCGACGCCGTTCGCCGGATCGACCACTCGGCCGCCACGGATGACGAGTTCACTCATCGTGCGGCCCTCCCAACAGAAGTCCCCTCTCCCCTCGGGGAGAGGGTTCGGGTGAGGGGGTCGTGGCAGTTGCTCGGTCTTCCCAACGTCTCGTCACTTCGCCGGCCTCGCCGAACTGACGTGCGGATGTCGCCAGACTGCGAACCCCTCACCGCGGCCCTCTCCCCAAGGAGAGGGGGCCTGCGTGTGGCGTGGGTTGGAGCAGCTGGAATCCCGCTCGTCCGAACGTTGCGGCTCATGCGTTCGCCTCCGCGTTCGCGGCGGCGCGGTCCAGCAGGTACAGGCAGGCCATGCGGATGACGAGGCCGTTGGTGACCTGGTCGAGGATGACGGACTTCGAGCCGTCGGCCACCTCGGGTGTGAGTTCGACGCCGCGGTTGATCGGCCCGGGGGCGAGGATCAGGGCGTCGTCCTTCATGCGGCGTTGGCGGTCGCCGTTCATGCCGAACAGGTGGGCGTACTCGGCGATGGAGGGGAAGAACGCGCCGCGTTGCCGCTCGAACTGCACGCGGAGCAGGTTCACGCAGTCGACCTCGCCGAGGACGCGGTCGAGCGAGTAGGAGATCTCGACGCCCATCTCGGTGATGTTGCGGGGGACGAGCGTGGCCGGTCCGCAGACGATGACGCGGGCGCCGAGCTTCCGGAGTCCCCAGATGTTCGAGCGGGCGACGCGGCTGTGGCGGATGTCGCCGACGAGGGCGACGGTCTTGCCGGCGAGGTCGCCGCGGTGCTCGCGGATGGTGAACAGGTCGAGCAGGGCCTGCGTGGGATGCTCGTGCGTGCCGTCGCCCGCGTTGAGGACGCCGACGTCCAGTTGCCTGGAGAGCATGTGCGGCGCGCCGGGCGAGCTGTGCCGGACGACGACCATGGACGGGCCGAGCGCCTCGATGGTGCGGGCCGTGTCGAGGTAGGTCTCGCCCTTCGAGAGGCTGCTGCCGGAGGCGGAGAACTCGATGGTGTCGGCCGAGAGCCGCTTCGCCGCGAGGCTGAAGCTCGTCCGCGTACGGGTCGAGGGCTCGAAGAAGAGGTTCGCGACGGTCTGGCCGGCGAGGGCCGTCAGCTTCCGTTCGCCCTGCTCGGCGAGCCGTTTGAACTCGGCCGCCTGGTCGAGGACGGCAACGATGTCCTCGGCACTCAGGGACTCGAGTCCCAGGAGATGTCGGTGCTTCCAGTTGCTCGCGCGAGAGTCGCCGTCCACGTCCAGCTCCGTTGGGCGAGATCGTATCCGGGCGACGGGCGACGTTCAACGAGACCGAACACTGCCGGGCGGCGGGCCCGTTTCCGCACGGAGGAGGTCGCGGGGCGGGTGGCCGATTGACCGGCTCGGCGAGACCGGAATAGAGTGGGCGGCTCGCGTGCCCCAACTCCCCTCGGCCCTGACTTCATGCTCGCCAAGCGGATCATCCCCTGCCTCGACGTCCACGCCGGGCGTGTCGTGAAGGGGGTCAACTTCCTGAACCTGCGAGACGCCGGGGACCCGGTCGAGATCGCCGGGCGGTACGAGATGCAGGGGGCGGACGAGCTCGTCTTCCTGGACATCACCGCCTCGCACGAAGAGCGGGACATCATCCTCGACGTCGTCGAGCGGACGAGCGAGCAGGTCTTCATGCCGCTCACGGTGGGGGGCGGCATCCGCACGCTGGACGACATCCGCAACCTGTTGAAGGCGGGCTGCGACAAGGTCTCGATCAACTCGGCCGCGGTGACCGACCCGGAGTTCGTGAAGGCGGCGGCCCAACGGTTCGGCGGCCAGTGCATCGTGGTGAACATCGACCCGAAGCGGGTCCCGGCGGCAGAGAACCCGGCGGCGAAACACCCGGACGTGCCGGACCGGCTGCGGTGCATCGACCGGCCGAACCGGGACGGGGCGGGGCCGCCGGTGCACTGGGACGTGCACGTCCGCGGCGGCCGGCAGCCGACGGGGCTGGACGCGGTGGCCTGGGCGAAGGAGGTCGAACGGCTGGGGGCGGGCGAGATCGTGCTGACGAGCATGGACGCCGACGGGACCGAGGCCGGGTACGACATCGAGATCACGTCGGCCATCACACGTGCGGTGCGCATCCCGGTCGTCGCCAGTGGGGGGGCGGGTTCGCCGGAACACCTCTACGAGGCGTTGACCGCGGGCGGGGCCTCGGCCGCCCTCGCGGCGAGCATCTTCCACTACGACAAGTACACCATCGAGGAAACGAAGCGGTACATCGAGGAACGGGGCGTCCCGGTACGGTACAATTCGCCTGCGTGACGGTGCCGCGGGTTTCGACGCAAAGCCGCAGAGACGCGAAGGCTCGCAAAGAGAGCCGCGGCAGGACGTGGGTGTGACGCTGTGAGTGGGTCGGGAGACAGGACTCTCCCGACAGGACTACGATGGCAGCCGGAACGTGATCCCCGAGTACTGCGGCGCGGACGAAGAGTCTTCTGAACGCTTTGCGAGTCTCTGCGCCTTCGCGCCTTTGCATCGACTTCAACACGACCCTCGAGAGCAGCGAGAAACACGATGGCGTCCAACAAGGCCCGCGAGTGGTTGAAGTCGACGTTCGAGCCGGGCAAGCCGATCGAGATCGACAAGATCTTCAAGCTGGCGATCAAGCATGGTGCCTCGGACATCCACCTCCAGGTCGGCCGGCCCCCCGTGTTCCGCATCAAGGGGACGCTCCGCGAACTCCAGATGGACCCCATCACGGAGGACGCCATGGTCAGCCTGACCTTCCCGATGATGGACCAGCGAAACCTGGACATCTTCCACCGAGACGGCGGGGCCGACTACGCCAAGGTCGTCGCCCACGAGGGGAACGACTGGCGGTTCCGCGTGAACCTGTTCACGCAGCTCGGCAAGGTGGGCATGGTCGCCCGTAAGATCGAGCAGTTCATCCCGCCGTTCGAGAAGCTGCACCTCCCCCCCAAGATGGAGGACCTGTGCAAGTACGACATGGGGATGGTGCTGCTCGCCGGCGTCACGGGATCCGGCAAGAGCACGACGATCGCGTCGATGCTCAACTGGATCAACCAGAACATGAACAAGCACATCCTCACCATCGAGGACCCGATCGAGTTCGTGTACACGTCGGACCAGTGCCTGATCAACCAGCGCGAGCTCGGGCAGGACGTACGGGACTTCCACGTCGCCATGTCCCACGCCGTGCGTGAGGACCCGGACATCATGCTGGTGGGCGAGCTTCGCGACAAGGACACGTTCGAGACCGCCATCCACGCGGCCGAGACGGGTCACCTCGTGTTCGGCACGATCCACGCCTCGAGCGCGCCGGGCACGATCAGCCGTATCCTCGACCTGTTCCCGCAGTCGATGCACTCGGCGATCCGGGCCTCGATGGCGATGAACATGCGGGCGATCGTCGGGCAGAAGCTGCTGAAGACGATCGTCGACGAGCCGGGCCGCGTGCCGATCACCGAGATCATGATCTTCAACCCGACCGTGCGAAAGCTGGTGATGGAGGAGGAGGACCACAAGCTGTCGTCGGCGATCTCCATCGGCAAGGACGAGGGCATGCGGCTGTTCAACGACAGCCTCTACGAGTTCCTGCAGAAGGAGTACATCAGCCGGACCGCTGCGTTCGAGATCTCCCCGAACGTCGAGGAGTTGAAGATGCGGCTGAAGGGCATCGACGTGAAGGCGTCGGCCATTCTCTGAGACGACGACGTCCCTCCCCCGACCGCCACGGCACGCACTCGACCATGGCCCGCCGAATCCCGACCATCCGAAGAGCCCTCGCGGTTCTGTCTCTCTCGTGCGCCCTGTCCGTTCTCGCGGCCCCGGGCTTCGGTCAGGATCCGAATCAGGAGCTGGCCGCGGGCGACGGGGCGGCGGCGACAACTCCGGCACCGGCCGCGTCGGACGGCCCCGCGTGGCCGGAGAAGGGAGGCCGCATGGCACCCAGCCCGGCCGTCGTGGGTGAAGGGGGCTTCTTCCGCGGCAACTCCCCGCCGCCTGCGGTGGACGGCACCGGCCAGTACCTCTCGACCATCCACATCGTGCTGCTGCTCGCCTTCTTCCTCGGCTGGGTCCGCAGCGTCGGCTGGGCCGGGAACGATGCGAACACCCTCAGCGTCCGGCCGAACTTCTGGACGCCCATCCTCATCGCGTCCGGCTTCGTCGGCATGCTGCTCGCGATCGTCTCGCCGTTCTCGCTGTTGGCCTACGTGCTCGCACTCGTCGGATGGACGGTCCCGTTCGGCCTCTACGTCAAGGAACGGAACGGTCGCGTCCCCGAGGCGGCCAAGGTCTTCACGAAGGACCACCTCAACGGGGTCGCGGCCGAGTGGCTCGCCAGGATCGGCATCAACGTCGGCGGCGAACGCGAGGTCTTCGAGCCGGTCGCCGGAGCCCCCATCCGCTTCTTCGGGAAGTCCGGCAGCGAACGGGGCGAGGTCGATCGCACTGGGCAGGTCGAGTCGTCCAAGGGCTTCCTCGTCGCCAAGCAGATGATCTACGACGCGATCCAGAAGCGCGGCACCGACGTGCACATGGAGCCGAAGGAGGACGAGGTCAGCATCCGGGTCCGCATCGACGGCGTGATGTTCCCGCAGGAGCCGCTCGAGAAGCCGCTCGGCGAGGCGATCCTCAACATCTTCAAGGTCCTCGGCGGGATGGACATCACCGAGCGCCGCCGCCCCCAGGACGGCAGCTTCCGGGCCGAGACCGAGGGCCGCGAGATCGACTTCCGGCTCGCCACGCAGGGCACCCGGCACGGCGAGAAGATGTCGCTGCGGATCCTCGACCAGTCGAACTCCGTCGGCTCGATCCGCGAGCTCGGCCTGCGGACCGCCGTCCGCGAAGGGCTCGAACGGGTCATCGACCTGCCACACGGCATGATGCTCGTCTGCGGTCCCACCGGTGCCGGCAAGTCGACCACGTTGTACGCCTGCCTGAACGGCATCGACACCGGCCAGCGGAACGTCATCACCGTCGAGGACCCGGTCGAGTACAAGATCGACGGGGTCAACCAGATCGAGATCAACCAGAAGGCCGGCCAGACCTTCGCCGCGTCGCTCCGCAGCATCCTCCGGCAGGACCCGGACGTCGTCATGATCGGCGAGATCCGGGACCAGGAGACCGGCGAGATCGCCTGCCAGGCGGCGAACACCGGCCACCTCGTCTTCTCCACCATCCACGCGAACGACTCGTTCACGGCACTCTTCCGACTGATGGAACTCGGCATCCAGCCGTACGTCGTCGCGAACTCGGTCTCCGCGATTCTCGCCCAGCGACTCGCCCGCCGGCTCGACCCGAGGGTCCGTGAGGCGTACCAGCCGGACCGGAAGACGCTCGCCCGCATGGGCGTCCAGGTTGGCGACGACGCCGTGATGTACCGCCCCCCGACGAACGGCCACGCCGGCGACGCGGTCCCGTACAAGGGCCGCGCGGGCGTGTTCGAGTTCCTCGAGATCGACAGCCGCATCCAGGACCTGATCCGCGACCAGGCGAGCATCACCCGCATCAAGGAGGTGGCCCGACAGTACGGGATGCTGACGATGCGCGAGGAAGGCCTCCGCCTCGCCGTCCGCGGCGTCACCTCCGTCGAGGAACTCGTTCGAGTCGTCAAGTGACCACTCGCTTCGCCCAACTGACACCCGGCTCCTGACCTCTGCCCCCTGAATCCATGCCCGGCATCATCGACGGTCTCATCGTTCTCGTCTTCGGACTGGTCGCCTACCTCGTCGCGTCCGAGGGGATCTGGACGGCCGTCATGATGACGATCGTGGTGATCCTCTCGGGGCTGGTCGCGTTCAACTTCTTCGAGCCGGCCGCCGAGCTGCTGCAGAACAACGGACTCGCCGGGTACGCGTTCCAGCTCGACTTCGTGATGCTCGTCGGGATCTTCGCCGCCTGCGTGGGACTGCTGCGGCTCGCGCTCTTCCAACTCTCCCCGGACGAGGTCGAGACGCCCGAGGCGTTCGGCGAGATGGGCCGGTGGGCGGTCGGCGGGCTGTGCGGCTGGATCACCACCTGCTTCCTGTTGGCCGCGCTGCACACGGCCCCCATGCCCCGCGAGTTCATCGGTTTCGCCCCGGAACGGAAGAACCTGCTGAACGTGATCGCCCCGGACCGGCAGTGGCTCGGCTTCGTCCAGTACTGCTCGAACGCCGGGTTCGGCAGACGGCAGACCGTCGTGATCGGCAGCGAGACGCGAATCGTCACCCGCACGTTCGACGGGCCGTACATCGCGGTCGCCGGCAGCGAGCAGGAGCAGTGGCCCTCGTTCCCCATCCGGTACGCCACCCGACGCGAGGCGTACGCCGGAGGCGGGGGCTCCGGCGGTGGCGGAGGTGCCTACGTTCCCTCGCAGCCCGCTGGTGGTGGGGGCGGCGGAGGCGAGGGGGGCGGCGGCAACCCGGCCCCGCCACCGACCGGCCCGACCGTCCCGGACTTCTAGACCGCATCTCACGAACGTGTGGCGGTCGTTGATCGAGGGTTTCACGACCAAACGTCCTCCGAGTCGCTACACACAGCCCGGATCGGATCTAGCCCGTACGCCCCGCGAATCGCCCTCGTGACCGCACCGCCGACCCAGGACTCCGTGGACCTCGACGCCCGGCTCGCCCGGATGGAGCGACTCGTCCGTTGGCTCGACGACGAGATGAAGATCCCCGGGACGGAGCATCGTGTCGGCTGGGACGCCGTCATCGGTCTCGCCCCCGGCGTCGGCGACCTCGCGACGGCGGCACTCTCGGTCTACGTCGTCAACGAGGCCCGCGCGCTCGGGGCCTCGAAGGTCGTGATCGGGCAGATGCTGTGGAACGTCGCCCTCGACTCGCTCGTCGGCATCGTCCCCGTGCTGGGCGACCTCTTCGACACGACCTTCAAGGCGAACCGCCGCAACATGAACCTGCTGAAGGCCCACCTCGGCCGCGCGACCGAGAAGGAGACCGTCGTCGAGACGACGGCCCGGCGTCAGGAGGGCGGCTCCAGCCGCGACGGGTGAGTGGGGGCCCGGGCGCTGAAGACGAGCGCGGCCGCCCCGAGCGGGACCGCGAGGTACAGCAGCAGCGACGGGCTCCACGAGCCGAGGAAGTCGAGCGAGACCGCCATCGGCACCGGCCCGACCGCCGCGGCCAGCACCATCGCCGAGTACGCGAGCCCGCGGACGGCTCCCTGGTTCCGCCGCCCGTAGTAGTTCACCCAGACGACGCTGCCCGTGCTCTGCAGGACGCTGCCGTGCAGCCCGAGCAGCACCGCGTACAGCAGCGCGAGTTCCGGGAACGGCAGCACGAGTGCCAGGCCGACCCCGGCCGCGAGCAGCAGCATCGCCGCGGCCAGCAGGAACCGTGACTCGACCCGGTCCGTCGCCCAGCCGGCCGGGAGCGTGACCGTCATCGAGACGACTGCCTGCACGGAGATCAGCGTGAGCGCCCAGTCGTACGAGACGCCTCGCGAACCGAGGACGGCCGTCTGGTGGAACACGAGCCCCGTGCCGATCATGCCCGACGTGGCCGGCACGCACAGCAGCTTCCAGAAGGTCGGATCCCGGAGCGCCTCGGCGACCGACCACGAGTCGGACGTGGGGACCTGACGTCGTGACGCGACGGCGTTCGGAGTCGGGTCGTCGTCCGGCTCGAATCCGTCCGGACGGAGCCCGACGTCCTCGGGGCGGTCGCGGAGGAAGATCGCCACCGGCAGCACGAGCACGACCAGTTCCAGGATTCCGAGCACCTGCCAGGCGGCCGGCCAGCCGTGGTTCGCGATGACGTACCGGTTCAGGATCGGGAAGAAGACGACCGACAGGCTGCTGCCGAGCCCGGCGAGTGCCGTCGCCAGTCCGCGGCGGGCGTGGAACCACTCGCCGATCAACCACGACCCGACGAGCGTGAGCGCCCCCTGCCCGAGAATCCGGACCGTGGGGAGGGCAAGGTACAGCGACCGGAGGTCGTCGACCCGGGACGTCACCAGGCAACCCGCCGCCAGCGCGACCGCGAGCGCCGGGAGCATCCGCCGCGCACCGTACTGGTCCAGCAGCCGGCCGACGAACGGCAGGCTCAGTCCGCTGAGGATCGTGGCGACGGCGTAGGCGAGCGAGAACTCCCACTCCTTCACACCCAGCGACTCCCGCATGGGCGTCTTGAAGGCGGCGACCGAGTAGGACTGCCCCGGGGCCGACATGAAGAACGCCGCGGCCGCGAACCCGATCATCCACCAACCGAGGAACGTCCTGCGGCGGGCACGCGGCGCGGGCTCGGTCGGCGGCGAAGGGGCGGACAACGGGGGGCACTCGGTGCGAGAGGCGGGCGGACGAATGTTCGGAACCCCGCCCCGGCCGTGCAAGTCCAGCCCGGGCCGCCCTCGACGAATGGGACCCGCTAGAATCCCGAGGACACATGAACCGGGTTCTGGAGCAGGGAGGCGCGGGTGCACTGGCTGGTCGAGTGGCTCCGGGACGCACTGTTGTGGCAGCTCGTGCCGGTCGTGGTCGTCGAGAACGTCGTCCTGCACGTCGTGGCGATCGGGCTGGGCGAGGTGGCGTCGCGGCGGTTCGCGCACCGGCGAGTGTCGGAGCCGGCCCCGCCGACCACTCGGCTGGAACTGACGATCGTCTGCGCGACGCTGCTGATGAACTCCGTGACGACGCTCGCCGCCGTCCTCCTGTGGCGACACGGGATCGTTCGTGTCCGCTGGGACCCGACCGCGTGGGCCGTGGTGGACACGTTCCTACTGTTGCTCGTCATGGACGGGGCGATGTACGCGCTCCACCGGGTCGCCCACCTCCCGTGGGTCTACCCGTGGCTGCACCAGCCGCACCACGAGTACGACAAGCCCCGCCCGCTGACGCTTCTGATCCTGAACCCGCTGGAGAACCTCGCGTTCGGCCTGCTGATCCTGGTCGTGCTGGCGGCCTACCCGTTCCACGTGGTCGCCGTCGGGGTCTTCTTCGTGTTCAACATCGTCTCGGGCATCGTCGGGCACCTCGGGGTGGAGCCGCTGCCCGACTGGTGGGTGCGGACGCCGGTCGTGATGAACGTCACCGGCGGTTCGTTCCACGCCCGCCACCACCAGGACGTGACGGCGAACTTCGGCTTCTACACGATCATCTGGGACCGCGTCTTCGGCACGTTGCGAAAGGACTACGCGTCCCGTTTCGGCCGACTGCCGGAGGAGTCCACGGCTCCACGAGACTCGAGGCCCGAGTAGAGGTCCGCCCCCAGAATGGTCGTCACTGGAACGGCCAGACCAACGGGATGACGACGAGCGAGACGGCCATCACGAGCAGGCTGAGCGGGGCGCCGAAGCGGGCGTAGTCGCTGAAGCGGTACCCGCCGGGGCCGTACACCATCAGGTTCGTCTGGTAGCCGATCGGCGTGGCGAAGCTGGCGGCGGAGGCCACGATGACGGCGATCGCGAACGGCATGGGCGAGACGCCGAGCTCGCCGGCCGTGGCGATCGCGAACGGGAAGAAGAGCACGGCGGCCGCCTTCGCCGTGATCAGGTTCGTGAAGACCATCGTCACCAGGTAGACGACCGCGAGCGCGACGCTGCGGTTGTCGCCGGCGACGTCGAGCAGCCCGCCGGCGAGAACGTCCGCGGCCCCGCTGGTCTCCATCGCCTTGCCGATGCCGAGCCCGGCCCCCATCGCGAGCAGCACGCTCCAGTCGATGCTCCGGCGGGCCTCCGTGCCGCGACAGCACCGCGTGAGGACCATCGCGGCGGCGGCGACGAGTGCGGCCTTCACCATCGTCAGCAGCTCGAGCGCCACGACGACGACGAGGGCCGCGAGGATCAGCCGGGCGATCCACGCCTTCTCGTGCCGCGGCGGGCTGGAGTCGTCGACCAGGCCGACGAGGTAGAAGTCCCGCGAGTTCCGCTGCAGCTCGACGAACGACGGGTGCGCCTCGAGCAGCAGCGTGTCGCCGGGGAGCATCTCGATGTCGCCCACCTTTCCCCGCAGCTGCTGCCCGTTCCGCGAGACGGCGATGACGGCCGCGTTGTACCGCGTGCGGAACTTCGCGTCGCGAATCGTCTGGCCGACGTACGGCCACGTGTTCGAGACGACCGCCTCCACGAGGCACCGCTCCGCCCGCGGGGCGTCCAGCTTGAAGAGCTGGTCCGTCGCCGGGACGAGGCCGGGGATTTTCTGGACGTCCTTCACCGACTCGACGACGCCGACGAACACGAGCCGGTCGTTCGCCTCGACCCGCTCGCCCGACGACACGGCCGCCAGCACGTGCCCGTCGCGGTCGATCTCGACGAGGTACATGCCCGGCAGGTTCCGCAGCCCGGCCTCCTGGATCGTCTTGCCGACGAGCGGGCTCTTGGGATCGACGAGCATCTCGACCGAGTACTCGCGCGGGTCGTCGAACTGCGTCATCGGCGGGCGGCGTTCCGGCAGCAGCGACGAGCCGAAGGCGAGGACGTAGGCGAGCCCGACGAGCGTCGCCGGGACGCCGACCCAGGCGATGTCGAACATGCCGAGCCCCTTGCCGGTCGCCTCCTCCAGGAGCCCGTTGACGACGAGCGTGGTCCTGGTGCCGATGAGCGTGCACAGCCCGCCGAGGATGGCCGCGAACGACAGCGGCATGAGCAGCCGGGAGACGGAGAGTTCGAGTTTCCGGGCCCAGTCGGTGAGGACCGGAATGACCATCGCCACGACCGGCGTGTTGTTCATGAAGGCGCTCATCACGGCGGTCGGCAGGACGATCCGCGTCTGGGCGGACCGCAGCGAGCCGGGCGTGCCCAGCAGCCGCTGACCGGCGAAGGCGACGCCGCCGGTCTGCCGAAGCCCTTCGGCGACGACGTACAGCACGCCGACCGCGACGAGCCCCTCGTTCGTGAACCCCTCGAAGGCCTCCCGCGGGGAGACGACCCCCGAGACGATCAGCAGGGCCAGGCCCCCGGCGAGGGGGAGGTCCGGCGCCGTCCGCACCGTGGCCAGTGCCACGACGACGGCCGCCACCGTTCCGAGCGTGAGGGCGATCTCGAACATCGCTGGACGATACCGCAGGTCCGACGGCCGGGTAAGCGTGGCCGACGCCGATCCCGGCCCCCGGACGGGTCACGCGTGACGCGGGCTGGTTCAGTCGTCGGCGTCGGCCTCGAGCCCCGAGCCTGCGTGGCTTGACGTACCCGTACGAACCGCCGAACCGTTGCCGTTTCCGTTCGAGGACCCGTGGTCGGCCGCCGCGGCCGGCGTGTCGGAGCGGCCGAGGATCGCGTCGACCCCGGAGACGGTCCGCACGTGGATGTCCCGCTGCGGGAAGGCGATCTCGATGCCGGCCTGGTTGAACCGGTTGTGGATCGTCGTGTGCAGCCGGTGGATGCACTCGAGACGGTTGTCGAGGACGGGCAGGAAGCAGCGGACGACGAAGTTGAGCGTGCTGTCGCCGAAGCCCTCGAACGTGACGAGCGGAACGGGGTCGTTCAGCACGTCCGCGTCCTCCTCGAGGATCTGGAACAGCAGCTTGCGGGCGGCGTCGGTGTCGGAGCCGTAGGCCACGCCGACGTTGATCACGACGCGGTTGACCGTGTCGGTCAGCGTCCAGTTGAGCAGCCGGCCGGTGACGAGCTCCTTGTTGGGGACGATGTACTCCTTGCGGTCCCAGTCGCGGATGGTGGTCGCGCGGATCTGGATCTTGGTGGCGACGCCGGTCGTCTCGCCGACGGTGACGATGTCCCCCACGCGGATCGGCCGTTCGAACAGCAGGATGAGTCCGCAGACGAAGTTGGCGAACAGCTCCTGCAAGCCGAAGCCGAGGCCGATGGAGAGGGCGGCGACGAGCCACTGGACCTTGTCCCAGCCGACGCCGACCATGCCGAGCGCGACGGCGATGCCGAGTACGGTGATCACGTAGCGGGCACTCGCCGCGGCCGCGTAGCGTCCCCCGGAGTCCATCGGCAGGTACTGCAGCACGAGCACCTCCAGCAGCCCGGGCACGTTCTTCGCCAGGTTGAAGGTCACCCAGACGGCGATGACGGCGAGCAGGGCGTCGGCCACGGTGATCGGCCGCAGCTCCGTGACGGTCTCGTAGGACTCGCCTTCGTCCGTGACCAGGGTCCGGGTCGTCTCGACGGTGACGTTGCCGAGCGACTTGTCCAGCACGCCGAAGCGGGGGATCTCGGGGTACCAGATGAACCAGAAGCCGACGAGGATGACGAGCGAGACGCACGTCTTCACGAGGGCGCGGCTGTGCTGGTTGACCATCGCCAGGTCGATCTCGGGTTCCTTCGGGGCGTTGAGCGTGGAGTTGACCGTCTGGCTGCCGACGGGGGCGGCCGGGGCCTCCTCCTCCTTCCGCTTGCGGATCTGCTCGATGGCGAGACGGGCTCGGCTGTAGTACAGCCAGCGAACGAGCATGCCCTGCCCGACCGCGACGCCGAGCACCAGGAAGATCGTGTCGATCACGTTCTCGCAGAGCCGCCAGGTCGTGTACTGGTAGCCGGCGACCGTCAGCACGGCGAGCAGCAGCGGCGTGCCGGCGGCGGCGAGATCGACGAGCTTCGCCTGCCAGTTCGTCCGCGTGGCGGCCGTGTCCGCCCGGGAGATCGGCCGGAAGACGAGGTGGGCGAAGGCGGCCACGAGCAGCAGTTCCACGACGAGTGCGATCCGCCCCAGCGTGGACCACCGTTCGACGTTGCCGTCCCAGTGGACGAGGCCGACGACGAACATCGACGGCAGGCCGAGGATCGTCAGCCAGCGAAGGTGCGTCCGGGCGCGGAGGGCCCGCTCGCGTTTCCAGTGGAAGTGGGCGTTCGCGAGGCCGTGCGACCGGAACAGCTGGCGGACGAACTCGAGCGTGACGAACACGATGCTGGTCGTCAGCAGGCCCACGCCGACGGCCCGCGAGAACCGCGCGGACTCCACCGACGACCACAGCGTCCACCCGACGAACCCGGTCAGCAGCGGCCAGACGACGCAGACGGCGATCGTGCAGAGCAGCGCCTCGACGGTCAGCATGTACGAGGCGGTGTAGCTTCGTCCGGCGAGTTCGCCGACCGTGTTCAGCCGTCGCCGCAGTCGCTCCCGCAGCACGGTCAGCACGACGACCAACAGGAGGACGACGGGGGAGAGGATCGGCCGCGCGTACATCGCCTCGCCGAGGTCGAGCAGCACTCGTTCCCACTTGGCCCGGTCGACGAGCCAGAGCACGCCGTCCCGCGTCCGCACGAGGTCGGAGAACGAGAGCGCGTCGGAGCTGCGGACCCAGCGGGAGTGCTCGTCGAGGAACTCCGCGTACTCCCCGGTCACCTTGATCAGCTCGAGCTGCGCGATGTTCAGCTGGTTCAGGGCCTCCAGGTAGTCCTGGTGGTAGTCGTAGATCTTCTGCAGGTTGTCCTTCCGCTCGCGGAACCGCTCGAGGACGTAGGACTCGATCTCCGCGGTCGACCGTGCCTCGGGGTCGACGCCGAGCGACTCGGTGAACGCCTTCGTCGCGGCGTCGAGGTCCTTCAGCGGTCGGAGCTGCTGCTCGACCGCGTCCTTCTGTTTGCGGATGACGGCGCGTTCGGCGTTCCGACGGCGGATCTCGTGTCGCAGGTCGCCCACGTGCGGCAGCTCGAGCCGGGCCCGCACGAGGTCCTGCCCGAGCGCCGTCTCCACGTCGGGGATCTCGAGCTTCTCCTCGAGCCCCTCCTGCGCCTCCGCGACGGCGGCCTGCTCTTCGGCGGCGGCCTTCCGCGCCTCCTTCGTCCGTTCGATCAACGGCGTCAGCTGCTGGTCGGCCTCCTGGAACCGCTCGGCGATCACCGAGTTCTCCTCGGCGAGCGTCTTCAGCTCGTCGTACCCGAGCTCGAGCGCCCGGCGACGGGCCCGCTCCGCCTCGCGGACCGCCTCGGCGGCCTCGGCGGTCTTCTTCTCCTTGAGCGCCTCCTCGTAGTGGGAGACCCGCTTCTTCAGTCGGGCCACCCGCAGCGGTGCGACCTCCTTCTCGAGGCTGAACAGCTCGACGGTCGTCGCGTAGTAGGCCTTCCGGACCTCGATCAGCTTCAGCTGCGCCTCGACCCACTGCCGCCGCGCGCGGCGGCGCGCCTTGAAGGCCGCGACGACCTCGGGCGGGTCGCTCGGCTCCGCCTTCAGGTCCGTCTCGATCTGCTTGAGCTCGGTCCGCAGGTCGTTCACGTCCTTCTCGACGGAGACCTGGAACTCGCCCTTCTTCGCCTCGGCGGTCGCGAGATCCTGCTGGACCTTCTCGGCGTCCTTGAGCTGCTGCTTCAGCTCGCCGAGCGCCTGCTCGATCTCGACGCTGGTCCCCGTGACGGGCTCGGGCTCGTAGGGCTGCTCGTAGCTCGCCTTCTCCGTCTTCAGGAACTCGACGCGTGCGGGCGCCTTGGTGCGGCTCTCCTCCGCCGCCTGGGCGGCCTGCGTTACCTTGTCCGCCTCGCCCACGAACTCCTTCGCCTTGTCGAGGTGCTCGACCGCCTTCTGACGCTCCGCGTCGCCCAGGGTCGCGCCGGCCACGCGTTCCTGGAGGGCGGTGACCGTCTCGAGCGTGACCGTGGTCCCCGGCGTCGGCGTCTCCGGGGCAATGGTCGCCGGAGAGACCTCCTGGGCGACCGCCGTCAGCGGCACGGTGGCGAGGACGAGTCCCAGAAGAGACGACGGTCGGAACGCGAGCCGTCGGGACGGCACGCGGCAGCTGGCGGGGGCGATCACGGGAGACTCCCGGTTCGAGACGCCGCCCTGCGAGGACTCGGGGCGGCCTCCGGGATCCTAGTTCCGATCGCCTAAGGCAGAAACCCCCGTTCTCGCAGCTCCTGGATGTTGTCCGGAGCGCTCGAAACGACACGTTCCGCCGCGAACTTCAGCAAGGCCACGCCTTCCAGCCCGGCCGGAGCGGAGAGAATGCCGACCCGGTCCTCCTCCTCGGCGTCCAGTCGCCGGTTCAGCCGCTCGACCGCCTCCTCGACCGTGTCCGTCACGATCTCCGCCCGGCCGGACTCGTTCTCGAAGCGAAGCTGCCTGAGACCGGCCGTGCGGGCGAGCAGGAACTCGACCATCCCGTCGAAGCGGGGGTCGTCGAAGAAGTTGCGGAACTCCGGCCGCTCGTCGCCCGGCGTCACGATGAGCGGTCGCGTGATGCGAATCTCGCCCTTCGTGACGGTCACGGTCTCCGAGTCGCCGGCCGGGGCGCTCACGAGGAAATAGGGCAGCTCCGAGTCGCCGAACGTGAACAACGAGTACGGCACCGGACGCTCGATCCGCGCCGACTCCCACAACTCGCGCATCACGTGTTCGTGGTCGAAGTCGGCGAAGTCCATGTCGTCCCCGGGGCGGCTCGGTCACGTTCGGAGACGATCGCACGGCACGTTCGGCCGCCGTTCAGTCGATCCGCGACACGAATCGCAGCAACTCGGCGTCGAGCATTTCGAGGTTGTCGCCGAACGCCGCGCGGAAGTCGTCGAGTCGTTCCTCGGCGGTGTACCGGCGGAACGGGTCGCGGCCCGCGATCGCCTTCTGGTAGGCAGCATACTTGCGCGGTCGCGTCTCGACGAGGAAGAACGTCAACGCCCAGGACTCGGCGTAGAAGTCCGAGACCGCGTACTGCAGCCGTTTGTCACTCGAGACGAGTTCGGCGACGGAGCCCTTCCTGCGGCGAGACTTCGCGAAGTCGCGGAAGTCGCGGAGCCGGCTCGGGTTGACCCGGTCACGTTGCGACCGGCTGCTCGACCGCTCGCGGATGCCGGGGGCCTCGAAGACCGTCGCGAGCCCCTCGACCGTCCACTTCGGGTTCCAGCCGAGCCGGGCGTGCAGGCCGCAGTTGTAGCCGAGCTGGTGCGTCGCCTCGTGGATCAACACGCCTTCGGTCGCCGCGTCGATGCTGCCGAACACCTGGCCGCCGTCGCCGGTCCGGAAGGGCTGCGGCCCGAAGGTCTCCGTCGTCGCGGCCGAGCGACGGTCGATCTCGTACATCAGGATCCGGTTCGACCCGCCGACGTAGAACCCGGAGAAGCCGGACGCGCTGATGCCGACCTCGCCGCAGTGTCGGACGAACTCCTCCCGCGTTCCGAACACCACGGCGACGAGCGGGAACTCGGGTTCGGGCACGTCGAACCGGCGGACTCGGAAGTAGAGGCGAAACGTCCGGTAGACGCGGTCGAGCGCGTCGGCGTACTGCCTGGCCCGGCCGCGGGGCGCGACGACGACGTACTCCCGGGTCTTCGCCACCTCGTACTCCCGGCCGAACTCCCGCTGCAGGCGGTCGCCGAGGACGGACGTGGAGACGGGGCGGAACGAACCGATCTTGCGGTAGTCGGTCACGTCGGACAGACGCACCTTGACGACCGTCCCGTCCGACTCGGTGAGCCAACAGGTCCGGGCGTCCTTCGAGAAGATCCGGCCGCGGTGGACGGCGTCGTCGGTGCGGAGTTCGATCGCCGGTTCGGCCGCCTGCCCGGTGGCAGCGGCGAGAAGGGGCAGCAGGAGGTGCCATCGCATCGGAAGGACCCGTCGTTCGGGGCAGGAGAACGGTCGCCCAAACCTAGCCCGCTCCGGGCCGCCCCACGGTCGTTCGCGCGCGAAGCAACGACGGATTCCGCGGACCTTGCCTCAGACGGCTGTCAAACCTTGCCGATAATCCGGACTACAGGGGTCGTCCGGATCGTACGGGCCGGCTCCGCGTCCGTCTGCGGGTCGAGACCGATCGTGAGAGATCGACACCATCGCATGCCGACCCTCCCTTCGCGGGGGTTGCTCCTGACGCTCGCGCTGAGCGTCTGCGGCTGCGCCGCGTTCCGGAACGACCTCGACGGCATTCCCGCCCGTCATCTGCCGGAGGAGTACCGGGTCGCCCCCGAACGTGGCAAACGGACGATCGACCTCACGCTGCTGAGGCAGACCCCGCCCGACGCCTACCGCATCGACGCCGGCGACGTGCTCGGCGTGTTCGTCGAGGGAGTCCTCGGCGAGCCGAAGACCCTCCCGCCCGTCTACAACCCGTCCGGCCCCTTCGACCGGCCCAACACCGGCTACCCGATCACGGTCCGGTCGGACGGGACGATCGCCCTGCCGTACGAGGGAACGGTCCCGGTCCGTGGCCTCACGCTCGAGGAGTGCGAACAGCGACTCCGCCGGTTCTACGCGCGGGAGCGACCAGTGCCGTTGCTGAAGGAGGGCCGGACCCGTGTCCTCGTCTCGCTCGTGCGGCCGCGGACGCATCGCGTCCTCGTCGTCCGGCAGGAGTCCGGGAACCGGCAGGGGAACATCGGCTCGGCCGGAACGGTCACCTTCGAGATCGACAAACGGGGAACGGGTCGAGTCGTCGAGCTGCCCGCCTACCGCAACGACGTGCTCAACGCCCTCGCGGAGACCGGCGGTCTGCCGGGACTCGACGCCCAGAACGCCATCTACGTCATTCGCCGCCCGCACCCGAGTCGCACCCGGACCGTGCCCGCCGTCGCGACGTCGGCGCGGTCCGTCGATCCACGGGACGACCGGCGGACGACCGAGCTCTGGTCGCCGCCGTCGCCGCACGGACAGCCGACCGAGTTCGGCACGCACCCGACCGTCATCTGGCAGCCGAGCGGCCCCGGAGCCGGCCTGCGGTCGGTCGTCCGCGGACAGTCGCCCGACGCCTGGAGCCGACGTCACCACGGCAACGTCGTGCGGGCGGACTACCGGTCACACGACGCCAGTCGTGGGCAGCACGTCCGGCAACTCGCCGCCGAGTCCCCGCTGCCCTGGCCGGTCGAGTCACAACCATCTGTGACGACCGGACAGTTCGATTCCTGGGACCGGCAGGTGACGGACGCATGGTCGCCGCTGCCGCCGGACGCGGTCCCTCCCGAACAGGCCTACGTCGCGGAGGACGCGTTCGCGCCGCACCCGGACGCGATCCCGTACGTCCTCGACGACGAGACGGCTCGCAGCGAGCGAATCGTCCGGATTCCGCTCCGCATGCACCCGGGGGAGCCCGTGCCGTTCCGCCCGGAGGACGTCGTCCTGCACGACGGCGACGTGGTCTTCATCGAGACCCGCGAGACCGAGTTCTTCTTCACCGGCGGCCTGCTCGGCGGCGGACAGTTCCCGCTCCCCCGCGACTTCGACCTGAACGTGCTCGAGGCGATCGCCGTCGTCGAACGAGACGGCAGCAGTCGAGCCCAGCTGGACCGGTCGCTCTCCGGTCCGGCCGTCACGGGCCTCGACGTCACCACGAGCGCCAGCGAGGTGATCGTGCTCCGGACGCTGCCCGACGGTCGCGAGGTGCCGATCAAGGTCGATCTCTACGAGGCGTTGACGAACCCGTCCGAGCGGATCCTCGTCGCGCCGGGCGACTACCTGTTCCTGAAGTACACCCGCAGCGAGGCGTGGGGCGCGTGGCTGGAGCGGTGGCTGTTCGACAACGTCGCGAACGGGGTCAACAACTCGCGATACGTGACCGGCAACCAGAATTGACGCCTTCCGGTTTGGCGGTAGGCTGGGGAGCTTCGACTTTCCCAGCCGCGGAAGGATCCCGTGCCGACTGCCACGACGACCGCCTCCACCGACCTCGACTTCCTCGCCTCGCTGACGTTCGCCGACGACGCCCCCGCGAAGCTCGCGAAGGCGGCGAAGGCCGGCGAGCCGCTCGAGTTCGTCGAGAAGCTCCGCAAGCGTCTGCCCGAGGTCGATCCGAAGGAACGGCTGTGGCCGTCAAAGTGGTCGTTGGAGCCCGGCTCCGAGAACTCGCGGGAGCGGGACCTGCTCGACGTGGTCGCCGGCTTCGCCCGACGCAAGCTGAAGCCGCGGGCAGCCGTCGTCGCTGACGAGTCCGTCGTCGCGAAGGGGAAGCCAAGTGAGCTGGGGCTGTGGCTCGCCGACGCGGCCCGCACCGAACCGCTCTCGCTGGTCGAACGGCTGACGCTGCTCGACGTCGTCCGCGAATGTGGCCGGCAGCTCCCGGCCGCGGACCTGTGGGCGACCGTTCGAGCAGTCGTCGAGGGAGCACGGCAACCGGTCCCGGGGCTGGACGAGGCCCCGGTCGACGTTCGCCTCGTCGCCGAGGCCGAGTGGCCGTTCGTCGTCGCCCGGACGCTGCCTAGGCTCTCCGCGGCCGCCGAGTGGGAGCACGCCGGCGTCGTCGGGCTCGAACGCGAACTGCTCGACCGCACCGACACCGACGGCACCCCCGCGGCCGACGTGCTGCCCCGGCTGCGGGGTTGGTGCGCCCCGTTCGTCCGCGCCGTCGTCGCGGCCGGTTCCGCCGAGCAGGTCGGTTGGAGCGACGAGGCGAGTGAACGGCTCGACTCGGTGCTGGAGTTCGCCGCGTCGGTCCTCCGAGCCGACGGGTCCGCCCCGTTCGAGCCGGACGCGCCGTCCTTCGTCTCCGTCGTCCTCGCGGGACTCCGTGAGACGGGGGCGTCGCGGAAGTCGTCCCCGGTCCGACTCGCCGAGAAGGTCGCCGGCGTTCGACGGAACGGGAAGGGTTCGTTCCGGGTCGCGTCCGACGACTGGCCCTCGACCCAGTCGGACTGGGCCGCGGTCGCCCACCTCCGCAGCGGCTGGCAGCGGAACGCCGACTCGCTCGTCGTGGACCACGCGACGGCTGCGGTTCGCCTCGACCTCGCCGCTCTCGGCCATCCACTCGTCAGCGGGGTCTGGGATCTCGAGGTCCGGATCGACGACGAACCGATCCCCGTCGCCGACGGTTGGGAGTGCGTCTGCTGGTTCGACGACGACGAGGTCGACTACCTCGAACTGCAGTACGCGGTCGACGACCGACTGCGGATCGAACGACAACTCCTCCTGCCGCGCGGCGACCAGTTCGCCGTGTTGGCGGACACGGTGACCGGGCCCGAGGGGGCTCGCGTGGAGTACGAGTCCCGGCTCCCGCTCGCCTGCGGGCTGACGGCCGAGGCCGACGTCGACTCGCGGGAGTGTCGCATTCACGCCGCCCACCAGGCGGCTCGCGTGTTCCCGGCCGGCCTTCCGCAGGACCGGGTTCTCTCGGCGAGCGGGCGTCTCGACGTCGACGAGGGGGCGCTGCGACTCCAGCACTCGGGGCTCGGCAGCCTGCACGCGCCGGTCGTCGTCGACTGGTGCCCGGACCGGGCGCACTCCCCCGCCGACTGGCGAACGCTGACCGTCACGGAGGAGGGCCGCATCCTGCCCGCCCACCTCGCCTCGGGGCATCGTGTGCGCGTCGGTCGTCACCAACTGCTGCTGTACCGCAGCATCCACGCGGGCGAGACGGCCCGAGCCGTCCTCGGGCTGCACACGCCTCGCGAGACGGTTATCGGCCGGTTCGACGAGTCGGGCGACCTCGACACGCTGTTGCTCGTCGACTGACGAACGCGTCAGACGACGAACGGGACGAACCGCCGCACGCTGCGAGCGTACCGCTCGTACGGCTCGCCGAGCGTGTCGTAGAGTGCCCGTTCCTCGACCCGCACGCGGTAGACGATCGCCGGGATCGCGACCAGCAGTACCACCAGCACCGAGAGGCTGCTCCGGAGTGCGATCGCGATGCCGATCGTCTCGAGCATCAGCCCGGTGTAGGAGGGATGTCGGATCCACCCGAACGGACCGGCCGTGACGACCGGCTGGTCCGGCGTGACGCGGACGTCGCGGGTGAAGTAGCGACCCAGCGTCCGAATGGCCCACACCCGCAGCAGCAGCCCCGCGGCGAAGGTCGTCGCTCCGTAGACGACGGCCGTCACGTCGAGCCGCGTCGCGAGTCCGAACGGGCGGAACCGCGAGAGCGTGAAGGCGAGGGTGAGGGCGGTCAGGCAGCCGAGGTGCACGACCCAGAACGAACCGTTGTCCCGCTCGAGCGCCGCCCGGCGGCCCCGCCAGCCGGATCGCATCTCGACCGCGAGCAGCAGTCCGAGCAACAGGAACGGCAGGGCGGTCGAAGGTCGCATCGGCGTCGGCCCGGAGTCGTCGAGTCGCGCGGACTATCGAAGACGACCTCCGATCGGTCAACCTCGATCTCGCGACCAGGTTCCGGCGAACGCCGACGCGACGACGGCCGAGTCCGCAGCGAGCAGCGCCGCGAAGGGATCACCGTCGGCTCCCGGCGGCAAGGCGACGACCGCGAGGTGAGCCGGGCGACCGACTGCGAGCGAGCCGAACTCGTCGTCGAGCCCGAGGGCCCGCGCCCCGGCCGCCGTTCCGAGTTCGAGGATCCGACGCGGCATCACGTCGGGGAACCGGGACCGCAGGAACTGCATCTCCCGGAACAGCGAGAGGTCCGGGTTCGACGCCCGGCTGTCCGTGCCGAGGCAGACCGACCCGCCGGCATCCAGGAGTTCCCGCCAGGGGTGCGGCCGTGTCCGCGGGTGGCCGAAGTAGTCGTGTGTCCGCGGGCAGTAGACGACGTGCAACCGGGGACGTTCGCCGAGGAACGCGAGTTCGTCCGGCGAGAGGTGGTTTCCGTGCACGACGAGCGCTCGGTCCAGTTCGGCGAGCGGTTCGAGTAGGTCGAGCGGCCGGCGGCTTCGCGCGAAGGCCTCGGGGTTCCAGACGCCGAACTCCTCGAGCATCGTCCGGAACTCGCCCGTGCCCCGTTCCAACAGTTCGAGTTCCGCGAGCGTCTCCGCGAGGTGGATCGCCAAAGGGGCCGCGTGCTTCGCTGCGAGAGCGACCAGTGCCCGATACAGATCGGGATGCACGCTGTACGGAGCGTGCGGGCTCAACCCGCGGACGAACGGCTCGCCGTCGCGACCGCTCCCGAGATGCTCTCCGGCGACCGCGAGCTGCTGCTCGGCCCGCTCCTTCGAGAGCCCGATCAACTCGCGGAACACGACCGCTCGCGGACGATCGGCCGCGAACACTCCCGGGTCCCAGTAGTCCGTGGCAATCTCGCCAACCGCACTGGTTCCGGCTGCAAGGCACTCGTCTAACCCTTGAAAGACGATCTCACCAAAGCCGTCGGACGACTTGGCGCGAGGGTTCGTCAACCGGCCGATCCACTTGGCTCGATGGCCGACGAGCCGTCGGATCCACTCGGTGAACGGCTCGCTCGGTTCCAGCGGCCAGAGGAGATTGCTGAACTCGAGATGCGTGTGTGCGTTCACGAACGACGGCACGATCGCCACGCGACCGAGGTCAACGACGTCGTCCGCAGCCCGGTCGTCGATCGCTACGATCCGGCCGTCGGCGATCTCGACGAAGCCGTTTGCGACCGGCTCGCCGTCGACCGGGACGATCCAACGGGCTCGAAAGCGAGTGCCGTCCGGCGGCCACGGCTCGGAGTCGGTCGTCACGGGAACCCCTACGGCAGGAATCGCGCCCGTTCCTCGGGAGTCGGCATGCGGCAGGCCTCCTTCTCGCCGAACCACGCGTATCGGTACCGCGAGACGATCCGGTAGCCCAGTTCGCGCAGCGGCCACGGCACCAGCCACAGCAGCCCGCCGAGGAACTTCGAGAACCCGCCGACGTGCCACAGGATGCGGACGACGGCCGAGGAGCGGCGGTGGAGGCCGTTCTCGTCCCAGAGCACGAGGCTGTTCAGGTTCTCACGGTCCGCGGACGTGACGACGCGGTCGGCCGTCTCCCCCTGCAGCGGTGCGAATCGCAGCACGCCGTCGCGGTCGCGCTTCATCAGCCCGTCCACGGTCGCGTTGCACAGCCCGCAGACGCCGTCGAAGAAGACAACCGGATGCTCCGGCGTCGTCTGGGCTCTTTCGACGGGTTCCTCGGCGACGATCGAGTTCACTTCGAGTCTCCTTCCTCCGAGGGATCCGCACCGCCGCGTCGAACACAACCGTGGAACGGCGTCGAACCGGGCGTCACCCCTGCACGATTCCGCTCACGTCGATCAGGTGGAGTTGCCGGCCCGCGCCGGTGTGCGGGGAGTCGATGCAGACCGTCAGGCCGTCGTTGCTGCTGCGGGGGTGGGTGTCGCACCGCCACTCGCCAGAGTAGACCTTCGGCAGGTGGAAGCCGCCGAGCGGGTGCCGCTGGCCGGTCGGCACGTGGAACAGGTACGGGTTCTGGTTCCGGTCGCCGTCCGGGTAGGTGTCGTTGAGGATCCAGTCGTTCCCTTCGATCGGCAGGTAGGTGTTGTGGCCGTTCTTGGTCATCACGCCGTCGCCGACGATCTCGACCTCGCGGGTCTTGTCCTTGACGACGTAGAAGGCGGCCTTCTTCCCTTTGGGTTTGGTCCACATGCAGACGTGCTCGGGGTCCCGCCAGATGAAGTGGGACGTGTGGCCGGAGGGGTCGAGGACGTACGGGTCGCTGCCGTCGACGTTGGCCGTGAACATCCTCGTGGTGAACCGTCCGGTCGGTCCGCCGGTCTTCGGGTCGCGGGCCCGCCAGCGGTGCAGCACGATGAACCGCTTCGCATCCGGCGAGACGAGCAGGTGGTTGAAGTAGTGCCACACGTCGTCGAGCGTCCGGCCGTCGTAGGGGATGCGGGCGACGTCGGCGAGCGAGAGGACGAGCTTGGACTCTCCGCTGCGGAGGTCGACGCGGAACACGCCGGAGTCCTTCGGGGCGAGTTCGTCGCCGTACGGGTCGGGCAGTCCGACGTAGCCGTAGCCGGGCCGCATGACCTGGATGCGGGCGAAGTCGGCGGAGAGGCCGAACGTGCCGTCCGGGCTGAGCGTGTACAGCGGCCGGGGCAGCGTGCGGCCCTCGCGGTTCGTCACGTTCATCACCCGGCAGACGTGCTGGTCGTCCTCGCGGTCGTTCCAGCAGACCTCCTTCTCCGAGCCGGGCAGCCACTGCAGCATGCAGCCCTGCTGCCAGCCCCACGCCCGGCTCTCGCCGAGCTCGACCCACGCGTCGTCCTTCGCCGTGTCGACGTAGCCGACCTTGACGGCGTCGTCCGCCCGCGGCGTGCGGTGCTCGAAGGCGACCTGGTTCGAGAGGACCTTCGTGTTCGTCGGGTCGAACTGCAGCTTGTCGTAGTAGCCGAACCAGTGGTGCTTCGGCCCGCGGGTGATCGTCCGGACGGGCGGCAGCGACTTCTTCGGCTCCGCGCCGCGGACGACGTTCAGGCCCCCGAGGGCGAGTGTGCCGACGGCGATGTGAGCGAGGGCGGAACGGCGGTCGATTGTGCGATTCATGGGGTCTTCCGAGGGAGAGCGAGCACGAGGATCATAACGCAACGACGATTCTGTAGGGGCCGGACTCCGTGCCGGCCCTGCGGGTGAATTCGAGTGCCGACGCTCGACACCCGACATCGCTCCCGCGTGACGAGGACGTTCTCCGGCGGGTGACGTCGATGCCGGCAGCAACGTCCAGGGCCGGCACGGAGTCCGGCCCCTCCAGCCGTCACAGGGAACCGGGCGGACGGTTCTCCTTCCCCGGCCTGCCGTTGTCGCCGAGTGCCTCACGGGCCTCCTCGCCGTACTTCTTCAGCCGCTCGACGACGTCCGGGTGGGCGTCCTTCACGTCGTTCCACTCGCCGGTTCCCTCGGAGAGGTCGTACAGGGCGAGGCCGGTCGTCAACTGCGAGTAGTTGGTCGGCTTGCCGCCCGTGCCGCCGGGGCGGCCCAGCATGCTGCGATAGCCGTGCGGGAAGTGCAGCTTCCACTTGCCGCTGCGGACCGCCTGCAGCTGCCGGCCGTAGTACATCCAGTACGCCTCGTGCGGCGTGGTGGCCCCTTTCTCGCAGGCGAGCAGCGGCCAGACGTCCTTGCCGTCGATCGGCTTCTCCGGCAGCTTCGCACCGGCCAGCTTGGCGAAGGTGGGGAGCACGTCGATCGTCGAGGCCATCTCCCGCTGCACCTTGCCGGCCGGGATCCTGCCGGGCCAGCGGGCGAGGAACGGCTCGCGGCAGCCGCCGTCCCACATCGTCCCCTTCCCCTCGCGGTGCGGCCCGGCGGACCCGGCGTGGTCGCCGTAGCTCAGCCAGGGGCCGTTGTCTGAGGTGAAGACGACGAGCGTGTTCTCGTCGAGGTCGAGCCGCTTCAGCGTCTCCAGGATCTGGCCGACCGACCAGTCGATCTCCGCGATCACGTCGCCGAACAACCCTCGCCTCGTCTTCCCCTTGAACTTGTCGCTGACGTACAGCGGCACGTGCGGCATGGAGTGCGGCAGGTAGACGAAGAACGGTTCGTCGGCGTGCTCCTCGATGAACTTCACCGCTCGCTCGGTGTACCACGTCGTCAGCTGCGTCTGGTCCTCCGGCGTCACCTTCGGGTTCACGATCTCGTTCTCGTCGATCAGCGACAGGTGCGGCCACCGCTTCAGCCGTTCCTCCATCGGCAGGTGGGCGACGCCGGGGTGGTAGGGCCACATGTCGTTGGAGTAGGGGAGCCCGAAGTAGTCGTCGAAGCCGTGCTGCATCGGCAGGAACTTCTCGTGATGTCCGAGGTGCCACTTGCCGTAGCAGGCGGTCGCGTAGCCGGCCGACTTCAACACCTCGGCGATCGTCTCCTCGTCCGGGTTGATGCCGATGTTCGACTTCGGCCCGAGCGCCCCGAAGATGCCGACGCGGGCGTTGTAGCAGCCCGTCATCAAGGCGGCACGGGAGGCCGAGCAGACCGCCTGCGAGACGTAGAAGTCCGTGAAGCGGACCCCCTCGGCGGCCATCCGGTCGAGGTGCGGCGTCTCGTACCCGACCGCCCCGTACGCCCCGACGTCGGCCCAACCGAGGTCGTCGCAGAAGATCAGCACGAAGTTCGGCTTCACGTCGTCCGCGTGGACGTCGGCCGTGGAGGCCGCGAACAGGGTCAGCAGCAGGGCGGTCGTCGCGAGACGGCGAGGCATGGGGCGCTCCGGGCGGTGGATCGAGTCGGACGGCCGATCCTACGCGAGAGCCCGGCCGAAGTTCACGCTCAGGAGTCGGCGGCGCGGAACGTGTGGCTCCAGCTGACGGTCTCGCTCCCCTCGCCCTGCCAGCGGACGCGGGCGTACTCCACGCGGCCCTCGCCGATCAGCTGGGCCGGGCGGTCGAGGAAGTTGCCGAGCAGTTCCTGGATCGAGGCGGGGAGCGTGTCGTCGTCGCTGCGGGGCTGGTAGTGCGAGAGGACGACCAGTTGGTAGGTGCCGGGCTTCGGCAGCTGGAGCGTGTAGTTCCCCTCCTCGTCGACGAGTGCGACGTCGCCGCCGAGCGCGTTGAGGGCCGCCCGAGCGACCTTCAGGTCCTCCTCCGGGTCGCCGGGACGCAGGCCGAGCACGGCGACCTTGACCGTGCCGGCCCGTTCGTCGGGCAACGCCAGCACGCGTGCCCCGCGGTCCGGCTTGTCGCCGTTCTCCGTCCGGTACTTGACCGTCCCCGCGACCGAGGCCGGCGGGCCGGCGTCCACGCCCTTCTTCGCGGCCCCGTCCGACTCCGTCGACTCGCCCCCGGCGATCGGTGCGGCCGCCGTCGGCGGGAACAGGAACCGTCCGGCGAGGATGCCGATCAGCGCTCCCGACAAGCCGACGACCGCGACGATCAGCAGCAGCGTCGTTCGCGACTCCGGCTTGGCCGGTTGGCTCGGCGGCTGGACGAACCCCTCGAGCGGGTTGCCGGCGGGCTCGTACGGAACGCTCGGCGGCGGAGCGGAAATCTGCTTCGGCACGACCGGCTGCGGCGGCTCCACGGCGACCGGGCCCCCCGGCTCTTCCAAGGGAACCGCCTGCGGAGGCGGTGCCGCGAGGGCGACCGGCTCGAGCGTCTCCTCCGAGACGTGCCCCATGCTGGGGTTGTCGCTGTCGGCCAGCACGAGCCCGGGGACCTCGCCGATGCTGGCGAGTCGGTCGAGTGCGTCGGCAAGCGAGGAGTCGGCCAAGTCGAGCTTCGGCTGCGGCAGCGGGGCGACGTTGCCGTTCAGATCCGGAACGCGGATCGACCGACCGCACTGGGGGCAGTCGACGACCTTCTCCGCCATCGCCCGGGAGATGCCCAGGAACTGGCGGCAGTGGTGGCAGCGAAACTTGATCGGCATCCGCGTCGAGTCGCTTCGAGGGGTGAACTTCCACTGTCCACCGGTCCGGGAACGGTGTCAATGGGCGAACGAGTCGAACATCCGGCCGCGGAGCGGGTATGATGAAATGTTGACGTTCCTCGAACTCGGTCCCACCACATGTCCACGTCCGACGCTCCCCGCTCCTCCGTCAACCGGCGTGAGTTCCTCGAGTCGAGTGCCGCCAACGCTGCCGGGATGGCGGCCGGCATGGTGGGACTCGGCGGTGCAGCCGCGCTCGCCGCGGGCCGGAAGGGCGACCGCGGGCCGAACGAGCACGTCCGGGTCGGCCTCGTCGGCGTGCGGGGTCGAGGACGTGAGCTGGCCGCCGGGCTGGCCGAACTCGGTGACGCGACCGTGACGACCGTCTGCGACGTCGACGGCAAGCAGCGGGACGCCGTCGCCCGCGAGGTGGCCGAGTCGTTCGGCACGGCCCCCGGCGTGGAGTCGGACTACCACCGCCTTCTGGACGACCCACAACTCGACGCCGTGCTGATCGCCACGCCCGACCACTGGCACGCGGACATGACGATCGAGGCGTGCAAGGCGGGGAAGGACGTCTACCTCGAGGTCCCGCTGACGCACACGGTCGCCGAGGGAACGGCCGTCGTCTCGGCGGCCCGGGAACACGGCCGCATCGTGCAGGCCGGCCTGCAGCACCGGAGCGGTGCCCACTTCCAGTCCGCGGTCGAACTCGTCCGCGGCGGCGGCATCGGGAACGTCCGTATGGCCCGGGCCTGGGCGACGCACGAACGGAAGCCGATCGGCCGTCGCCGCGACGGCGACCAGCCGGAGACCACCGACTACACCCGCTGGCTCGGCCCGGCACCGGGCCGTGCGTTCAACGCGAACCGCTTCCACCACAACTGGCGGTGGTTCTGGGACTACGGCAGCGGCGAGCTGGGGAACTGGGGCGTACACCTGCTCGACGTCGCCCGCTGGGGCATCGGGGTCGGTCTCCCGACACGGGTCTCCTCGACCGGCGGGACGCTCTACTTCGACGACGACCAGGAGACGCCCGACACGCAGACCGTCTGCTTCGACTACGGGGCCGCGAAGATCGTGTGGGAGCACCGGCAGTGGAGCCGTCGCGGGATCGAGGGGCGGAGCGCGGGGGTCGCCTTCTACGGGGACGCCGGGACGCTCGTCGTCGACCGCAGCGGCTGGAAGGTGTTCGACCGCAAGGACGCCCCCCGCAGCGTCGCGAGCGACTGCCTCGGCCCCCACCTGCGGAACTTCGTCGACGCGATCCGCACGCGGGAGAAGCCGGTCGCCGACGCCGGGGTCGCCCACGTCTCGACGACCCTCTGCCACCTCGGCAACGCCGCCCACCGGGTCGGTCGCGAGATTGCCTTCGACCCGTCGACCTGCACCTGCCCGTTCGACGACGACGCGCAGGCCCTGCTCGGCTGAACCGTTCGAGGCCAGCGGATTCGAGGAGATTTCGGCGGTCGCCCCCGGCTAGACTGAAGGCTCACAGCCGTATCCTCGGCGGGCCCAGTCCGGGAGACTTCGATGCCGCTGCTCCGCGCTCTGCTGTTCGTCCACCTGTGCACTCCGTTCGCGTTGGCCCAGGAGGCTCCGCGAGTGGCCGCCGACACGCGGCCCGTGGCGAAGTCGCTGCGGGTCGGGCCGGCCTTCGACGCCGCGTTCCGGCAGAAGCTCGACAAGCAGATCTCGGTCGAGTGGACCGACGTGACGTTGCTCGACGCGATCGAGCGACTCTCCGACATGGGTGACCTGCCGATCGTGATCGACGACGTCGCGCTGGAAGAGGAAGGGGTGCCGCGCGACGAGCCGATCACGCACCGCGCGAAGAAGATCCCCTTGCACAGCGTGCTCAGCCGCGTCCTCGAGCCGCTGAACCTGACGTACCTCTGCCGGGCGGAGACGATGGTCGTCACGTCGTTCGTCGTCGCCGAGGAGCTGGGCAACCTTGTCTCCGTCACCTACGACATTCGCGAGTTGTCGAAGTCGTTGACTCCTCAGCCCGATCCTGCCGCGGTGTTGAAGAGCGAGCGCGCGTATCCGTTCGACTCGGCGGCGAGACAGCGGATGGGGTTCTGCGGCGGGACCGTTTCGGGGTGCCTCTACGTCCCCGAACCGGTCGGCCAGGAGGCACTCTGGGACGCGATCATCCGCCAGACCGGGCCGCCGGAGGCGTGGGCCGACCAAGGGGGCCCCGGCGACGTCGCCGTCGTCCGCGGCCTCGCGTTCGTGCGGCAGACCCAGCAGGTGCAGCGGGAGATCGACCACATCCTGGCGGAGCTGTCGGCCATGGTCGGGTCCGAGCCGGACGGCCGGGTGGTCCGTCTGTTCGAGACGCCGAACGAGCGACGCATTCGGGCAACGCTCGACGAGAAGATCGACGTGAGGTTCGTCGACGAGCCGCTGGTCGACGTCCTCGCGAAGTTGGCGGACACCGTCGACGTCGATCTGCGATACGACCGTATCGCCCTCGAGGAGGAGGGAGTCCCGCTCGACGAACCAGTCAACCTGGTGCTGGGTGACAAGACGTTGCGAACCGTGCTGCAACACGTTCTCAACCGGCTGAACCTCACGGCGATCGTCAGGCACGAGAGCCTCGTCGTCACCTCGACCGTCGTCGCCGAGGAACTCGGCAACCTGCAGATCGCCCTGTTCGACGTGCGAGGCCTCGTCGGCGACGACCCGGACCAGTTGATCGACGCGATCGTCCGGTTGGACGGCCCGCCGGAGTCGTGGGCCGACCAGGGTGGAGCGGGCGACATCGCCATCCTCGCCGGCCGGTTCCTCCTGGTGCGGCAGACGCAGGCGATCCTCGACGAGATCGAGACGATGGTCGACGTCCTCCGCGCCCGGCCGCCGTTGCCGCGGAAGCGAGACGTCCCGAAGGACGACGAACGGCTGATGCTCGACTACACCGTCGTCGAGCACGACGTCGACGAGGTGGTCGACCTGATCGAGACGATGGTCGTGCCGGAGAGCGGCCCGGGCGACACGCGGATCGTGATACGCAAGGTCGGCCGGCAGCTGTTCGTCCGCACGACGTACGCCAACCACCGCCGCATCCACGCCCTGCTGTCGAAGCTCAACCCGTATTCGTCGTTCAACGCGGGGCTGCTGCCGGGGAACGTCGGCGCCAGCGGCTTCGGCGACTGACCGGTTGCTGACGCCAGTTCGTCTTGTGGCCGTTCGTCGGTCCGTCGTAGCCTCCCGGCCGTTCGGTGGTGCCGTGGAGGTCGACGATGCCCGTTCTCGCCGCGACCCGACTGCTGGAGTTCGTCACGTTCGAGGCGGTGCTCGGGACGGTCTCGCTGTCGGTCACGCTCTACTTCTGGCTGGTGCAGGCCCGGCGGGAGCGGCCGCGGCTGTCGTTCCACCAGTTGCGGGACTTCCGGGTCTCCAAGCGGCGGGGGGACACCGAGGAGACGCGGCGGCTGGGGCTGATGCAGATTCAGCCGTGCGGCGTGCTCGTCGTGAACCACAGCACGCGGCAGAACTCGATCATCCGCTTCGACTGCTACCTGAAGCGGGACGGCCGGCCGGTCCGCGGGACGTGGGGCTACGTGGACGACGACGCCCCGCCGTGGAACCTGGCCCCGGAGTCGACGCTCGCCCTGAAACTGGCCTGCTTCTTCGAGGTGCCCGCGGACTTCGAGACCGACGACGACACGGAGATTCTCGTCGTCTTCGAGACGGCGAGCGGCCGCAACTTCTCGCACGTATTCCGAATCCGCACGCCCGCGGACTCCAGCGACGTCGCCTACCGTACGGCGGCGTGATCGAACTGGCGGCAACATCCTCATGACCGGAACACCCGGACGTTGCCACGACCGCTGCCCGGCGGGTTTCCCCTGGGCGGCCGCGAGGGCGAGCTACGTTTGCAGCACACCGACGGACGGTCCGTCCATCCCCCTGCGCGAGTCGGGACGATGTTCCACTTCGACGATGCCCGCATCCTCGTTGCCGAGGACGATCGCATGACGGCGACGATCCTCCGGTTCGCGCTCGAGCGGGCCGGGTGCGACGTCGTGGTGGCGCACGACGGGGCGAGCGCCGTCGCGGCCGCCGAGGAGCGTCGGTTCGACCTGGTTCTCGTCGACCACCGGATGCCGCGCGGCAACGGCAGCGACGTCTGCCGGGCGCTGCGTGACGACCCGCGTCACGCCGACGTGCCGATCGTGTTCTGCACGGGCAAGGGGCTCGAGCTCGACCTCGACGAACTGCAGCGGGAGTTCGGCGTGCGGGCCGTCTTCTTCAAACCGTTCAGCATGACCGAACTGCTCGGCTGCATCGAGGCCGCGCTGGGCGATCCGCACGCGACCACCTGCTGTCAGTGAGTCTTCGCCGGTCCGTGCGAGCGGCCGCCGGACGCCCCCTCGATCGCGTCGAGCCAGTCCGTGACGGCCGTCGCGAACTCCGAAGGCGTCAGGTCGTTGTGCCCACGGTTCGGGTAGCCGACGAACCGCTTCTCGACGCCGCCTGCCGACCGTTGCGGAGCTACGTCGAACAGCTTCCGGCCGAGTCGGATCGGGACGATCCGGTCGTCCTCGCCGTGGACCATCAGGATCGGGCAGGTGACGTCGGGGATGCGTCGAGCGGACTGGTAGCGGTCCCAGAGGACGAGCGAGACCGGCAGGAACGGGTAGTGCGACCCGGCGGTGTCCGTCATGGAGGAGAACGTGGCGAGGGTGAACACCCCGCCGGGCGGCGTGCCGGCGTCGCAGATGTCGCCGGCCAGCTGGACGGCAACGCCGCCGCCGAGCGACTCGCCGTGCAGGAAGACCCGGTCGGGTTGGAAGCCGGCCTTCTCCGTGGCGTGCCGCCAGACGGCGTGGGCGTCGGCCACGAGTCGTGACTGTGACGGCGAACCCGGGTTGTCGCCGTAGCCGCGGTAGTCGACGAGGTAGACGTCGAACCCGAGCATGGCGAGTTCGGCACACGATCCGGCCCGGTGGCTGCGGTTGCCGGCGTTGCCGGGGAAGTAGAGGACGAGCCGGCGGTCGGCGTGGTCTGTTCCGCCTTGCCACGTCGCGTGCCAGCCACGGAGCACGAGCCCGTCGTCGGTCGTCACCTCGATCGTCTCGGTCGGAGCAGCGGCCACGTTCCGCGGGTCCGGTTCGATCGGCCCGTCCGACCGCATCGGCACGTACATGATCGACCGCTGGAACAACGTCAGCAGCAGGCAGAGGCCGACGTAGGGCAGCACGACGTACACGACGACCATTCTTCCGATCCACCACGTCCAGGTTCGCGTGCCGTTCGCCGCCGCAGGCGTGGACTCGTCCGACATGTGCGACTCCCAGTGAACGCCGGTCCGTCGTCTGGATTAACGGGAGACGGCCGCGGCGTCCACGCCCGTTCGACGTCGATTGCCATTTCCTCGGGGCCCCCCTAGAGTCCGGTTCGTCCTCGGTCCCGAGTCCCCGCCCGCCCGGCTCGCACGGACGACGATCCCACCCGGAGCCCCACGTGTTCTCGCCCCTCCGAGGTGCCCGCCAACGGCCCTCCCGACGATTCCTCTCCGGCCCCCGCTGGTGGCGGTGGTTCCTCGTTCTCGCCGCGTTCGGAGCGGTTCACGACGGCCTCGTGCACTGGTCCGCCCCGCGCCCGCTCGCAGCCGCCGAGAAGTCCTCGGCCGAGCACGGCGACCACGACGACGGGGAACACGGCGACGGGCACCACGGGGACGACCACGGCGGAGGGCACCACGACCCGGCCGGCCCGGTGCTCCTGGCAATCGTCGTGATCATGCTCGCGGCGAAGCTCGCCGGCGACGTGTTCGACCGCCTGAGCATGCCGGCCGTGCTGGGCGAGCTGATGGTCGGCGTCCTGCTCGGGAACATCGCCTTCTTCTTCGGCGTGGACACCGCCGAGCTCGCGGCCAACGGGCCGGACGGGATCGGCGACCAGATCGTCGCCTTCTTCGAGGTGATCAAACCCCCCGAGAACCCGGAAGAGGCCTCGGCCTACCACACGGGGGCCGTGCTGCAGATTCTCGCCAGCATCGGCGTCGTGCTGCTGCTGTTCGAGGTCGGCCTCGAGTCCAGCGTGAAGGGGATGATGTCGGTCGGCGTCTCGGCCATGCTCGTCGCCATCCTCGGCGTGGTGGTCCCGATCGCCCTGGGATACGCGTGTGGATGGGTGTTCCTCCCCTCGCCGGAGTACTCGGGCGGGCTGCGGCACGCGGCGTCCGCCTTCATCGGGGCGACACTGTGCGCGACCAGCGTGGGCATCACGGCCCGCGTGCTGAAGGACCTCGGCCGCAGC
This sequence comes from Planctomycetaceae bacterium, assembly GCA_028284885.1. GTDB lineage: Bacteria > Planctomycetota > Planctomycetia > Planctomycetales > Planctomycetaceae > JANQQW01. The sequence goes on from JANQQW010000193.1 coordinate 34,707, forward strand.
CAGCAGAAGGAGTCGCAGATCATCCTGGGGGCGGCCGTCGTGGACGACGTGCTCGGCCTCGTCGTCCTGGCGATCGTCTCGGGCGTCATCGCGGCGGCCGGGGCGGCCGCGCTCGACAGCCCGGCCAAAGGGGGCTCGGAGTCGGTCGCGGCGGCGGACGCGGAGGCCGGGGACGGCGAAGCGGAGCAGGCAGCCGACGAGGAGGGCAAGGGACCGAGCCTCGCCTGGGACGTGACCAAGATCATCCTGCTCGCCTTCGGCTTCCTCGCGGGGGCACTGCTGCTCGGAGCAGTCGGCTTCCAGAGGGCGTTGTTCAAGTACGCCAGCGCGCTCCGCGGGCACGGGATGCTGGTGGCGACCTCACTCGTCATCTGCTTCGGGTTCTCGTACATGGCGAACGCCATGGGGCTCGCGACGATCGTCGGGGCGTTCGCCGCCGGGCTGATCCTCGAGGGAGCCCACTACAAGGAGCTGGGCGAACGAGAGAACCACCACCTGGAGGAGGCCCTCGCGCCGCTGAGCGGGTTGCTGGTGCCGATCTTCTTCGTCGACATGGGGCTGCAGGTCGATCTCGAGAGCTTCACGCGGCCCTCCGTCTGGGCACTCGCCGGGGCGATGACGGTCGCGGCGATCGTCGGCAAGCAGGTCTGCTCGCTGGGCGTGCGGGAGCCGGGGCTGAACAAGCTGGCCGTCGGGCTCGGCATGATCCCCCGCGGCGAGGTCGGCCTGATCTTCGCGAACGAGGGCCGGAAGCTGATGTTCGGCCAGCACGAGGTGATCGACAACAGCACCTACGCGGCCGTCATCGTGATGGTCATGGTCACGACGATGGTCACGCCGCCGCTGTTGAAGTGGTCGATGAGCAAGGACGGTGGAGCCCCGGAAGAGGGTCCGACCGACCCGCCGACGGAGCCGGCGAGCGAGCACTGACGCCGTGGAAATGCGGCGAACAGCCGGGTAGGATGCGGAGCTTCCCACGGTTGACCGTGCCGGATGCCGTACGCGACGACGGACGTCGCACCCGCGTTCCCCGCAACACCCAGCCGCCAGGTTCCGGACGGAGCTTCCCGGCGGTGGCCGACGTGCTCGAGGCCCCGATTCGATGCAAGAGAACCGTTTCCAGCTGTTCCTGGCGAGCTTCTTCACGCTGATCGCCGCCGGCGTCGGTTTCGCCGTCCGCGGCGGCATCCTCGGCGACTGGAGTGCCCAGTTCGGGTTCACCCAGTTCGAGCTCGGCGGCATCACCGGCGGCGGGCTCGTCGGCTTCGGCGTCGTGATCCTGGGGGCGAGCGCCTTCATCGACCGCATCGGCTACAAGCCGATCCTGCTGCTCGCGTTCGTCCTGCACGTCCTCTCGGCGGTCATCACGCTCTCCGCCACGCCCGTCTACGCGGCGGCCGGCAAAGACGCCACCTACTGGTGCCTGTACCTCGGCATGTTCATGTTCGCGGTCGGCAACGGTCTCTGCGAGGCGGTCATCAACCCGCTCGTGGCCGACTTGTACCCGAAGCAGAAGACGCACTACCTCAACATCCTGCACGCGGGTTGGCCGGGCGGCCTGATCATCGGCGGCCTGCTCGCCGCCTGCTTCACCGGCAACACGCCGTTCGTCACGAAGCTGCGGTGGGAACTGCCGATGGCGTTCTTCCTGCTGCCCACGCTGTACTACGGGTTCGTCGTGCTGAAGGAGTCGTTCCCGCAGTCCGAGGCGAGTGCCGCAGGCGTCAGCGTCGGCGAGCAGATCGCCCAGTTCGCCTCTCCCATCCTGATCTTTCTTCTCGTCCTGCACGCCTGCGTCGGCTACGTCGAACTCGGCACGGACAGCTGGATCTCGAACATCACCGACAACATCCTCTCCGGGCAGGGCCTGATCCTGTTCGTGTACGCCTCGACGATCATGTTCGTGCTGCGGTTCTTCGCCGGGCCGATCGTCGAGAAGATCAACCCGATCGGCCTGCTACTCGTGAGCGCCTGCCTGGGAGCCGTGGGCCTGTACCTGATCGGTTCCGGGACGTCGGCGTGGATGATCTGGGTGGCCGTCACGATCTACGGCGTCGGCAAGACGTTCCTGTGGCCTACCATGCTGGGCGTCGTCGGCGAGCGGTTCCCGAAGGGTGGCGCCATGACGATGGGGGCCATGGGCGGCATCGGCATGCTGTCGGCCGGCCTGCTCGGCGGCCCGGGCATCGGCTACACCCAGGACTACTACGCCTCGAGTGACTTGAAGCAGAAGGCTCCCGAGACCTACGAACGCTACTCCGTACCGGAGGCGAAGGGCTTCCTGTTCTTCCCCGCCATCAAGGGCATTGACGGGCAGAAGCGTGACGTCGTGCTCGACAGCAACAGCGAGGGGGAACCGACACCGGGTGCGAAGCTGTCGGCCGAGTTGGCGAAAATGGAGAAAGCCGGCGAGAAGATCAAGCCGCTGATCGACTTGAACGCGTGGTGGACCGAGACCGCCGAACCGCACTGGAAGGACGACCGGGAGCCGGTCGGGAAGGCCCACGGACTCGGTGGTCGAGCGGCGCTCAAGGTGACGGCCCTCGTGCCGCTGGCGATGGCGATCGGCTACCTGCTGCTCGTCCTCTACTTCCAGTCGCAGGGAGGCTACAAGCAGGAGCACCTCTCGCCGGACGACCCCGAGCACGAGGGGGAGAAGTACACCGGCGGCGTCGAGGGGCCGATGGAGGCCTGAGAGTCGGCCCACCCGGAAACGACGATCGAGCGGGCGGACGGTTGGTCCGCTCGCTCGTCTTCGTTCGGGACGGACGGTTCTCGCTCAGGAGAGGCCGTCGCGCATGTCCTCGAAGATGACGTTCGTGTTCGTGCCGATCGCACCGATGGCCGTGATGCACACGGTCACGATGAAGGCCAGCATGACGGCGTACTCGACCGCCGTCGGGCCGTCCTCTTCCCCCAGAAATCTGCGAATCTCGGTCTGCAAACGTCGCATGGGTCTGCTCCTCGGTGGGACGCCGGCTTGCCCGCTCGTCGGCGCAGTGGCGTTCGCCTCTTCCGAGAGCCTAACTCGCGAAACCGGAAACGTCGGGACGACTCGCCCGATTCCACGAGTTTCCGGGCCGTCCGTCCGGTTCAGGGGGATTCGAACGCGTCGGCGTCGCGGCGTTGCTCCTCGGCGACCTCGCGGAAGACGTCGAGGGTGAATCCGCCACGGCGTTGCCCGTTCGCCTCGACGAGCCAGTCCACGACGTCGCCGACCGGCGTCCTGACGAGTGCCGTTCCCCGACGCGGTCGTCGGGCCGGCACCTCCTCGGGGGGGACGGCGTAGACGACGTCGTTCTCGATCGCCGTCACGTTGACCCAGCGAAACTCGGTCTCGCCCCGTTCGTCGATCGGCACCTTCACCGCGTAGCCGTTGTCCGACTGCCG
>JANQQW010000216.1 GCA_028284885.1 Planctomycetaceae bacterium
CACACAGTTGATGTCGGCCGACGACATTCGCCCGCTCGGCATCGCCCGCAACGAGGCCTACCGCCGTCGCCTCCCGTACCTCTCCGCGACGACGCTGCCCGAGGGGGTCGTCGACTTCGAGCGGAACCTGCCGCGGGCCGACCTGCCGATGGTCGCCCCGGTCGCGGAACTCGTCGCGAGCGCCGACCTGCACGACGCCTTCGTCCCGCTCGTGCTGGACGCCGTGAAGAGCGTCCACGGCGACGGGGACCTGCTGACGGAGGCGGGGACGTTTCCCTCGAAGGTCGGCACCGAGTTCCCCGTCAACGCCGCGGCGGACAGCTGGTTCGAGTCCGGCACGTCGTTCCTCTACCGTTGGCTGCCGTTCTGGATCGCCTCGGCCGTCGATCGCGGGAAGATCCTGCTGCTGCCGGCGATCACGCTGCTGCTCCCGCTGGTGAAGGTCTTCCCGCCCGTCATCCGCTGGCGAATCCGGTCGAGCATCTACCGGTGGTACGCGGACCTGCGAGTCGTCGACCAGGCGTTGCGGGAGAGGCCAGACGTGGAGCGGACCAGGGCGCTGCTGGACCGCGTCGCCGAGATGCGGCGGGAGCTGGACGACGTCTCCGTGCCGCTCTCCTACATGGAAGAGTTCTACAACCTCCGACTGCACATCGACCTCGTCCGCCGGGCCCTGCTGGAGCGGGCCGAACGAGCGGGGAAGGCCGAGGAGCCGAAGCTCGCCGCGGCCTGAGCCCGGTCAAGCCGCCGTCGCGTTCGAGTCGCCGCCGATCCAGTTGCGAATGCGGTCCCGATGACGACGGTAGGTCCACGAGACGCCGAGCAGGGCCGCGCCGAGGCCGGTGAACGCCAGCGTGCGAATGGCCGGGTCGAGGAACCAGACGTCGTGGAGGAAGACCTTCACGGTCGTCACGACGAACAGCCCGAGCGCCGCGACGCGGACCCGGTGGAACCGACCGGCGACCCCGACGACGAGCGTCACCACGGCGTACACGGTCCAAGTACCGGTGATCGCAAGACTGGTCCACGTCTTCCAGTCGTGCACGACTCCGTAAGCGAAGACCTCCGTGGTCAGCATCGCCAGCCCGAGTAGGTACGCGGCCACGACGAACACGGTGGCGGGGGAGACGTCGTCCGCCTGCTCCGTCCGCTTCGAGTCGGTGCTCAACCGGGCGGCGACGCCCGCACCGACGACGGCCCAGGCGAAGGCGCCGCCGCGGGGATTGCACAGAAACGTCGCCCAGGTGCCGACGTCGCCCTGACTCTGCAGCCACTGCCACTCGTGTTCCCAGCCGGTGAGCGTGCCGAATCCCAGAACACCGAGCAGCAGCCCGGCGAGGCCGAACACGACGACCCCCACCTGTTGCACCCAGACCGGCCCGGTCCACCGCCCGAGAGCCGCCAGCACGACAGCGGCCAGCGTCACCCAGCAGGAGACCGCGGCCACCGTCGTCATCCCGAACCAGTCCGAGACACCGGCGTACGACACCGACTCCAGCACGCACATCACGGCCAACAACACGACCGAAGCCGACCTCAACGTGCCCGAGGCGACGACCGGATCCCCCGGGGCCTGATCCGTCTCGGGATCGTTCGGAAGCCGTCCGTACTCCCACGACAGGAACCCGAGCCCCACCGCCGTGCAGAGGAAGGCGAACGACCGGCCGTTCACGATGCCCGGCCACGCCGACCAGTCCGTGTCGAGGGCTCGTCGGACGACGAGCGTGTGCAGCAGTTCGGGCTCCTGCAGGCCGCGGAGCACGTACTGCAGCAGCACGAACCCGACGAGCCCGAGCAGTCCGAAGCCGGCGAGTCGCAGCCGGGTCAGGTCGGCACGCAGGCCGGTCTCGATCAACGCCGCGGCGAGCAACGCCCAGCAGACGACGACCCAGTGGCCCGTCAACTGCAGCGGGACCGCCAGCACGAGGAACACGACGCCGAGGCCGATCGACAGCGTCACCGCGAGCCGGTCTTCGCGGTGCTTCACGTGAAGCAGGGTTCCGACCGCCGCGTAGAAGAGGGCGAACACCGCGGCCATCGTGCCGTGCCACGCGTCGTGCTCGGCAGCCGTGAGTCCGAGGCCGAGGGCCAGGGTGACGACCGGGTTGGCGACCAGCAGGAAGGCGTCGCTCGTCTCGGACTTCTCCCGACGGAACAGCGTCTGCCAGAGTCCGACGGCGACGAACAGCAGGAAGAAGACCGACAGCAGCACCAAGGTCCCGCCGAACATCGACGCTTCGTAGAACCGGCCGAGCCAGACCAGCCACATCAGGAGCGTGCCGACGAACGCCGTGTTCTGCAGCACCCGCCAACGGTGCAGCACGGCCAACGCGAACACGCCGAGGTCGAGGACCAGCAGGTAAAGGAAGAACGGAGCCGGGCGGTCGAAACCGGTCGTCAGCAGCAGCGGGGTGAGGAACCCACCCAGCAGCCCCAGCACGGCGGTCGCCTCCCCCCGGCTCGTGTGGGCGAACGCGAGCGTGGCGAGCGTGACGGCCGACATGCCCGTGAGGGCGACCGCGGTCGAGACGAGTTCGTAGAAGTGCAGGGCGGCGTACAGGTCGAAGTAGAGGATGCCGGCCGCCGCCCCGGCGAGTCCCTGCCCGAGCCAGCCGTAGTCCCGCCGCACCGCGACCACAGCGCCGACGTAGGCCGCCACGCCGACGAAGAGACCGATGGCGACCCGCTCGGCCGGTCCGATCCAGCCTGCGTCGATCGCGTACTTGAAGAAGAAGCCGGCCCCCAGTACGACGGCGACCGCTCCGACCCAGGTCAGCCACTTCCCCGCGAGGATCTCCTCGAAGGAGAAACCGTCCGACTCCGAATCGTCGTCGACGCGAGAACCGGCTGCCACGGCGACCGGGGCCGGCTCGGGCGTCTCACGCGGGACGTCTGGCCCGGCAGGCGCGACGGCGACGGGCTGCTCGACCACCTCGACCTCGATCTCGCCGCTCTCCTCGACCGACGCCGTGTCCGACTCGACCGCCGCTTTGCGTCGCGGGGCTGCCTTGCCCCACGGAGACACCTCGATCGGCACGCGCTCAGGGGAGCCGGCAGGCCGACGCTCGCGGCGGAACTGGCGGACCTCTTCTTCGAGCTTGGCGACACGCGACCAGAGAAGGGCGACGGCCAGCAGGAGGACGGCGACGCCGAGAAGCGACAGCAGGTCCATCTCTCACCTCGGACTCGAACGGAGTCGTACTCGGGACACCGTAGTGGACGCACTCGTCCGCACGATGTCACGGCCTCGTTGCGAACCGAAAGACCGTCAGCTGCGCTCGCGCTGGTAGATCGCCGTCAGCATCTCGTCGACGCCCTTGAACCGCTTCCCCTCCTTCGAAACGGCCTCGATCTTCTCACGGGCGTCCCGCTCGCCGTGCCCGAGCGCCAGCAACGCCGCGAACGCCTCCTCGGCGAGGTCGGACTTCGGCTCGGCCCCGCCACTCCAGTCGCCCCCCACGATGAGTGCGAACTTCGCCATCTTCCGACGGAGCTTCGCCACGACTCGCTCGGCGACGGCGGGGCCAATCCCCGGCAGCGTGCTCAGGGCCTTCACGTCGGACTCCTCGATCGCCTCGGCGACCTCTCGGACCGGCCGGACCATCGCTCGCAGGGCCTTCTTCACGCCGACGCCGTCGACGGAGCAGACCAGCTCGAAGAACTGCTGCTCCGCCTCGTTCGTGAACCCCACGATCCGGGGCACGAGTCGACCCTTCTGCGGATTCCCCTCGAGGTACTCGAGCGTCCGCAGCCGAACCTGCTCGCCGAGTGCGGACTGCAGCTGCCGGCGGACGAACTCGGGGACGAGCACCTCGTACTCGAAGGCCCCGACCTCGATGACCGCCACCTCCCCTTCGAGACCGGTCAACCGACCGGTGATCTTCCTGATCACGTTCTGCGCTCCTGGTGGGTGGGGTGAAGCCAGTCGTGGAGGTCGACGGAACCGGCCAGCAACCAGCGACCTCGTCCCTTCGAGACTGGTGTAGGACGTAGGTTGCAGTCGGGCGGACGGAACCGCAAGCGGGTCGTCGCGCACGAAAAAGACCCTCGCCGGTTCGACGAGGGTCTTCGTGTTCGAGTCGACGTGACTGTCGGTCAGTCGAGGCTGGGCTCGGGCGGCTTCGTGGGAGCCGGCTTCCCCGCGTCCAGGATCGCGTCGAGGTCGGGCAGCGACACCTCGACACGATCCAGCTGCGGGACCATGCCGGCGTCCGCCTCGCCCGGGTAGTCGGTGTTCGGCAGGCTCGCGTAGACGGATTCGAAACCGGCCCGCGCGAACGGGTTCTCCGTCGAGTCGCCGAGGGCCGGCGCGAGACGCATCTGTTCGCGGAGGACTCCGGCGTTGTACGGCGCGAAGTCGTAGTACCCGTGGCGCTCGGGGAAGTACGGGTAGTGCGGGTGCATCATGCCGGTCGTGCAGAAGCAGCCGGGCGTGAGCCATACGCAGAGGTGCCGCCACTTGCTGGGCCGGCAGCACTGCCAGCCGTCGCAGCAGCCGACGTCGCACCCGCCGAGCTCGCACGCCCCGCTCGTACAAGGCGACGCGGCCGGAGCGGACGGTGCCGGCAGAACCTCCTCGGCAGCGAGGGTGCTCGCCACGAGAAGCAGGGCCGCAGCGGACAGGTTTCGGACGAGAGACGACATGGGGAGCTCCCAGGCAAACTTGAACCACGCTCGTTCGGGACATCGGCCATCGTGACCGACGACAACACCACACGCCCCCTTGAACCCGCACTTTTCCAGACTCCGATCCGGTCACGACGACTGACACCGACCGGACCGGCCAGAGTCGTTGCGCTGTGAAGCTGTGACGGTTCTGTCGATTTCCCGCGTCCTGAGACTTGTCCCGCAAACTTGCCTGTCAAGCCGCGAACCCTGTCACCGCACAGGCAATCGCCGTTCAGTTCGCCCCCACTTCGGCTCGATCACCCAGTTGTGACTCCGCCGCCTTACGGGCCGTCGTGAGTGCAAGCGTGGGCAGGGACGTTCACGAGTCGCCGAGTGCGATCATCAAGGAGTTGGAAGAAGATGACGCGAAGAAGAGCCATCACGCTTTGTGCCGTCCTCCTTGTCTCGTCCGCCGTCGCGGCACGTGCCCAAGAGCCACGGCGCCTCGCCACCCCCGAGGTGACCAACAAGGTTCACGCACTGATCGACGAGATCCTCAAGCCCGAGGTCGAGCTGACCGTCGAGCTGCGGAAGTCGAAGATCCTCCGCCTCAAGAAGCCCGTCTTCCGGATCGCCGTCGCCGACCCGACGTACCTCGAGACGGTCGCCTTCGGCTCGCGGGACATCGAGTTCATCGGAAAGGAGACGGGATCGACCTCGGTCACCCTCTGGCTCGGTGAAGAGGCGAACCCCGAGACGCTCAGCCTCATCGTGACCGTCGTCCGCGACAAGGAAGTGGACGAGCAACGCCGCCTGCAGTACGGCGAGCTGCAGCAGATGGTCAACGAGATGTTCCCCAACAGCAAGATCCAGCTGCTGCCCATTGCGGACAAGCTGATCGTCCGCGGCCAGGCCCGGGACGAGCAGGAGGCGTCGCGGATTCTCGCCGTCGTCCAGAAGAACTACGCCGGACCGGCCGGCGGGCAGGGTGGCCAGTTCGGCGGCGGCGTCGTTGGGACCAGTGCGGCGGAGCCGTTCCCGGACGCCGGCCAGATTCCGCAGTCGACCGTCATCCCGATGCTCCGCACGCCGGGGGTGAAGCAGGTCCTCCTCAAGGTTCGCATCGCCGAGGTCCAGCGGACCGCCCTGCGAAACCTCGGTGCCGACTTCAACTTCCGGACCGGCGACCTCTTCCTGAGCTCGGTCCTGGCGGGGGGCGGTAACGTTCTGGCCAGCGGAACCTTCGCCGACGGCAACTTCTTCAACCTCACGCTCAACGTGCTCGCCGCCCGCGGCTACGCGAAGATCCTCGCCGAGCCGAACCTCGTCGTCCTCTCCGGTCAGTCCGCGAGCTTCCTCTCCGGTGGTGAGTTCGCCGTCCCGACGATCGTCGGCGTCGGCGGAGCCCAGGCTGCGACGACGCAGTTCCAGGCCTTCGGTACCCAACTGCAGTTCACGCCCCAGGTCATCGACCACGACCGGGTCCGCCTGCAGGTCACCCCGACGTTCAGCACGGTCAACAACAACAACGCGGTCCAGGGCATCCCCGGACTCGACACCCGGACGGCCTCGACCACCGTCGAGCTGCGTGAGGGCCAGGTCTTCGCCATCGCCGGCCTGCTGCAGGAGCAACAGTCCGGTCAGGAGTCCTGGATTCCGGGTCTCGGCGACATCAAGCTCCTCAAGCCGCTGCTCCAGAACAAGAGCGTCAACCGCTCCGAGACGGAACTGCTGATCGTCGTCACGCCGGAACTCGTCCAGCCCCTCGAGCCCGAGGCCGCCCCGCAACTGCTGCCCGGCATGGAGATCACGGAGCCCGACGACGTCGACTTCTACCTGTACGGCAACATCGAGGGCCGGCAGGACGTCCACCACCGCAGCACCGTCTGGAACGCCTACAGGAACCGGCTCCGTTCCTGCCGTCACTCGCACGGACAGTGCTTCATGCAGGCGGACCAGTACTACATCTCCGGCCCGGTCGGCTTCTCGAACTGACGAGCCGGACCGGACGACACGACCAGACGAAACGAACCACCGACGCGGAAGCGTTCTTCCTCAGACGAGGGACCAGAGTGATGACGACTCTCAAGACCCTGCCGCTCCTGGCCGCGACGATCGCGATCACCGGTTGCTGCACCGACCACTACATGAACGCCCAGCACCCGAGCCCGATCGGGACCGCGAGCGACCCCTTCTGGCAGGCACAGGAGGGGAACGCCGAGGCGTTCGACTTCGTCGTCCACGAGCACGAGTTCATCGGGAACTCGGCTCGTCTGAACCCGAAGGGCGAGGACCACGTCAAGCAGATCGCCGCCCGGATCCTGACGACCACCGACCAGGAGCCCTTCCCGGTCGCCGTCGAGCCGAGCTCGATGAGCCGACGCCCGGGCGACAAGTACGGCTTCCCCGTCCACAACGACCCCAAGCTCGACGCCCAACGGCGTGACGTCGTCGTCGCCGCCCTCGAGAAGTTCGGCGTCGGCGACGCGAAGGACATCGTCGTCGTCTCGCCCGACTACGGCCCCGGCTACGAGGCCAACGAGGCGGAGCGTTCCTACAACCAGTTCATCAACCCCGGCCGCGGCGGCTTCGGCAACGGATTCGGCGGTGGCGGCCTCGGCGGCGGATTCGGCGGCGGATTCGGTGGCGGCGGCTTCTGAGTCGCGTACGGAACAGCGACCGAGCGAACACAACGCGTTCTCCCAGGAATCACACGGATGTCTCTCCGAACCCACGGCGCTCTTCTCGTCACGGCCTGTCTCCTGACCGGCTGCCAGGGAACCGGCCGCCCCGTCTGGATGTCCTCCACCCAGGCCCAGAACCGGCTCGACGTCGCTCGTCTCCACGAGAAGGACGGTCAGCTGAACGAGGCCCGCGAGCTGTACGGCAAGCTCCGCAAGTCCAAGGCGGACCAGGCCCGGGTCTGCCAACGGCTCGCGGTCGTCAACGCCCAACTCGGCGACCACGAGGCCTCCAAGAGGTTCTTCGAGGAGGCACTCGGCTACGCCCCGAACGACACCGAGATCCTCAGCGACTACGGCTACGCCCTCCTGACCCACGGCGACTACGAAGCGGCCGAGACGGTGCTGACCCGCGCCGTCGCCACGGACGCCAAGAACCGCCGCGCCGTGAACAACCTCGGCCTCGCCGTCGCCCACCAGGGACGAGACGACGAGGCCTTCCAGATCTTCCGACGCGTGAACGACGAGGCCGCCTCGCACTCGAACGTGGCGTACGTCCTCGCCCAGCGGGGCCAGGGAGCCAACGCGGTCGAACGCTACTCGAAGGCCCTCGCGATCGACCCCGACAGCCAGAACAGCCAGCAGGGACTGCTCCAGATCGCCCAGATGCAGATGCGGGTGAACGACGGCGGACTCGACGCCTCGAACATCGCCTCGCGTTCGCGTCAGCCGGTGCCTCAGGAGCCGGTCGTCGAGAAGACGCATGTCGAGCGCCCGGTGAACTCCGCTGCGAACGTCGCCGCGATCGAACGGTCTCCTCAGCAGACCGAGATCGACGTCCAGTCGACCCCCAAGGCGGCGCCGATCCTGCCGGTCGAGTTCGCCGAGGGCGAGTCCTCCTCCCCCGAGGAATCTCCGGTCACGCCGGCCGAGCAGCAGCAGCCGGCCGAGCAGCCGCAACCGGCGGACGACCAGGAGTCCGACTGGCTCCCGCCGGTCTGGGCCGTCGAGGACGACCTCGACTCCGAGTTCGAGTGAGGCCCAGGGTCAACACGACGAGCCAAGCGGTTGGGACCTGATCGGCTCGCCGACGGGCGTCGGTTCAGCGGCCCGTTCGCCGAGACGCCGACCGCCGTCGATCGACGTGCCACGCCTGTAGCAGGACAGAGCGCGGCCCCCGGGACGTTCACGGTATGCTGCGCTGTGTCGCCCGGCAGCAGCAGGTGGTCCGCTTCGTGGCGCAAACGTGCAACAACCACGTTGCGGAAGGTGTCAACGGCGGTTAGCATCGCGTTCTCCACGACGCAGACACCCCACACGCCCCACCCTGCCTAGACCCACCGGATGACACGGCAGTTCCCGCACGGAGGTGCACACGCGGGAGCCATGCGATGCAGCAGATCTTTGCGGGCACAGCTCGGACAGACCTCCTCGAAGCGATCCGATCCAAGTGCGAGTCGCACGCCTTGGCGTGTGTCGGGCTCAACGAGTCCTTCGCCGGCCAGTCCCGTCCGACCGCCGTTCTCGATCTGACCGCGGACGGACACACGCTGGAGTCCGTCTCCGAGTTCCTCGGCCGCCTTGCCGAGGCCCGGCGACCGGCGAGGCTCGTCGTCCTCGAGGACGGCACGCTCCCCGCGGCCCTCGTGGAGACAGTCGACCTGTTTCGGCCGACGTACGTCTCCCTCGACGGCTTCTCGGCCAGCGAGCTCGTCGCCAGCCTGACGGAGCCGCCCACCGGCGTCGCCTTCCCGGAGTCGCGTCGGGTCGAGTCGGCGGGCGTCTGCTTCCGGACCTACGAACACCGTCTGTTCGACGTCTACGAACAGGTCCGCCGGATCGCCGTGCACGACGTGACCCTGTTGATCGTCGGGGAGACCGGGACCGGCAAGTCGACCCTCGCCCGGCTCATCCACGACTGTTCCCCCCGCTGCGAGGGCCCGTTCCGGACGGTCGCCTGCGGAACCCTGCCCCCGGACATCATCGAGAGCGAACTTTTCGGACACGTTCGCGGGGCGTTCACCGGAGCCGACCGGCGGAAGGAAGGCCGCTTCGCCTCCGCCGCCGGCGGCACGCTGCTGCTCGACGAGATCGACGTGCTGGGCAACAAGCAGCAGGCGATGCTGCTCCGCGTGATCGAGACCGGCGAGTACGAGCCGGTCGGGTCGTCGGAGACGGTGCAGTCCAACGCCCGGCTGATCGTCGCCGCCAACGTCGAACTCGAGAAGCTCGCGGAGACCGACGAGTTCCGGGCCGACCTGTACTACCGGCTGAACGTGCTCGAGGTTCGGCTGCCACCGCTCCGCGAACGGACGATCGACTTGATCCCGCTGACGATGCAGTTCGTCCGCGAGACCGGTCGCGAACGTGGAATCGCGATCGACCGTGTCGAGATCGAGCTGCTCGACCTCGTCCGACGGTACCCGTGGCCGGGCAACCTCCGGGAGTTGAAGAACCACGTGCAACGGGCCGTGCTGTTCTCCGAGGACGGCCTCGTCTCGACGGACGGGCTCTCTCCGAAGATCCTCAACTGGACGGAGTCCCGGGCGCCTGCGACCGACTGCCTCGCGGAGCAGGTCGCCGACGCCGAACGAACGCTCGTCGAACAGGCACTTCGCAAGAACGGCTTCAAGCGGGTCGCCACGGCGAAGGCGCTCGGCATCAGCCGCGTCGGACTCTACAAGAAGATGAAGCGGCTCGGGCTACTCGACACCACGCCGTCGTCGCGCTGACCGGTCCCGGTCGTCCGGCTGGGCGCTCGCGGTGAATCCGCTCTCCCGGCCGTCCCCTCCGATCCGCTCGGTCGGCATGCTGAGATAGGGGTCGTCGAACTCGAGCGGCTGCATGCTGCTCAACGTCTGTGGGTTCAGCGGGCCGCCTGGTTCGTGGGCGTTCCTCACGAAGTCCGCGAGCTTCAGGACCGGCGGCCCGCAGAGCAGCACGAAGATCGGCGGGGCGAGGCAGGTCACCACGGGGAACAGCAGGGCGATGCTCGCCCGCCCGGCTCGCTCCTCCGCCCGTTGACGGTGCTCCAGTCGGACGGCGTCGGAGAAGTCGCTGACGGCCTTGCTCACGCTCGTGCCGAGCGTCTCGGTCTGCGACACCAGCGCCGCGAGCGCCCGGGTGTCGGGTGTCTCGATGCGGGTGGCGAAGTTCCGCAGTGCCGCTCCCACGGAGTCGGCGTCCGCCTGGCGGCGGATGATCTCGAACTCGACCGCCACGTCGGGCCGGCCCTCGGCGAGTTCGCTGCCCGCCCGCTCCATCGACTCCGGAAGGGTCAGTCCGCCAGAGAGACACATGCTGATGAGGTCCAGTGCGTCCGGCAGTCCCCGTTCGATACGGGCCACGCGGCGGGACGCCTGCTGCGCGAGCAGCAGCCGCGGCAACCCGTAGCCGAGCGCCGCCGTGACGACCGCGATCCCCGCCAACGGCAACGGCAGCCGCGAGCCCGGATCCGCCATCGCGGCCAGCGTGCCGAAGAGGCAGAGCATTCCGATCGCAAGCACGTTGCGGAACGCGAGGAACTCGATCAACGCGTCCCGCTGGTAGTGGCCGGCGCGCTTTAGCTCGCGGCCGATCGTGTCGATCTGCTTCTCCGTCTGGGGGACGATCGAGGCCCCCAGGACGAGCAGCCTGCGAACGAACCCGCTCCGTCCCTCGGACGAAACCCCCTCGACGAGCGGGGCCTCGACGAGTGTCGGCCGGGCCTCCCCCTTGCGGCGTTGGGTCAACTCCACGACCACGACCACGATCAACGCGATCGCGACGAAGACGGCCAACGTGACGAGTTCGACGAACATCGGTCAGTCCTCCTCGGCCCGAATGAGCCGCGCGACCCAGAGCAGGCCGACCACCTGGAGCACGGCCGCGGCGACGAGCAGCGTCTGCCCTGTCGGATTCTCCATCAGGACGCGGAGATGGTCCGGACGAACGACGAGGAAGACCGCGAACAGGACGGGGGCCAGTGTCGCGATGATCATCGCCGACATCCGCGCGGCGGCGGTCGACGTTCGCATCTGCCGCTTGTAGTTGAGTCTGGTCCGCGCGACGGTCGCCATGCGGTCGAGAGCCGTCGGGAGGTGCCCGCCCGAGCGACGGTGGACGGTCATCACCGAGGCGAGCATCCGCAGTTCGGACAGCCGGACCCGCTTCGCGAGCGTCTCCATCGTGGCCGAAACGCTGCCCCCCATCTCCAAGTGCCGTGAGCAGCGGGCGAGTTCGGCACCGAGCGGCCCGGACATCTCCTTGCCGGCGAAGTGAACGGCCTGATCGATGCTCCGTCCGGCCTGCACGGCACGGGAGAGCAGGTCGAACAGGTGGGGCAGGTCGTTTGCCATCCGGGTCATTCGCCGGTGTCGCTGCACCAGGAACACCACGATGGCCGCGGCCATGCCGAGCCCCCCCGCCACCAGGCCCGGAAGCAGGTCGTCGAAGAAGAAGCCGGCGACCCCGCCCGTGAACAGCCCGCTCGCGAGGATCACGAGGAACCCGGTCAGCGGAGCCAACTCCCAGCCGGTCTCCCACATCAAGCGGTCGAACGCGAGGTCGATGCGACCGGTGACGGTGTCGGCCTTCGGCTCGTCCCAGAAGGCCCGCGTTCGCAACGCGAGGCCGCCACCTCGGCGGCCGGAAGCCGAGGCAAGGTCGCGGACCACCATCACCAACGCGACGGCAATGCCCACCGCCGCGGTGAAGCAGACAACCGTGACGAGTTCCAAGCTCATACCGTCACACCCGTCGCGTTCTCAGTGGGGACGCCGTTCGAGCGGTCGGCGTCGAACAGCGACTCCGGCACGTCGACTCCCGCGGCGTGGATCTTCTCGAGACACCTGGGCGAGTTGCCGCAGGCCTCGAACTCGCCGACCGCCTGCCCGTCCTCCTCGACACCCGCCTTCCGGAACGTGAACAGGTCGCGGAGCTCGTACTCGCCGTCTCGAACGCCGTTCAGTTCCGAGACTCGGACGACCTTCCGCATCCCGCCCCGCAGCCGGGCCACGTGCAGGACGAGGTCGATCCCGGCGGCGATGTACTCGCGCACCACCGGCACGGGGAAGTCGTGGCCCGCCATGCCGACCATCATCTCCAGCCGGGAGAGCGCGTCGCGGGTGTCGTTGGCGTGAATCGTGGTGAACGATCCGTCGTGTCCGGTGTTCATCGCCTGAAGCATGTCGAGCGCCTCGGGACCGCGGACCTCGCCGACGATGATCCGGTCCGGTCGCATTCGCAGGCTGTTCCGCACGAGGTCGCGCTGCGTCACCTCGCCGGTGTGCTCGGTGTTCGCGGGGCGGGTCTCCATTCGGACCACGTGGCGATGCTGCAGGACCAGCTCCGCCGCGTCCTCGATCGTCACGACCCGCTCCTCCGGGGACATGAACCGGGTCAGGCAGTTCAGCAGCGTGGTCTTGCCCGCTCCCGTGCCGCCGACGATGAGGAAGCTCAGCCGGGCGTCGACCGCGGCAATCAAGAAGTCCGCCATCGACGTGCTCAGCGACCCGTTGTCGAGCAGGTCGTCGAGCTGCAGGGGCTGCGCGCCGAAGCGGCGGATGGAGAGGCTGGGCGAGTCGAGGGCGAGCGGGGGGAGGACGGCGTTCACCCGCGAGCCGTCGGGCAGCCGGGCGTCGACCATCGGGCTCGACTCGTCGATGCGGCGACCGACGCGGGCGACGATTCGCTGGATGATCCGCGTGAGGTGCGCCTCGTCGGCGAACAGCACGTCGGTCAGTTCGAGCCGTCCGCGACGTTCGACGTACACCTCCCACGGGTGGTTGACGAGGATGTCGGCGATCTCGTCGTCGGCGAACAACGGCTCCAGCGGCCCGAGGCCGAAGACCTCGTCCACGATCTCGTCGCGGAGCAGCAGCCGTTCCTGCTCGTCGAGGTTCGGGCCGTGCGTGCGGACGAGCTCGGCGGCGACGTCGGTCACCTGCTTCCGCAGCTGCCGGTCGTTGCCGACGGCCAGCATGGAGAGTTCGAGCGCGTCGACGAGGTGCGCGTGCAGATCGACCTTCAGCCGTTGCCGTTGGAGGCGCTCCGGATCGGGCGTCCGCGGGGCGGTGTCGAGATTCGTGGCGAGCGTCGTCATCCGGGGTTCGGCTTCGTTTCGGGAACGAGGCGGGGGACGACGGGCACTGGTCCCGAGATCACTTCTCGAGCTTGGCCGACTCGATCCCGCCGGGAATCACGAGGTTCGGAAGGGGATCCGCCGTGATCGGGGTCTCGATCAGCTCGGGCCACCGCTCCTCGGCCGGCACGGACTCGCGGAACTCGAGTTCCGCCTTCTTGCCGCCGTTGTACAGTTGCAGGCGGTGAGTCTGGACGACGTACTTCCGCCCCATGAGCTGGTTGAGGGTTACCTTGTCACCGTAGGGGTCGCGTCGGGTCGTCGTCGAGACGAATTCCTCGGCTTCGATGGGGTTTCGGAGGGTCAGCGACAACTCGCCCCTCCCTTCCACCACCTTCATCGCCTTGGCCTGCGTCGGCGTCAGGGCGAGCGTGACGTTGCCCGGTTCGCTCCCGCGGTAGCCCTCGACGATCTTGTCCTCGACGGCGAGGACGACGGTCCCCTCGACCAGTGTCATCGTGGTCTCCGGGTACCCGTCGGTCGACTGGGCTCGGAAGAGGACGTCGACGTGCGAGCCGGGGCGGGCGAATCCGGCGACCGCCCCGATGTTCTGGATCGGCACGGTCACGGCTCGGAAGCCGGGCTTCAACGCGGACGCGATACCCGGGGCCATGCCGTCCGGGTAGAACATCGTCGGCTCGAACACCTCGCCCGCGGCGACGGGAATCTTCAGGACACGCCCGACCAGCTGGGCCGTCGAGTTCATGAAGGCCTTCCCGGCGTACTCGGACTTCGAGAACTGCTCGGGGGTCATCCGGTGCACGACGAAGTCGTTCACCGTCAGCGGCCGGTCCGCGACGATGTCGTCCGCGGCGATCGGGACGGTCACCATCCGGGTGTTCGGCGACTCCGGGGCCGGAGCGGCCACCACGGGCTGGTGGAGGTACTGCCGGACCGCGATCGCCCCCCCGAGCCCAAGGAGGATCGCGAACACGAGGGCGGTCATCGTGCCGGGACTAATTCGTGCCATGGCTCCGTGTTCCTGCTGTTTCGTCCGAGACTTGGGGCGACTCGTGAACTCCGACGAGATCGACCGGCTGGGTTTCGGGGTGCAACTTCGATACCGGCGGGACGACGCGTGCCGCCCGAATGGTTAGTTCTCGGGGGAGGCTGGGAGACGAACCGAGATTCCGGCCGGTTCGGCGTCCGCGGGGTCGTCGAGCGTCGACGAGTCGATGAAAACGCTCGTCTGACCGTTGAGCGTGAAGGAATAGCTCTGGTCGAGGTTGTCGAGGGCGGCGGCGGCGTCACCGAACTCCTGCACGATGGTGTCCCTGACCGTGACCAGGCCGGGAAGGGCGGCCAGCACGAGCAACGTGACCATCAGCAGGTACGCGGCCGGCTGGATGCCGCCGTCGGTGTCGTGAGCCAGTCGCCGAAGCGTTCTCGTCATCGCGACGAATCTCGGGAGTGATTCGAGAGTCGCGGAGCCACGGCGGGAAACGCCCGTCGTGGCTCCGCTCGAAGGTCTCAACCGATCACGCGAGGCGATCAGTTCTCGGCCTGCGCCGCGTTCTGGACCGTGATGCAGCCCGGTTCGGCATCCGCGTTGTCGGTCCCTTCACAGAAGTCCTCGAGATCGACGAACAGCGAGCCGGCCGTCGACGAGGTGTGTCCGGTGACACCCGAGAAGGTGTAGGACTGGTTGATGCTGCCGATCGCGAGAGCGAGGTCACCCAGCTCCTGGACGACGGCGTCGCGAACGGTGGTGAGGCCGACGATCACGCCCAGGACGAGGATCGTGGCAACGAGGACGAGTTCCGTGGAGATGACGAAGCCGGCGTCATCGCTCCACAGACGCATCAGCATCTGCTTCATGGGTTCTGCTTTCTCTCTCTGTGTGTTCTGTTTCTCGGCCCGCACCGACGCGGCACGGATCTCGACCGTCGCTGGCCAGTCCGGCGGTCGACGTTGAGATCTGCACCTAACGTGCCAAGAACGACACAACCCGCAGAACCACGAACGTGTGTGTTGACGCCGGGCGAACGCCCCGTGCGGCCGATCTCGTGATTCCACCGGTTAGCGCCGGTGTCCCCGTTGGGAACGTCGCCTCTCAGGGTCGCCGGGTCATTCGACGCCGACTCGGCGGTTCCGGTCGAACGCGACCTCGTGCGGGAAACGTCCCCGCCAGAGCGCCAGCGCACGGCCGGCGTGCGAGAGGTACGTGTAGTAGCGGGTCACGTCCCGTTCGCTGAAGTCGTCGACCTGCTCCACGATCCACCGCGCCGCGTCCCGGACGACCTGCCGCGGCGGCAGCACTTCCTCCGGTGCCAGCGACCACCACTCGAGGACGTGGCCGGTGACGAGGACGCGACGTTCCAGCGGCGGACGGGTGCTGCCGCCGGCCAAGCGGTCCGAGCCGTCCCAGTCCGCGTCCCACGAGCCGTCCTCGGCCTGCGTGGCGACCAGTCGCTCGGTCAGGCTGCGGAGGTGGTCGATCACGAACGCCCGCGTCTCGTCGTCCAGGACGTCGATCTCGTCGTCGACGCGGACCAGCATCACCAGGGCGTGAACCCGGTGGTTGCCGTAGCAGACGCCGAACGTCGGCTGTTGCCGCACGATCCGCCGGGCCAGCCGGTTGAAGTCGATCGACTGCCCTTCCGTCGTCGTCCAGGGCTCGCTCGTCGGCGCATAGAGTACGAAGGCGAGCGTCGACCACTCGTACTCCTGCTGGTTCAGGCTGAACCGCCGCCGAGCGTCCTCGAAGATCGCACGGACGGTCGTCTCGCCGCTGTCGAGCAGCACCGGGTAGTCGAGTGGCGTACCGACCTCGGCGAGCGACGCGAGCGTGTGGTCGACGTGGCTCGACGTCGAGGCCCCCTCCTGGACGCGGACGCGGACGCCGTTCTCCGTTCGCACGAGCAGCTTGCGGGCGTCCTCTCCCCAGGCGGAGCGAAACTCACGGTAGTCGACCAGCAGTTCCCGCATCTCGACGCCGGACAGGCACCGCGGGTCTTCGAAGTTCGCCTCGACGCCCCAGAACCGCAGCGCGTGGTCGACGTGGTTGATCTTCGGCTTCGGGCCACGGAGTCGCGGCCGCAGCTTCTCGAGCACCCGACGCAGTTCGTCGTCCGAGACCACGCTCGGGTCGTCCCGCAACGGGGGGACGTGAACGGGAACCTCACGCGGCTCGGGCATTGGCCGATCCCGCTCTTCCGACAGGGCGGTCGCACGAACGGCGATGCCGGCGAGAACGCTTCCGACGACGAGGGTGTGCACCAGCACGAAGACGGTCAGTCGAACTCGATCGCTCACGGCTTCTCCTCCGGACGCGCCTCGGCCCCGCCCGCCGCGGCCCGGTCGAAGACGATCGCCACGTCGTCCTCGTAGACGACACGCCACTCCTCGTGACTCCGCAGGACCTCGGCCAGTCGTTCCTGTGCCTCCTCGTGCACGACGACTCGGTCCACGTCGTAACGGAGGAGCACTTCCTCCCAACCGTTCTGCCCGCGGGCGACACGAAGGTAGTCCCGCCAGACACGTTGCGGGACGACGTGCACCGCGTTCGTCGTCATGAAGTACTTCGGACCCGGTGCCTCTCGGACGAACCAGTCTCCCCACCACTGGGGGTTGAAGACCCGCCCACGGACCGGGTTCTCGACGAGAAACCTCGATGCGTCGTGCGGCGTCCAGACGTGGAACAGCCGGTCGCGGGTGCGGGGCGTGCCCCCCATCAGCACGTTCCCCATGGGACTGAAGGCGAAGCCCCACCAGAGGACCAGACAGCACAGCATCGTGTGCACCAACGACCGGCCTCGAACCCGGTCGAGCAACGTCGGCTCGTCCGCTTCCTCGACCTGCGTGGCACGCGGCGTCGCCCAGTGCTCGGAGTACCACTCGAGTGCTCGCGAGACGACGTCCCGGACGTGCGGGGCGAGGGCGAACACGTAGACCGCCGCGTACCAGTAGATCATCCGGACGCCCTTCACCACCGCGAGGTTCAGGACCGCGAGGACGATCACCTCGTGCACCCGGAAGCGCACACGGCTGAAGCGGGCCACGAACAGCAGCGCGACCCACGAGGCGGCAAACGTGATCCCCTCGATCGAGATCAACGGCAGCGGTTGCCACTCCAGCACGTCCGCGAGGTTCGGGTTCGACGGGAACGCGAACGCGTTCACCAGCAGGTCGATTCCGTACGGATTCACGAACGTCGCGAGGACCGCGAGCTCTGTTACAACGAGCCAGTAGCGGAACGAGGGACTCCGCAGCGCGGAGACGAGTCCCGTGCGAACCGGAGCGGTCTGACCGGTTCGTCGCGCCTCCACGCTGCCGTGCGTCCACGCTTCGACGAAGTCACCGAGAACGCGGGCTCCCAGCACCGCGATGCCGACGACGTACGAGCCGTGCAGATTCGCCCAGAGGAGGAAGAGCAGGGCGATCGCGGCTCCGGCGACCCAGTTCCAAAGGCCCGTTCGACCATTCGCGAGCCTTCGGTCGACGGTGACCAACAGGGCGAGCAGGGCCGCGAACGACAGTGTGCCGAACGTCTCCGGCCGGACGACCGCGATTCGAGTCGGCGCGAGCGCGTAGATCGCAAGCGCCGCGCCGACGCCCCAGACGATCCCGCCGGTGCGCTGCGACAGTCCCAGCGTGAAGAGCAGCAGTGCGGCCGTCATCGAGAGGGCGAAGACGTGCGAGATCCACGCCGCCCCCCCAAGTTGGTGGACCTTCGCGAAGACGACCTGCGACAGCCAAGCCGAGGCGTACAGCGGCATCCCCTCGGCGAGGTCGAGCAGCGGCTCCTCGGTCGGCAGACGGCCGTGCTCGAGTATCCACTCCCCGTAGGAGACGTGGCCCCAGATGTCCGTGTGGAAAATCCGCAGGTTGTCGAAGTAGACGAACGCCATCCCCAGGCAGCAGCAGAGCACGAGCGGCTGCCAGCCGACGGCCAGACGTTCCGCGGCCGCCGCTCCGAGGGAGAAGGGCGGGGCGTCTTCAACACGTGGGGACTGGTCGATCGACATCGGCGTTCCGAGGACTTGGGTCCCCGCCGGAGGAACGATTCCCGTGCCGATCGGCGACCGTCGCGAGCTGAAGACGCCGACTTTCGGCGAACCGGTCCGGTCGTACCGCGATCGTCAACCGAAGTTAGCGCTCGTCAACGACCCGAAGCGCTCGTCGGCAGTCAGACGGCCGGCTCATCCATCTTCTCGAGCTCGCGCTGCAACTGTTCGACCCGTCGCTGCAGCAGCCGACGCCGTTGCTCTTGAGCGTCGTCGTCGAGCCGAATCTCCTCCGGCTGCTCGTCCGGGTCGTTGAAGCGGCTTCCACCCGAGGAGGACGTGCAGCCCTTCACCGGGGCGATCGTGTAGCTCTGGTTGAGTCCGTCGATCGCCGCCGCGAGGTTCGAGAGTTCGGCTTCGAGAATCGCGCCGAACTCCGAGAACTCGGCGTCCTCGTGACGGACCAGCACGACGTCCTGGAGACGTTGCTCCCGTTGACGTTGCGCCCGCTTCTCCGAGGCGATCAACGACTCGACCGCGGCGATCTGCACGGCGTTCTCGTCGGAGTCGCCGAGCGTCTCCAGCAGAGACTCCAAGGTGGCGATGCGGTCCTCGGTGGCATCGCGGTCGGCCTGAATCGACCGCGCGACGTGCCGGACTTCTTCGGTCGATGGAACGGCGTCCTGAGCCAGAGCGCGGGCGGCGATCCAGACGGACGCTCCCAAGGCGACGGCCAGCAGCGTGGTCGAGACGTACGGAAATCGTCGTGACATCAAGCTCCCTCCGAACACGGCGGTTCAGTGCGTGACAGCCGAGGTTTTCGGGTCCGCCGACCGGTTCTGCAATCCCCGTTCCACGTCTGTGTCGTCCGCCACCGTTGGCTGCCGCCGACCGAACACGACCGTGTTGCAGAGCACGAAGTTGAACACGAAGCCCGCCACAACCCCAACTCCCGCAGAGAGTAGCGGCTGCCGCGCGAACGTCACCACGTTCGCGAACAACCAGGCACTCGTCCCCCAGTTCACCGCCGCCCCGAGCAGGCAGGACGCGCAGAACACGACGTACTGGCGAAACACCGGCCCACGCGGTCGATCGTCGAACGTCAACGTCCGGTGCAACGTGAAGTTCCACGTCATGGCCAGCAGAATCGCCGCGGCCCGCGAGAGCCCGAACGGGACCGACAACGCCACCAACACGGCGAAGCTCAGCAGGTCGATCACCATCCCCGTCAGGCCGACCAGCCCGAAGAGTAGCGCCCGTGTCGTCGTCGGGAACCGGTAGCCGTACAGCCGCCCGAGGTGCCGCAGGTAGTTGACCTGCTCCTTCAGGTTCAGCTTCGACTCCCCGTGGACACGGTCGGAGAAGTGGATCGGCACCTCCTCCACGCGACGGCAGTGTCCCTTCACCGTCAGCTCCAGTCCGATCTTGTAGCCGAGAGGCGCCAGCTGTTCGTGACAGCGGTGGAATGTCTCCGGGTGGAGTGCGAAGAAGCCGGCCATCGGGTCCTTGGGGGACGTCAGCGTCCGCGCCAGCAGCGTCGCCACCTTCGAGTTCACCCACCGCACCGGCCCCCAGTCGTCCGCCGTCGATCCGCCGTCGACGTACCGGCTGCCGATGACGAAGTCGACGTCCGGTTCGGCGAGTCGGTCGAGCATCGACGGAATCGCCTCGGGCGGATGCGAGAGGTCCGCGTCCATGACGACGAACGCCGCCCCGGTCGACACGGCCAACCCGGCGATCACGGCCCCGGACAGCCCACGCTCGCCGCGACGAACGAGACACCGCACCGGGTACAGCTCGGCCAGTTCGCGACAGACGTCGGCCGTCCCGTCCGGGCTGTCGTCGTCGACGACGACGATCTCGCCACGAAGATCGTGCTCGGCGAAGACCTCGCAGAGCCGGGGCACGAGGACCGCGAGATTCTCGGACTCGCAGTAGGTCGGGACGACGACCGACACGTCGAGCGTCTCACGGAGAGCGTCCGGTTCTCCGGAAGTCGACGAATCGGCCCACGCCGTCTCGGACATCTCCACCCCTCGTTCTTCGAGCCGCCGAGTGCCTGCTCGGCTCACGAGAACCGACCACGTGACTGCGACGTCCCGGACCGTTCAGCATGTCGTGTGCCGACGCCTCTACTCGGACACCGTCGAATCCTCCTCGGGCTCGGCCACTTCGCGCTCGAACACGTAGACCGAACTCCCCTTCGGAAGCCTCGGCGGGCCGAACGTGTGGTGGCTGAGTTCGGGCCGGTGTGTCGCGAACCAGAAATACGGCAGAGTCGCTCGTCGCACGTACCGATACGCGACGGTGCGACCTCCCGACTCGTGCGGGCGCGAGAAGTAGGCGAGTTGCTCGCGTCCGCCGTCGTGCCCGCCGAACATCACGATCCACCGCGGGAAGTGCTCCTCGACCCGCAGCGGCGCGTCCAGTCCGTCCACGACGTCCGCGGGAAGCGGCGTCTCTCGGCTCAACAGGCAACCCAGACGCAGCCGGTCGCCGCAGTAGAAGACCAACGGGTAGGAGTTCTCCTCGGGGAACGCGTACACGACGTCCTCCGGCTCGGCGTGCTCGTCCAGATAGCCGACCGCCGCCCCGATCGCCGTCGGGTACGGATTGTGAATCTCCTCCAGGTACGCCGGCAGCCGCCAACGGAACTCGCTGAGACCGGGGAACATCGAGAACGCGTTGCAACTGACGAGGACGCCTGCGACCGCCACACCCAGAAGCGGCCAGCGTCGCCAGGCCATCCACGGGAGGGCGGCGACGGGAATCGCCAGAATCGGAATGCCGGCAACGAGATACCGTAAGTCGGCTCGCCCTCCGAAAGCCGTCGGCTGCGGCGAGACGAGGCCGATCACCACGGTGTAAGTCAGCCCCAACACCAGAGCGCGGAGGCCGAGACCCTGCGGCTCCGTCGTCCGGAATCGCCGCAACC
This sequence comes from Planctomycetaceae bacterium, assembly GCA_028284885.1. Taxonomy (GTDB): domain Bacteria; phylum Planctomycetota; class Planctomycetia; order Planctomycetales; family Planctomycetaceae; genus JANQQW01. Next base: position 21,292 of record JANQQW010000216.1, read on the forward strand.
AGGGAATCACGGCGATCGCGACCATCCACGGCAGCATCCCGGAGAAGTTGACGTCGCGCAGGTTCCAGACGACGAGGAGCAGATGCCGGCGAAGCCACGGCTCCGTCACCGTCATGTCCGGCCGGACCCAAACCCGGTGGTGCAGCGTGTACGGCAGGGTCGCCGCGAGAAACACGAGTCCGGCGACGACCAACCCGGTCCAGTCACGCCGGTTCGCGTCGGACCGATCGAAGATGAAGAAGAGCACACCCAGCGCCACGAGGAACGCCCCGGCCATCAGGAAGTGGGCGTAGTACAGCAACACGCTGGAGACCGTGAGCAGCACGATCCACCCGGGGCTTCGCCGCTCCGATCGAAAGTAGCTCTCGTAGACGAAGTAGGCGGTCGTCGCGAACAACATACAGAGGGCGTTGTACCGGCACTGCCGTGCGTTCAGCACGAACAACGGCCCCAGACCGAGGCAACCGACGAGGAAGACCGCGAACCACGGCTGCCCGGGTGCCGTTCGCCGGGCGAGCAGGGCAAGCAGGGCGAGTGTCAGCAGTCCGGCGACGGCGAACGGCAGCCGTCCCGCCCACGTCGTTCGTCCGAAGACCGCGAACGAACCGGCGACGACGACGTAGTCGAGCGGCGGTGTCCGCGGACGCAGGTTCTCGTCCAGCGACCGTCCGTTCCGGTAGGCGAACAGGTTGCGGCCGTCCCAGCCGGTGATCCGCCCTTGGTCGAGCAGGTTCGCCGCCATCATCCCGACCTGAGCCTCGTCGTCCCAGAAGTGCGTCTGGTCGAGGTTGAACAGAACGAGGTACGTCGACGCCGCGAGCACGCACGCGAGCATCACGTTCGCCGCGCGACGCGAGCGCTCAGGTTCCTGTACGACGCTGGCTGACGAATCGTTCAAGACGCTGAACCGGCGGAGGAACGAAGTCGACGAGGGCCCGCTCACGCCCGTCTCGACGGGCGAACGGAACCCGGAGTGCGGATGTCTCTCGGGAACGGCAGGTGCTGTGCCGTCCGGAGTGCACTCGCTTCGTGGAACGCTCGAGAACGCCGTGACGAACTCGCCCGAGCCGGAAAAAGGCGACTCACAGACCGGTCCCCGGAAGGATCTCCTCCCGGGCGTGGCGTTCGTCCTCGCGTTCGCGGGCGTTCTCGGATTCGGTCTCGTCACCCGCGGCATGCTGATCGACATGCACGCGATCCACTTCGACGAGGCGATGCACTTCGTCGCGGCCAAGCAGCCGAACCTGCCGGCCGTCGTCGCCGAGAGCCGCGTGCACACGCATCCGCCGCTGGCGTTCGTGATGTTCCACGCGTTCCGCTGGACGGGCGACTCCGAGACCGCGGCTCGGCTTCCCAGCCTCCTGTTCTTCGTCACGTCCTGCATCGCCGGCTTCGCGTGGCTGCGTTCGCGGTTCGGATCCTGGCCGGCGTTGTTCGGCGTCGCGGTTCTCTGTGGCTCGCTCCCGTACGCCAAGCTCTCGTGCGAGATGCGAGGGTACACGTTCCTGTTGACGATCGTCTTCGGCGGTCTGATCCTCCGCGACCGGTTCCTGAAGTCCGGCAGCCTGCCCGCTCTCGCTGGAAGCACGCTGCTCCTGCTCGCGGCGCTGTTCACGCACTACTCGGTCGCTCTCCTGCTGCTGGTTCTGGGCGTGACGACGCTGGTGCACTTCGGCTCGCGGACCAGCAGTCGCCCGGCGGTCGTCGCCTGGTGCCTCTCACAAGGAGTCCTGCTCGCCGGCTGCGGCGTCCTCTACTCTCACGTCCGACACTTCCAGTCGAGCGAGACGGCCGGACCGTCGTTGTGGAACGACTGGCTGCAGGACAGTGCGTTCGACCCCGAGTCGACGGCCCCGCCGCTGCTGACCCTGGGCCACGGGCTGGAGTTCCTCGCCTTTCTCGTCGGCGGTCCCGCGTGGATCCTCTTGATCGTCCTCGCGAGCGTCGGGGTGGTGCACACGATCCGCCGAACCGAGCGAGACGGCCACTCCCGCTGGATCGCCGTGGCGGAGGCCCTGTTGATCGCGCTGCCGTGGATCGTCGCGCTGTCGGCGTTCCACGCCCGCGTCTACCCGATCGGCCGCACGCGGCACTCGATGTGGCTGCTGCCCTTCCTGCTGGCCGGCGTCGCCTCGGGCCTCGCCGCCTCGATGGAACGGTGGCCCCGCGCGACGGTCCTCGCCGCAACGCTGCTCGTCGGCACGTGGTTCACGTTCTACACGCTGCCGCCGCTGCGGCAGACGCCGCCGGAGTTCGACCGACCCACCGCCCTGCACGAGCTCGCCGAGGCGATCCGCGAGCACGTCCCCGAGGGCGAAAGGCTGATCACCGACGTCAGCACTCGGTATCAGCTCGAGTTCTACCTCGCCGGCCCCGAGGTCACGCACGGCGAAACGCTCGCGGGCGACTTCACCGAGTACGCGATGGACGGCCGCCGCGTGCTCGTCGCCCCGGTCTTCTACGCCGCGCAGTTCGATTCGAACACCCACTCGGACGACTTGGCGAAACACATCGACCGGTCGGGGACGTGGATGCTGTGGGCGAACCGCGGGTTCGAGACCGACCACCCACGGTTCGTGCTCGCGCAGTGCGGCATCCGCAAGGCCGTCGAGGTCCGCCGCGCCGGGGCGAGCTGGCTGGTCAAGGCGCTTCCTCCCGTCAACACGCCGGTTTCCTCGGAGTAGCCGACCAGCAAGGTGACGCCACTGGCACGCGAGGTGCGTTCACGGGAAGCGTCCACCGTTGCGCTGATCGAACCGGAGAGCCCAACCTGATGACTGACGCCCACTCGCCCGAGACCTCGGACGAGCCGCGGATCCTGGTCTTCGTCGTCGCCTACGAGGCCGAACGGCACCTCTGCTCGGTCTTCGAGCGGATCCCGGAGGACTGGCTGCACCGCGACCACGTGCACTTCCTCTGCATCGACGACGCCTCGACCGACGAGGGACCGGATCGCCTGCGCGAGTGGCTCGCCGAACGGCACGTCGAGAACGTCACCATCCTGCGGAACGCCGCCAACCAGGGCTACGGCGGCAACCAGAAGCTCGGCTACCGGGTCGCCGTCGACGGCGGGTACGACTTCGTCATCCTGCTCCACGGCGACGGCCAGTACGCCCCCGAGCTGCTGCCCGAGTTCGAGCGGCAGTGGCGGGAGACCGACGCCGACGTCGTACTCGGCTCGCGGATGCAGTCGCTGCGGAGCGCCCGCGAAGGGGGCATGCCGCGCTACAAGCTGGCCGGCAACCGCACGCTGACCTGGTTCCAAAACCGCCTGACCGGCCTCGGCCTGTCCGAGTACCACACTGGCTTCCGGGGCTACTCGACGCGGTTCCTCCAGGAGGTCCCCTTCCAGCTGAACACCGACGACTTCCACTTCGACACCGAGATCCTGCTCCAGGCGGCGAACCTCAACGCGAAGATCGTCGAGTTCCCGATTCCGACCCACTACGGCGACGAGGAGTGCCGCGTCAACGGGTTCCGCTACGCGTGGGACGTCGTCCGGGCGACCGTCGGGTTCCGCCTCCACCAGATGGGCTTCTTCTGCTCCCTGCTGTACCGCGAGGGCTCGATCGACCGCTACCGCGACAAGTCCGAGGTCGTCTACTCCTCGCACGAGCGGGCACTCCGAATCGTCGACCGGGAACGGCCGGAACGAATCGTCGACGTCGGCTGCGGGCCGGGCCACGTCGCCCGGCAGTGCCGCGAGCGGGTCGGCGCGAGCGTCGTCGGCATCGACCGCGACGAGTCCACCTCGAACGACCTCCAGGCGTTCCACCAGGCGGACCTCGACGTCGATCCCTTCCCGATCGACGTCTTCGACCACGACATGGTGCTGATGCTCGACGTGATCGAGCACCTCGCCGAGCCCGAGCGGTTCCTGCTCTCGCTGCGGAACAACGCACGCAGCACGTCGCCGGCCCCGTTGTGCCTGATCTCGACGCCGAACGTCGCGTTCGCGGCCGTGCGGTTGAACCTGCTGCTCGGCCGGTTCACCTACGCGGAGCGAGGCATTCTCGACATCACCCACAAACGGCTGTTCACGCGGTCGACTTTGCTGCGAGCACTCCGTTCGTGCGGCTACGAAGTACGACGGACGCACCCGGTCGGCGTGCCGTTCCAGGCCGTCTTCGGCGGGTACACCGGGCGGCTGCTGGGAACGGTCGGAGCCGTTCTCGCCCGCGTCTGGCCGTCGATGTTCGCGTTCCAGTTCCTCGTCGAGTGCGTGCCGAAGCCCGGCGTTCAACAGGTGCTCGCGGCCGCCGAGCGTGTGAAGGAGGACGACCGGAACCCCATTCCGTCGGCTCCCGCGATCGCGACGGCGACCGTCCAGAGTAGTTCGCGGCCGGTGTCGGCCGCGGCAACGAAACCTCGCTAGGCGACCGTCGACGTGGGTGAACCGACGACCGAGTCGCGGTGGCAGTCCGGCCTGGTCGTGCTCGCCTGCGCCGCGTACGCCTGCGGGTTGACGCTCTCCGATCCGGACCTGTGGGGACACACGCTGTACGGTTTGCGGGCCGTCGAACAGGGCGTGGCCGCCGAGCGGACCGATCCGTTCGCCTACACCGTCGAGCACTCGCCGTGGGTCAACCACGAGTGGCTCGTCGAGTGGCAGTTCGGCTGGCTGTGGAGCCGCTTCGGGAACACGGGCCTCTGGTGGTGGCGGAACGCCATGGTGGCCGTCGTGTTCGCGGCCACCTGGGTCGCCGCACGCCGGGCGAACGCCTCGACGGCCGGCGTGGTGGCCGTCGTCGTCCCGACGGCGATCTGTCTGTCGCAGTTCGCCTGCTTCATCCGTCCGCAACTCGCCACCTACGCGTTGCTCGCGGTCACTCTCGTCGTCTGCCGCCGCTTCGCCGAGAGTACCCGGCCACCCCTCTCCATCTGGGTGCTGCCGCCGCTGATGGTGTTGTGGACGAACCTGCACGGCGGCTTCCTCGCCGGTCTGGGCATCCTTCTGATCGTGTGGCTCGACTCACTTCGACGAGCGTGGTCCGATCCGACGCGTCGCCGGGGGGCGTGCGAGTTCGGCTTCGTCGTGCTCCTCGGCACGCTGGGGACGTTCGCGACCCCCTACGGTCCGGAACTGCACCAGATGCTGTGGTATCACTTGGGCACCGGGCAGATCGTGAGCGAGTGGCAACCGGTGTGGGCGACCCGTCTCGCTCCTGCGTACGCCGTCCCCTTCGTGCTGCCGGTCGTCGCTCTCGTCGGCTCCCGCCGTTGGACACTGCTCGAAGCGGCGATTCTCACGGTCGTCGCCTTCCAGGCGGCCATGCACCTCAAGCACGTCGCCCTGCTGTGCGTCACGTGCCTGATCCTGCTACCGGGTCCGATGTCCGACGTCACGAGAAGCGTGTTTCGACGAATCCACGCCCAGTGGTCGGGCCCCGGGCGCGGTGGTGTCCGGTGGGCCGCCACGACGGCGATCCTGCTGATCGTCGGCGGATTGCAGCTGCAGTCGACTCTGCCGATGTGGCGGCACGGAATCCGCCCGTGGGACGTCGCCGTCTCCACCACCGGCTACGTTCCCGGCGTGCCGGTCGCCGCGGTTCGCTTCCTCAACGAGAACGGACTCGCCGGAAACGTCGTGACCGACTACGGCTGGGCCCAGTTCGTCATCTGGCATCTTCATCCCGAGAGCCGGATCGCGTTCGACGGCCGGTACCGCACGGTCTACCCGCCGCAGCTCGAGCGGGAGTACGTCGAGTTCGTCAACGCGGTCGAGGGTGCCGAGGGAGAGATGGCGCTGCTCGACGGCTACGACACCGACATCGTCCTCGTCTCGACGACTCGCAGGGCCGTCGTGCAGTACGTCGCCGAGCGGTCGGACTGGATGCGTGTCTTCGAGGACGAGCAGTCGGTTGTCTTCGTCCGCGCCGAGACGGCACGCCTGCACGCACTCGCCGAGGCGACGAGCCCGGCACGAACGCCAGCTGTCACCTGGGAGATCTTCCCCGGTGTCTCCGGCCCGCAAATGAACGTGAACGAGAGTGTTTCCGCCCGTTAGCGCTCGACCCGCTCCGCCGACTCGACGACGCGATTCTCCGCCTTCGTCGTTTGGCGCGGAACGTGCATCGCCCGAAGTGCCCGAGAGAACTGCGCAGACACGGACCCAGAGCATGTTCCGCATCGTCGAAGCCGTCCGCCGAACCCTCCGAGAACGGAAGGGCTCGGTGTTCGTGGAGTACCTGCTGCTGCTCACGATCGTGGGCATCGGCGTCATCGTCGGCCTGACGACGCTGCGGGACGCACTCAACAGTGAGTTGAACGACCTCGCGCAGGCCGTGCTCAGCATCAACAGTTGACGGCTCGCCCCGTGGACGAACTTCTCGCCGACTTCGTCGCCTGGCTCGTGCGCTTCTGTGTGGTGTCCGCCGTCGTGATGCTGACCCTCAGCTGGGTCGTGAACCGCGTCTTCCGGAAGCGCGGCTCCGCAGACGCCAAGCCGACGGCGTCCGGCCGGTAGCGAGCCTTTCAGCCGTACCCACAGTAGGGGCAGGGCTGGGTGTAGATGATCTTCCGGCAGCTCGGGCACTCGTGCGGGCCGAGCAGCACGCGTGACTCGTTCAAGGCGCGGACCGAGAAGTAGCCGTAGGTGATCACCACGAGCGCCGCCGCCGACCACGCCCCCTCCCCGAACTGTGCGAAGAGGGCGATCACCAGCAGGACTCCGCAGGCGGCGTAGACCATCACGCTCTGCCAGCGCCGCCGGGAGACCTGGGCACGTCGTGTCTCCAAGTCCTCGCGCTCGGCGAACCGCGCCTGCAGAACGTCCTGCTTCTGCTCCTCGATCGGCTTGTTCTCTTCGTCCGAAACGGCCCGGAGCAGGCGGCTGACGCTGTCGAGGCACCGGTACGTGTCGTCGAAGTCGAACTGCTCCTGATGCGCCCAGCGGTTCCGCACCTCGCGCAGTTCGGACACGAGGCTTCGTTCCGTGAAACCCAGTTTCTGCCGGAACACGTCGTTCCACTGGTCCCACATGAGCAACAGCACGGAGTGGGCGTCCCACACGAACCGGGTGCCGTCGCTCGCCTCGTCGGCCGTCCTTGGCACCCCGCGGGAGACGTGCTCCTCCCACGACTCGCCCCGAACGCGGGCCAGCTCCCGCTCGATGTACGGACCGAGTTCCGCGGTCAGCGTCTCGAGGGCGAATCCGACTGTTTCTGCGTTCGAACGCACGGCGGCGCCCAGTCTCTAGCGGCTCAGGGCAGTTTCGTCGTCTCGGGACCGGGATTGATCGACGTCGGATCGACCGGGACCTCCGCCGGCGCGCCCGGCTCGACCGCCGTGTCGTCGTACTCGACCGGTCGGGCCGCCCGCACCGTGCGACTCTCGTCCAGCAATCTCAGCGCCAGTCGAACGTCGGCCTCGTTCCGGCCCCGCGGGTCCCGGACCGAACCGGCCGCCGACTCCAGCCGGCGACGCAACGTTCCGAGGCGATCGACGGCCGCGAACCGCTCCCCCTCGGGCAGGGCGTTCAGCACCTCCCGGGCGACGACGAAGGCGCGAGTGACGTCGAACAGGGACGCCGTGCCGAGCCGCTGGTAGCGAACCGCCTCCTCGAACGCCCGGTCCGCCAAGACGACGGCAGCAAGGCCCTGCACCTCGCCCGACCGAATTCGCGACAGGGCGAGCTGATCGCTCCGACCGACGCCGAGGCGAAGTTGCTCGGCGTGACACCGCCGCACCGTTCGCTCCATGGCCGCACGTTGCTCGGCCGTCGCCGGATCCCCTTCCTCGGGCATCACACGGACGATCGTCTCGGCCAGTGCGACCGGACTCGCGATCCCGAACCGCAGGTCCGCCTCCCGCAACGCCACCGCCCGACGGGCGAGCGAGTTCAATTGGGACGAGGTCGCCCCGCGGCTTCGAGCCAGCTGGAACCGAGCCTCGGCCAGGTCGGCGGCCCATCCCTCGGCGGCCGGCTGTCTGAACGCCGCCAGTCTCCGCTCCGCGTCTGCGTAGATCGTCGCGCGGAACGCGGCGCTCGCGTCGTTCCCGAGCCCGGACGCCACCGACTCGACGTGGGCGACGTAGTCCGCGAACGGAAGCAGTCCCCGCCGAAACGCCGACGTGGCCGGCCCGGCCTCCTGAAGAGCCACGCCGACGACGTCGACCGGGGGAGACCCGCCGAGGGCCGGCTCGGCCTCCACCGGGGCTTGGGCAAGCACCAACGCGACGGTGAACGTTGCGGTGAACATGACGATCGATCCAGCGAATGCAGAGGGAGGCCCGTCATCGACATCGGCCGACCTCCGGAACCCATCCAGTCTACCACACGTATCCCCTACACACGGACTCGCAGCGAGTTCTGTCGGAACCGCGACCCGTCGCCCCGGCCGTCGGGCATGGAAGCTGCAACTTGGCCGTCGGAGGAGCCCCGTAGTCTCTGCAGGAAGGATCGCACCTCGACGGCCGTTGCAGCACCCCCACGAGCCCGTGTCGATCCCAACGACTCCGGACAATACGAACGCCCCCACCGCGAAGTCGCTCGCTCCGACGACGTTGGCGGCTTGTCTGGTGTTGGCGGTTCTGCTGACGACGACGATTCCGTTGACCTTGCACCGGCCGTTGACGGGCGACGCCTCGGTCTGGCAACTGCTGGCCCGCACCGTCGAGCGTGGCGACGCGCCGTACCGCGACGTCTTCGAGACGAACCTGCCCGGGGCCGTCTGGCTTCACCTTTCCGTCCGCCGAACGCTCGGCCCGTCGCCCGAGGCCCTCCGCCTCTTCGACCTGCTGCTGTTCGCGGTCGTCAGCGGCGTGCTGTCGGTCTGCGTGGGTCGAGTCCGCGGTTCGGTCGCAGCCGGAGTCTGGACGGCGGCCGTCCTGTGGGCCTGCTACGCCGGGCAGTCGATCTGGTGCCAATGTCAGCGGGACGTCTGGATGCTGGCGCTCGCGCTCGCGGCCGTGGCCGTGCGCGGCGACCGTGTTCCGGACGACGCCCGTCGCAGCGCAGTGGAGGGGCTGCTGTGGGGTGTCGCCGCCTCGATGAAGCCGTTCGTGCTGCTGGTGGCGATCGCCGTCGAACTGACCGACCGGCGACGCACCCTGCCGAGTTGGGCGGCCGCGGTCGGCGGCGTTCTCGCGGTGGCGACCGCCAACGTCGCCTTGTTGGTCTCGCTGGGTGCGTGGCCGTCCGCCTTTGCCATCTGGACCGAGTGGAATCCGGACTACTTCGCCTCGCGCACGCGGCTCTGGAACGTTCGCGGCCTCCGCATGCTGCTGGTGCAGTTCGGACCGTGGATGGCGATTCACCTGACTGCGCTCCCACTGGCGATCTGGACGCTCGCCGTTCGACGAACCGCCGACTCCGGTCGCCTGCAGCGCACACTCGCTGCGCTCTACCTCGCGTGGACGGCACAGGCCTTCCTGCTGCAGCAGTGGCACGCCTACGTTCACGTCCCGGGGCTGCTGCTGGGAATCGCCTGCGTCGCGGCGGAGCCGTTGCTGCAGCGTGCCGTGCTCTGGAGGCCGGCCGCGCTCGCGTTCGTCGCCGCCGCCTGCTGGTACGCACCACCGGTTCGCGCGTCGCAACTCGCCGTGTGGCCCGAGTGCCTCGGGCAGACGGTGACGGCCTCAACCCGCGACCGACTCCGCGGACCGCTCGACCCGGTCTACCCGGCCGGCCCGACGACCGTCGACTTGGAGCGGGTCGTCGGCTTCCTGAACCGACAGGACCTCGGCGACCGCGAGTTCCTCTCGTACGGGTTCGCGACCGCGGTCCTCTACGAACGACTCGACGTCCGACCGGCCTCGCGGTTCGTGACGCCACGTTTTCACGCCATCTACTTCCCGACGCGACGAGGCGAGGTGCTCGAGTCGATCGAGCGTTCGCCGGTGCGATTCGTCGTGACGGACCTCGTCGTCGAGGGGCAGGAGGAAGCGGGTGCCGACGAACTCTGCGTCCGGCCGGAGGCTGGCTTTCCCTGGGGTCACCCGGTCGTCTTCCGGGCAGGGCGGTATCGCGTTCACGCGATCGAACGACCTCTCGGGGTGTTCGTCTCACCCGAGTTCAAGGACGGCCCAGCCCGCCAAGAGGGTCACACTCCGCACTCCAGCGCCGAAGTCCCTGAACCGCGGGTCTCCAGCACACGAACGACCGAAGGAGGTGTCCGGTGACCTCGACCGCAGTCGCTCCCGAGAGGACTCACCCGACGCCGGCGGAGCCGGACAAGCCTCGCGCGGGTTCGTCGCTGCTCCTGCGACTGGCTGTGTTCGCCTATCTGGCCTCCCGCATCTGGGTGTTCCTGTTCGTCACGCCGATCTCGCCGGACCGCATCCTCTACTTCAAGTACGCCGTCCGCGGGATCGACTCGGGACGCGTGGCGTTCGCGGACTTCGAGATCGAGTACCCCCCCGTCGGCTACTGGGCGATGGCCGCACCGCGGCTCGTCGACGGGGAACGGCTCACGCCCGAGACGGTCACCGACCGTTCCGAGGTCGCCCGACAGTTCGGTCGGTACTCGCTGCTGTTCCGGCTGCAGATGCTGATCCTCGACGCCGTCGCCTTCGGGCTGTTCCTCGCACTCGTCCGACGGAGCCGGCCGGAGTTCGTCGGACTCGCGGCCTGGGGATACGTCCTCAGCACGACCGCACTCCACCACGTGCTGCTCGACCGGCTCGACGTCGGGCTGCTGGCCCTGCTGCTCGGCTGGTTGTGGACGCGGTCGCGTGTCCCGGCGGACGGACGTTCTGGGCCGTGGAACGCGGCGTCCTACGCGATCCTCGGGTTCGGCATCGCGTTCAAACTGGTCGGTGTGGTCGCGCTCCCGTTCGTCCTGCTGTCCGATTTCCGAGCCGGAGCAGGGGGGACCGGCCGCCGTCTGCTCGACTGCGTCCTGCTCACGCTGGTGGCGGTGGTCGCCACCGCGTTGCCGTTCGCCGTCCACGCACCGTTCGCGGGCTGGAAGACGCTAGGCTTCCTGGAGTTCCACGGTGCACGGGGCATCCAGATCGAGTCGATCTACGCCAGCGGACTGTTCGTCGCGTCGTGGTTCGGACTCCCGATCGAGACGGCGGTCGCCTACGGTTCCGCGAACGTGGAGTCGTCGTGGTCGGCTCTGCTGACCCGAGCGTCGCCGTTCGTCCTGTTGGCGGCGCTGGCCGCTCTCGGCCTGACGGCACTGATGCGCGGCCGCGACTACGACCGCCGCGCCGGCGAACTCGACGGCGTCCTCGCCATCCTGCTCACGCTCGTCCTCTCGAAGGTGCTCTCCGAGCAGTACTTCTTGTTCGGCCTGCCGCTGCTGCTACTCGCCACGGCCGGGAGCGGCGGCCGGGGGCGGTTCGCTGCCGTCGTCGTCGCCTGCTTCGTGATCGGCGTCGGCTCGACCGTCGTGTTCCCCCACCTGTGGTTCCCGGTCGTCCCGAACACGAACGTGCCGAACGCCTACTGCCTCGTCCCGGACCTGCACTGGCTGCCCTGCATGATCCTCGTCGTGCGGAACGCCCTGTTTATGTCGCTGGTCACCCTGGCGCTCTTCACGAGACGAGGGGGGACGTCTTCGTGAACCGCCACCTCGGACTGGACGTGCTGCGGGGAGTCGCCGTGCTGCTCGTACTGGTCGCCCACCTGCCCGCCGGTCCGGCATCGGTGGTCGTGCAGGCCTGTCAGATGACCGGCTGGATCGGCGTCGACCTGTTCTTCGTACTCAGCGGGTTCCTCGTCTCCGGACTCCTGTTCCGAGAGCACCAGCGGAACGGCCGGCTCGACGTCGGGCGGTTCCTGATTCGCCGCGGCCTGAAGATCTACCCGGCCTATTACGCCTTCCTCGCCGTCACGCTGGTCGGGTTCGTCGTGGCGAACGCGGAGCTCGGATGGGTGTCGGCCGGCAGTCACGTCGTCTACCTGCAGAACTACCTCTTCCTGGTCTCCACGAAGCCCCCCGACCTCTGGGGACACACTTGGACGCTCGCCGTCGAGGAGCACTTCTACCTGCTGCTGGCGGGCACGTTCTGGCTGCTAGCGAGACGCCGTTCCGCGAACCCGTTCCCAGCCGTCCCCTGGATCTGCCTCGGGACGTCGGCCGTCTGCCTCGGCCTGCGGGCGGCCAGCATGCAGTGGCTGCCGCACTCGTACGCCACCCACTACTCGCCGACGCACCTGCGGCTCGACTCGCTCACGACCGGCGTCGCGTTCTCGTACCTGCTGCACTACCACCGCGACGCCACGACTCGGTTAGTCCGCAGCTGGACTCTGCCGCTCGCGTCCGTCGGGCTCGCGATGTTCCTCGGGCTCCCGCTGACCGTCGAACTCCACTCGACGCGGTGGATGTGGACCTACGGCTTCTCGCTCGTCGCGCTCGGCGGTGTGTTGCTGGTCGCCGTGGTCGTGGTGCGTGACTGGTCGTCGATCGCCCTGCTGCGGCCGGTCGCGTTCGTCGGCCGCTGTTCGTACTCGGTCTACCTGTGGCACGGCGTCGCGCTCCTGCCGGTCGGGCTGTACCACTTCGTCGTGTTGCGAACGGGTGTCCCGCCGGGCATGCCGGCTTACGTCGGCGTCTGCATCGCGTACGTCGGGACGGCGATCGCCCTCGGCGTCGCCGCAACGCGTCTCGTCGAAGACCCGGTGCTTCGGCTGCGCGACCGCGTCTGGCCGTCGTTCGCGACGTCGCAGCCGCCCACGCCGTTCCAGCCCCGCACGGACGACACTCCGGACGGACCGGCGCCGCTTCCGAGTCGACCGAAGTCCACACCCGTGGAGACCGCGCCGTGAAACGACACCTGGGCCTCGACGTCCTCCGGGGCGTTGCCATCCTGCTCGTGTTGTTCCGCCACGCCCACGGCGACGTCGAGCTGCTGACACCGCTCAAGCGCGGGGGATGGATCGGAGTCGACCTGTTCTTCGTCCTCAGCGGCTTTCTGGTCTCCGGGCTGATCTTCCGCGAGTTCGACCAGCGCGGTCGCGTCGACGTCGGACGATTCCTCGTCCGGCGGGGCCTGAAGATCTACCCGCTGTACTACGTCTTCCTCGCGGTCACCACGTTGACGTGTCTCGCTGCGGGGATCTCGATCACGTGGGACGCCTTGGCCATCCACGTCTTCTACGTCCAGAACTACGGCTGGGCGCTCGGCGTCGAGTCGTGGCCGATGGTGTGGGGGCCGCTCTGGAGTCTCGCAGTCGAGGAACAGTTCTACCTGCTGCTCGCACTGGGAACGGTGCTCGCGTGCCTCCGCGGAGGAAGTCGTCCGTTCCGGTTCGTCCCGTGGCTCGGCCTGGCGACCATTCCGGTCTGCCTGCTGCTCCGAGTGCTCGCCGCGCGCGAGGCCCCCGTGACCCTCGGGACACACCTGATCCCGACCCACCTGCGAATCGACGCGTTGATGCTCGGCGTCACGCTCTCCTACTGGACGCACTACCATCCGGAACGGGTCCGAGGACTCGCCCGTCGATGCGGCCCCGGACTTCTCGTCTGCGGCGTCGCCCTGCTCGGAATCCCCTTCCTGGTGGACATCGACGAACGGGGCGGTGCGACCTGGTTGTTGGTCTACGGACTGACGACGAACGCGGTCGGAGCCGGACTGCTGCTCCTCTACACGATCTCGAGAGAGTGGTCGCCCGGCCGCGCGACGAACCTGCTCGCCCGAATCGGTCGTGACTCGTACTCCATCTACGTGTGGCACTACGTCGTGCTCCAGACTCTCGCCCTGGTGACGGTCGCGATTCTCCGCGTCCTCACCGGCATCCCCTTCGGCTTGGCAACGCTGAACGTCGTCTACTTCGTTGGCAGTCTCCTGTTCGGCATGCTCGTCGCCCGCTGTGTCGAGTGGCCGATCCTGCGGTTTCGCGACCGGCTCTGGCCGTCACGCGTGGGGGCGGGACTACTCGCGCAACCTAGCTCCTCACGACAGAACGGCAGCATCGACGGTTCCGGCGACGCCGCCGGCGTGAACGTCGAGGAGACGGAACCACCAGCACGGAAGTCCTCGCTTCCGTCCTCCAAACCGGCCCCGGCGAAAACCCCAACTTGACCGATCGAACCGCGGTTGCGACATTGACGGATCAACGAAGACTGCTTCGTCGATCCCTCCCCCCCCGCCCAACCAGCCCACCAGATGAGCGACCGCTCGAACCGAACACTCGCCTTGTTCGCCGCCGCCGCCGCACTGCTGGCCACACCCCTCGCCGGTCGGTCGGAGGAGCCCCTCCACCAGGCGATCGACCGGTTGGTCGCGGCCCGCACACCGGGCTATGCGGCCAAGGCCGCCCCCGTCGCGGACGACGCCGAGTTCCTGCGACGCGTGACACTCGACCTCACGGGGACGATTCCTACGGTGGAGCGGACGCGGGCGTTCCTCGCCGACGACGCTCCCGACAAGCGAACTCGGCTGATCGACGAACTGCTCGCCAGTCCTGAACACGAACGGCACCTCGCCCAGCAACTCGACGTCCAGCTGATGCAGCGGCGGCGAGCGGCCAAGGTGAAGGCGGCCGAGTGGGAGTCGTTCCTGCTGACCGCGACGCAGTCGAACACGCCGTGGGACGAGCTCGTGCGAGACGTGCTCGCCGCGGACGGACTCGACAAGGAACGTCGTGGTCCGGCTCGCTTCTACCTCGACCGCGACGGCGACGTGAACACCATCACGCGGGACGTCTCGGCGCTGTTCCTCGGTGCGAACATCGAGTGCGCTCAGTGCCACGACCACCCGGAGGTCGCCGACTACACGATCGACGACTACTACGGCCTGAGCGCCTTCTTCGTGCGGAGCTTCGTCTTCACGGACCCCAAGACCAAGCTGGCCGTGTACGCCGAGAAGGCCGAGGGCGAGGTGACGTTCAAGTCCGTCTTCGTCGAGGACGCCAAGGACAGCTCGACACCGCCCCACCTTCCCGGGGAGAAGCCGATCCCGGACCCCGAGCTCGAGAAGGGGAAGGAGTACAAGGTCAAGCCGGCGAAGAACGTCCGGCCCGTGCCCGTCTACAGCCGCCGAGAGCAGTTGCCCGCACGCCTGGCCGCCGCCGAGAACGAACGATTCCGCCGGGCGGCCGCGAACCGCTTCTGGGCGATGATGCTGGGCCGCGGGATCGTCCACCCGATCGACGCCGACCACTCGGACAACCCGCCCTCGCACCCCGAGTTGCTCGACCTGCTGGCGGCCGAGTTCGCCGCTCACGACTTCGACGTCCGCTGGCTTCTCCGCGAGATCGCCCTCAGCGAGACCTATCAGCGGGGAAGCCGGTTGCCGGAGTCCGTCACCGACCCCCTGCCGGAGTCCGCCTTCGCCCAGGCACTCCTCAAACCGCTGAGCCCGGAACAGTTCGGCCGTTCGCTCCTCGAGGCGACGGGCGTCACCGAGGCGACGCGTGCGGCCGAGCGAGCGGCCGTGCAGAAGGAGCTCGCAGCGAAGAAGACCGAACTCGGCGAGGTCGAGTTCGCCCGGGCGGTCGAGAAGCGGGTCCACGCGAAGCTGAAGGGGAACGAGACCCGCTTCGTCTCGCTGTTCGCGGCGGCCGCCGGCGAGGCGGACCCCGACTTCGAGGCCACCGTCGACCAGGCGATGTTCCTCATGAACGACAACGCCGTCCTCGGCCGGCTGCAGCCGAGCGGCCAGAACCTCCTCGCACGGCTCGTCGGGCTCGACGGCCAGTCCGACGAGATCGCCGCGGAACTCTACCTCGCCGTGCTCGCACGCCGACCGACGGACGAAGAGGTCGCGGACGTGCGGGACTATCTCGGCGACGCGACCGGCGAGGTCCGTCACGCCCGGCTGAGACAGCTGGCGTGGGCCCTGTTGGCGTCCGCCGAGTTTCGATTCGTCCACTGAGTCTCCCGTCAACGGAATCCGGAGATCGACCATGTTCAACCGCGGAACTTGCGGATCGGCCGAACACGTCTCCCGCCGCGGCTTCCTCTCCGGGGCCACGACCGGTGCGGTCAGCGCGCTCGGGTTCTCCGGCATGACGAAGGTCGCCGGGGCGAACGAGCTGCGGTCGCAGCAGAAACGTGTCGTGCTCTTCTGGCTGGCGGGCGGCGTGAGCCAGCTGGAGACCTGGGATCCCAAGCCCGGTACCGACACCGGCGGCCCGTTCCTCGACATCCCGACGTCGGTCCCGGGCGTCAACGTCTGCGAACTGCTGCCGTACACGGCGAGGCAGATGCACCACCTCGCCGTCGTTCGTGGCGTGAACACGAAGGTCAACGACCACGGGAAGGGGGCCTACTTCATGCAGACCGGGCACCCGCAGACGCCCGGCTTCGAGTTCCCCTACCTCGGCTCGGCCCTGTCGTCGCTGCTCGTCCGCCCGGACAACCCGCTGCCCGGCTACGTCTGCATCGGCGGTGGTGGCAGCGCGAAGGAGTCCTCCTTCCTGGGCCCGCGGTTCGTGCCGGTGGCCGTCGCCGACAAGCCCCCGGCGAACATGCGGATCGCCGACGGACTGACCGCCGAGGAGGACGCCCGCCGCCGAGAACTCCGCGCCCGCATCGGCGACCGCTTCGCGAAGGGCCGCCGGGCCGCGACGACCGAGGTGTACGACGAGTCCTTCGACCAGGCCGCCGCCCTGATCGCCCAGCGCGACGTCTTCGACTTTACCGGCATTCCCGACTCCGAGGTCGACAGGTACGGCGGTGGGGAGTTCGCGAGGCACTGCCTGATGGCCCGCCAACTCGTCGAGGCCGGTTCCACCTTCACCAAGGTGACGCACCGCAACTACGACACGCACTCGGAGAACTTCAACTTCCACGTTGAGCAGTTGGGCGAGTTCGACCAGCCGTTCGCCACCTTCGTCGCCGACCTCGCCGACCGGGGCCTGCTCGAGCACACGCTGGTCGTCGTGATGTGCGAGTTCGGCCGCACGCCACGGATCAACCAGAAGATGGGCCGCGACCACTGGGGCACCGCCTGGTCCGTCGCGCTCGGCGGGATGGGGATTCAGGGCGGTGCCGTCGTCGGGGCTACCAACGCGAACGGGACGAAGGTCGTCGACCGCGAGGTCCACGGCGGGCACCTCTTCCACACCTACTACCGCGCCGTCGGGCTCGACCCCACGGCCGACTTCGTGCACGACGGTCGCCCCTTCACCAAGGCGAAGGCGGGGTCCGAGGCGATCGAGGAGATTCTCGCGTGAACCGACACCTGAGAAGCAGCCCGCTCCTCCCCGTTCTCTCGGTGACGCTACTCGCGTTCGTCGGAGTCGTCCCCGGGGTCTTCGCGGCACCGCCCGCCGTGGAGTTCGCCCAGCGTGACTTGGAGCGTGCGAGACTCCTGGCCGATGCCGCGAACGAACAGGCGAAGTCGGCATCGCAGTCGCCCGAGCTCGCGGCCGTGGCGGCCGCCGAAGCGGCCAAGAAGTCGCTCGACGCGCTGCTCGCGAAACGGACGGCCGAGCTTCAGACGACGGAAGCCGCCCGCAAGAAGTCCGCGTCCGCACTGGCCGCGACGGAACAGGCGGCCGCCAAGGCCCAAGCCGCTGTCGATGCCGCAACCGCCCAACTGACGAAGGCCACCGCCGCCGAACGACAGGCCGCCTCCCTGCGTGACCGCTCACGGAACGCTCTCGCGCTCGCGGAAGCCGATCTCGCCAAGGCCAAAGAGGCGAAGGCGGACGGCGAGATCGACGCTCGGGAGCTTCTGGTCACCGCCGCGAGGACACAGCTCGCCTCCGCAGAGTCGGCCGTTGCGAAGGCCGTCGAGACCGTGAAGCGGGACACCGCATCACTCGCGACCACGAAGACTGCTTTCGCCAACGCAGAGACACAGGTGGCCGCGGCGACAGCCGAACTCGGTCGAGCGACCGGGCGAGTCGAAGCGGCCAAGGCGCAGCGGGACGAGGCGAAGACACTGGTCGACCAGGCCGCGCAGCTGCTGGAGAAGGTGAAGAAGCAGGCACAGCCCGCCGTCGAGGCCGAGAAGGCCGCCGCACAGCAGGCCGCCAAGGCGAAGGCTCTCCTCGCCGCCGCCACCGCGCGGCACCAGCGTGTCTCCGAGCACGCCGACCCGCCCGACCCGAAGGCGCTGCACGAGATCGCGAAGTACACCTTCGCTCGCCCTGCCATCGCGGTCCGTTTCGAGCCCACTGGCAGGAGCGTCGTTGCCGGTGTGCAGGAGAAGACGCTTCACCGGCAGGACCTGCTCACGTCCGAACGGACCACGATGTCCGGCCACCGGACCTGGGTACGTCGCCTGGCGCTTCAGGGGGACGACCTCTTGGTCAGCGGCGACTACTCGGGGGGGCTCGCCTGGTGGGATCCCTCCGCCGACTCACCGGAGCCGACCCGCGTCGTCGACGCCCACGAGGGCTACGTCCGGGGTGTCGCCGTCAGCCCAGACCGGCGCTTCGTCGCCTCCGGCGGCAACGACGGCTTCGTCCGGGTCTGGGACGCGGGAACCGGGCAACTCGTCGCCGAGATGGACGGACACCAACGGCTCTCGAAGGTGGCCGAGTACGCCGACACGCCTCAGCGTGTGTTCGTGAACCACGTCTACAACGTCGCGTTCGACCCGACGGGGCGCTATCTCGTCTCCGGGGACCTCGTCGGCGTCGTGAAGACGTGGGAGGTCGGGACGTGGAAGCCGGTCCGCGACCTCGACGCGTCGCCGCTCCACGTCTACGACAAGACGTTTCGGGCCCACTGCGGCGGCATCCGCGGGATCGACTTCTCGCCCGACGGGAAGCTGGTCGCGGTCTGCGGCATCGGCGAGGTGACGAACGCGTTCGCGGGTGTCGGCAAGCCGACCGCCTGCGTCTTCGACGTCGAGTCCGGCGAACGGCTGGCCGTCCTCAAGCCGGCGGCCAACTTCCAGGGCGCCTGCTGGTCGATCCGCTTCCATCCGTCCGGGGAGTGGCTCGTCGGGGCCGGCGGTGGGGGAAGCGGCTCGCTGTGGTTCTGGAAGCCGACCGAGGAGAAGTCGTTCCACGCCGTGAAGACGCCGCACGTCGCCTACGACGTCGACTTCCACCCGGACGGCCTGCGACTCGCCGTCGCCCTGTACGACAAGACGGTCCGACTCTACGACCTGCTTCCCGCCACGAAGCCTGCCCCCGCGACTCCCGCGAAGTAGAATGTCGTGTGGCTCGCCGACCCGCTCCCGGTGAGCGACCCACCACGCCTTCCACCGCCCCCACCGATGGTGACACGCATGCCGTTCGGTCGTCGTACCGCCTCGATCCTCCTCTTCTTTCTCGCGGTCCAGCCGACCAGCGCCGAGGAGCCGGAACGGCTGTTCGAGTCCCGAGTCCGACCGCTCTTGGCCCGCCACTGCATCGAGTGCCACGGCCCGGCGAAGCAGGAAGGGGGCGTGCGACTGGACCAGCGGACGAGCGTGTTCGCCGAACGAGAAGAGGGGCGTCTCGTCGTTCCCGGCCGCCCGGACGCGAGCCGGCTGCTCGCCGTCCTCCGGTACGACGAGCTCGACGTGCAGATGCCGCCGAAAGGGAAGCTGAAAGCCGAGGAGATCGCCGGTTTCGTCGAGTGGATTCGCAGTGGGGCCTTCTGGCCGGAGAAGTCGAACGTGACCGGAGTCGCCGTCACGGACCCGGCCGAGATCGAGCGGCTGCGAGGGGAGCACTGGGCGTTTCGACCGGTCGAACAGGTCCCCGCTCCACGAGTCGACCGACGTGGCACCTCCCCCGTCGATGCGTTCGTGACGGCGAGGTTGGCGGAGAACGGCCTCTGGCCGTCGCCGGCGGGCGACCGCCGCACGCTCGTCCGCCGTCTGTCGTTCGACCTCCTCGGCCTTCCGCCGTCGTTCGAGGAGGTGACGGCGTTCGAGAACGACACCGCTCCCGACGCCTACGAGCGGCTCGTCGACCGGCTGCTCGCCTCCCCTCGGTTCGGCGAACGCTGGGGGCGTCACTGGCTCGACGTCGCCCGCTACGCCGACACCAAGGGGTACGTCTTCACCGAGGACAAACGGTATCCGTTCGCCTACACCTATCGCGACTACGTCGTCCGGGCCCTCAACTCGGACAAGCCGTTCGACCAGTTCGCGCGGGAGCAGTTGGCCGCCGACCAACTCGACCTGGGCGACGACCCCGAGGCCTTGGCCGCGCTCGGCTTCCTGACCGTCGGCCGTCGCTTCATGAACCGCGAGCAGGAGATCATCGACGACCGCATCGACGTGGTCACCCGCGGCTTCCTCGGCCTCACCGTCTCCTGTGCCCGCTGCCACGACCACAAGTACGACCCCGTGCCGACCGCCGACTACTACTCGTTGTACGGCGTGTTCGACAGCACGCACGAACCGAAGGAACTACCGCTGCTCGCGGAGCCGCGCGAGTCCGCGGAGTACGTGCAGTACCTCGCCGAGCTGACGAAGCGCCAGCAGGCCCACGCCACGTACGTCGACGCGGAGGTCGCCAAGCTGCGTCTCGAGTTCCGGACGAAGGTCGGCGACTACCTGGCCGCCCTCGTAAAGAAGTCGGGCCGCGTGCCCGAGGAGTTCTACGTCGCACTCAAGCCGGGCGACGCGCGGCCGCGGATCGTCACCCGGTGGGAGCGGTACCTGCAACGGTACGGCAAGCCGGACGACCCCGTGTTCGGCGCCTGGACTGCTCTTGCGGCGGTTCCGAGTGACCGCTTCGAGACCGAAGCCATGCAGTGGCTCGAGAAGGCTCGTGGCGACGAACGACGGAACCAGAAGGTCGTCGAAGCACTCGTCGACGCCCGACCGAAGTCGATGTACGACGTCGCGCGCGTCTACGGTTCCCTGTTCGCCGAAGCGGAGTCGCGTTGGCAGGCGATGCCACGCCCCGAGGGCGTGAGCGCGAAGACGTCGCTCGACGACGAGAAGTTGGAACAGTTGCGGCAGGTGCTCTATGCCGAAGGCGGTCCGGTCTCGCTCTCTCGCGAGGAGGTCCGACGAGAGTTCGACCGGGCGAAGCGAAACCGCGAGCGTGCTCTCCAGCGCAAGATCGACGAGTGGAAGGCGAGCTCGCCGGCCGCGCCGCCTCGGGCCATGGTCCTGCGAGACGACGAACGTCCGACCGAGCCGGTCGTGTTCGTCCGCGGGAACATCGGCCGCCGGGGCGAGAAGGTCCCCAGGCGGTTTCCCCGCGTGCTCGCCGGGGCGAGTCCACAGCCGTTCGAGCGGGGGAGTGGACGGCTCGACCTCGCCGACGCCGTCGCCAACCCGGGCAACCCGTTGACGGCTCGGGTCTTCGTGAACCGCGTCTGGTTGCACCTCTTCGGTCAGGGGCTCGCCGAGTCTCCCGACGACTTCGGGCTGCGGAGCGCTCTGCCGTCGCACCCGGAGCTGCTCGACCACCTCGCGGCCGAGTTCGTGGAGCACGACTGGTCGGTCAAGTGGCTGGTCCGCGAGATCGTCCGCTCGGAGACCTACCGTCAGTCGAGCGGCAACCGGCCGGACGCGCGGGCCGTCGATCCGGAGAACCGCTTGGTGTGGAGGCAGAACCGAAGACGACTCGACTTCGAGGCCGGACGAGACGCGGTTCTCGCGGCCTCCGGACGCCTCGACGGTCGCATGTTCGGCCGGCCGGTCGAGATCACGCGTCCCGCCGAGAGCCGACGCACCGTCTACGGCCACGTCGATCGCAACAACCTGCCAACGCTGTTCCGCACGTTCGACTTTGCCAGTCCGGACACGAGCACGGGCCGACGACCGGCGACCACGGTTCCCCAGCAGGCACTCTTCGGCCTGAACTCGCCCTTCGTCATGGACAGCGCACGGGCACTCGCCACCGCGGTCGGTTCGAGCGACGACGCCGTCACGGAACTCTACCGCCGGACACTGTCTCGTGATCCGTCCGCCGAGGAGCACCGGCAGGCGGCGGCGTTCGTGTCGAACTCCGCGGACGGCCGGGAGGCCGGTCTCGCACGGCTCGCCCAC
>JANQQW010000257.1 GCA_028284885.1 Planctomycetaceae bacterium
GGCCCGTCATGCCGCAGCCGACCGTCCTCCTGCACACCCCGGACGCCGCACTCGTCGAGGCGCTCCGCGACTCCCACGCGCCGGCCCTGATCGACGACCTCGCCGGTCTGCCGGCGTCGATCGGAACGCTCGAGCCGGCCGCCGTCGTGATCGACGTCCGGCACGACGACGGAGGGGGGCACGGTCTCGTGCGGATGCTCGAGAGGGTCGCCGATCCGGCGGGCGACCTGCCGATCGTGTTGTTGGCCGACGACTCCTGCCCAGAGACCGTCGAGCGATTCGTCGCGGAGAGCCGTCTCGAACTGCTCCGAGGCGTGACCGCGGAGTCGCTGCTCGCGTGGTGCGAGACGACTCTGGTGTCTGCTCCTGCCGAGGAAGCGGAGCCCGCTTCCCAGCTCCGCAAAGGGACGGGAGACGAGGCCCGCACCGTGCTCGAGGGCATCACCCGCCGGTTCGAGACGAACACGCTGAAGCTGAAGCGGATGCTCTCGGAGCTCGAGGTGGCCGCTCGGCACGACGTGACGATCCTGCTCATCGGCGAGACCGGCTCCGGCAAGACGTACCTCTCCAACCTCGTGCACGAGGTCTCGCCGCGGCGGGACGAACCGTTCCTGCACGTCGCCTGCGGGGCGTTGCCGCGGGAGTTGATCGAAAGCGAGCTGTTCGGCCACGTGAAGGGAGCGTTCACCTCGGCCAGCGACGACAAGGAGGGCAAGTTCGTCGCCGCCCGTCGGGGAACCATCCTCCTCGACGAAATCGACGTCCTCGGTCCCGAGCAGCAGGTCAAGCTGCTCCGCGTCATCGAGACGGGCGAGTTCGAGCCGGTCGGCTCCAACCGCACGCTGAAGAACCAGGCCCGCCTCGTGGTCGCCAGCAACCTCGACCTGCAGCCGCTCGTCGAGCAGGGCAAGTTCCGGCCGGACCTCTACTACCGGTTGAACATGCTCAAGTTCGAGATCCCGCCGCTGCGGGAACGGCCGGAGGACGTCGAGCCGATGCTCGAGAAGTTCGTCGCCGAGCTCGCCGAGAAGCACGGCATGGCGATCGACCGGGTCGACGACGACGTGCTCGGCATCCTGAAGGCGTACCCGTGGCCGGGCAACGTCCGCGAGCTGGAGAACGTGGTCCGCCGGGCCGTCATCTACACGACCGACGGCGTGCTCCGCAGCGAGCACCTCCCGCCGCACCTGCTCGCCGGGCAGGTTGGCCCCACGAACGACCCGACCGTACGGCTCTCCGCCGGCCGCGACACCGGCAACACGCTCGGCTCCCAGGTCGCCCTCACCGAGAAGGAGATCATCGAGCAGGCCCTGTTCCAGCACGAGTACAGCAAGACGAAGACCGCCAAGTCCCTCGGGATCAGCCGCGTCACGCTCTACAACAAGCTGAAGAAGTACGGCATTCAGTGAACGCCGCGAGCGACCAAGCCGACGCCTCGGCGTCGGGCCGACGGCAAGCCGTCGGCTTGGACCGGGTCACGTCTTCAGATCCCCCGACCGCCAAAGATACCAGCTCGCGACCGACGCATACGGTCGCCAGGGCTCGGCGATCTCCTCGCACTCGCGGCGGTTCGGCAGTTCGTCGAGCCCGTACAGTCGCCGGACGCCCGCTCGGATGCCGAGGTCGTCGACCGGCAGGACGTCGAGCCGGCCGAGTGTGAAGATGAGGAACATCTGGGCCGTCCAGACGCCGATCCCCTTCACGCGGACGAGCGAGGCGATCACGTCGGCGTCCGACTTGCGGCCGATGGTCCGCAGCCCGAGCGACCCGTCGCGGGCGTGTTCGACGAGGCTGCGGAGATAGCCGACCTTCTGCGGCGAGACCCCGGCCGTTCGCAGGTCGCCGTCGCGAAGCGCGTCGAGCGACTCCGGTGTGATGCCCGTCTCGCCGACGGCCGCCTCCACCTTCGCGAGGATCGACCGCGCGGCGGCGGTCGAGATCTGCTGGGCGAGGATCGACCGGACGAGCGTGCAGAACCGGTCGCCGTGCAGCCGCAGCGTGAACGGCCCGACCGCCTCGATCGTCTCCCGCATCACCGGGTCCCGCCGACGCAGGTGCCGGACGGCCGCGGCGACTCGGTCCTTCGGAATGCGTGTCCGCGGCATGGTCAGGGAAGCACGACTTTCTGCACGATCGGGTCGTTGCCACCCGTGTTGGCGTAGTGCACCTCGGCCGTGTAGCTGCCGAAGATGCCCTTCCAGGTGTAGACCTCGTGCATGCTGGCGCCGTCGATCGACGACTCCTGGATCATGTCGCTCACCTCCGGGTCGCCGACCGCCGGCGGCATCGCCGACTTCAACAACGCCTCGTTCGACTCGATGGCGGCGTTCCACGTCGACGTCGTCTCCGCCCGCAGGTTCTGCACGGACCGGTCCTGCCGGATCAACAGGATGACGGCGATCACCGCCACGACGACGAGGTAGAAGGCCACCCGCCCGTAGACGGCGACGGCACTGGACTTCTTGGAGTCGGTCTTCTTCTTCTCGGCCACGAGTGGGCTCCTCGGAACGCGGACGCTGCCTGTCGCAGTGTACCGGCATCCTCCCCGGCCTGCGCTCGTTCAGTGCCAGCGCGTCGTCGTCTTTCGGGACCGGGTCCAGAACTCGACGGAGCTCTTCCCGGTGATGTCGCCCACGCCGAACTTCGACTCGTTCCACCCGCCGAACCCGAACGGTTCGAGCGGCACGGGGACGCCGACGTTCACGCCGATCATGCCGGCGCTCGCCTGCTCGGCGACTTGGCGGGCCAGGCGACCGTCGCGAGTGAAGACGGCCGCCGCGTTGCCGTAGGGCGAGGCGTTCTCGACGGCCACCGCCTCCGCGACGTCCGCCGTGCGGATGACGGCGAGCACGGGGCCGAACACCTCTTCCGTGGCGATCCGCGAGTCGGGCCGCACCTCGTCCAGCACGGTCGGGCCCACGTAGAAGCCCCCTTCCCGCCCGGGAACGACGGTGTTCCGCCCGTCGACCAGGACCTTCGCCCCGTCCTGTTCCGCCTCGGTCACGAAGTCCTCGATCCGCTGCTTCGCCTCCGCCGAGACGACCGGCCCCAGGTTCTCGCCGGGCACGAGGCGTCGGGCCGCCTCGCAGACGAGGTCGAGGACCGGTTCCGAACCGGCCACGGCGAGCATCGTCGCGGCCGCCATGCACCGCTGCCCGGCACACCCCGCCATCGAGGCCACCACGTTCTCCGCGGTCGTCCTCGGGACGGCGTCCGGCAGCACGACCAGGTGGTTCTTCGCACCGCCCAGTGCCAGGGCACGCTTCAGGTTCCCCGTCGCACGCTGGTAGACGCTCTTCGCCACGGCCGTCGAGCCGACGAACGTGACGGCCTGCACGTCCGGGTGGTCACACAGCGACTCGACGACTGGTCGGCCACCGTGCACCGCGTTGAACACGCCCGCCGGCAGCCCGGCCTCGGTCAACAGCTCGGCCGTCCGCGTCGCCGTCAGCGGGACCTGCTCGGACGGCTTGAAGACGAACGTGTTCCCCAACGTGATCGCGATGGGAATCGTCCAGTGCGGCACCATCATCGGGAAGTTGAACGGCACGACCGACGCCACCACGCCGAGCGGCACCCGGTCCACCCGGCACTCCACGCCACGGCTCACCTCCAGCACCTCCCCCGCCGCGAGCTGGGGAAGCGAGCAGGCGAACTCGGTCACCTCGATCGCCCGGACGACCTCGGCCCGGGCCTCCGCCACGGTCTTGCCGTGGTCCAAGTGGACCAGCTCCGCCAACTCGTCGGCGTGCGCGGTCAGCAGCTCGCGGTAGCGATAGGCGACCTGGGCCCGCTCCTTCAACGTCCGCGACGACCAGTCGGGAAAGGCGTCCGCGGCGGCGGACACCGCGGCCGCCACGTCGTCGGCCGTGGAGAGCGGAACCGTCGTCAACACGCTGCCGTCGAGCGGGCAGACGTCCTCGATTGTCTCGCCGTCGTGGGCGACGAACTCGCCACCGACGAAGTTGCGAACGGGGGGACGGGACACGGCGGCGGCCTCCGAGGGCGAACGGACGGAGCGAGTCACGGCGGAGAAGCGTATCGTGCAACCGACGTTGCTCTCAACGAACTCGCGGTCGCGTTTCCACGACCGGCGTCAGCGGTCGCCGAGCGTCACACCGTACAACTCGGCCACCTGCTCCACGAAGGCCGTGTGCTTCTCCGGGACGGCGTTCCGCCACTTCGTCAGGTACTCGGCGAACGTCTCCCCCTCGGGCGACGGCGTCGGGTTCAGCCACCGGACCGCCCCCCACCGTTCCGGTTCGCGCTCGAACATCGCCAGCAGCACGACGGCCATCGCCCCGTTCTTGTCGCGGTCGGTCGGGTGCTCCCGCAGGTAGTCCGCGTGCTTCCGGTAGTACGCCGGCAGGCCGACACGGGCGATGACGAGAAAGTCGTCGCGGCCGCGAATCACGTTGGCTGCGTAGTCCCCCAGCGACGGGGCGTAGCTCCTCCAGTTGCCGTAGGGGGCGTCACTCCGCCACTCCTCGCTCATCCGCCGCAGGCTGTACAGCGACGCCGTCTCGCACAGCGTCTCCTCGAACCACAGGTTGCCCGCGTCGTCGTCCGACCCGCCGGCCAGCACGTGGCAGACCTCGTGCGAGAACTGGTAGGCGTACTGCGACCACGCCTGCCCGCCGGTGTCCAGCCGCACGCGGAACTCGCCGTTCTCGCCCCGCTTGAAGAACGTGATCGGCCCGTCGTTCCCCTTGGCGACCTCGATCACGAGCCCGTCCGTTCCCTCGACGTGCCGCCAGATCTGCCGCCCGGCCGAACGACAAACGGCTTCGATGTCCGCACGTCCGTCGTTGAATCCCGTGGGATCGACGAGGAAGCGAACACGGTCCTCGGCCACGGCCCGGCCGGCGATGCACACCACGAGGATCAGCGGCGGCAGGACGAAGCGAGTCATGCGGTTCCCCGGATGTCTGGACACGGTCAGGTTGCCACCTCGGGAGTCGGTGTGCAACGGTCAGCCTGCCGAGAACGGCACCGTCAGGCCGCCCCGATGGCCAGCAGCACGGCGGCCGTCAGCAGGATTGCTCCGAGCAGCCGGCGGATCATCACGGCTCGTTCCAGGAACGCCTCGGCCGCGCCAAACTGGCGGGCGAACAGCCAGGCGAGGATCACGCCCCACAGGCCGCGGAGGGCGTAGACGATGTTGACCCGCGGGGCGTCGCCGAACTCCGCGAGGCTGAAGCACATGCCGGTCGCCTGGGCCGCCATCAACAGCGTTCCGCCCAGCATCCACTTGGTCGCGCCGATCTCCGCGATGCGGCGGGGCGAGTCCACGAAGGGCAGCAGCCCGCACGACAGCAGCCCGGCCGACCCGAACAGCACCGGCAGGAACGCGTAGCCGCTCCAGTCGCGGGCCCAGGCCTGCAGGGCGACGTCGAACACCGTCAGCGAGAAGGCGGCCGAGAACGCGAGCAGGATCGTCAGCCACTGTCGTCGCCGGTCGCCGCGGGACTGCGGTCCGGCCCACTGGATGAGGACGATCCCCGCGCTCGCCATCGCCCCGCCCGCCCACACGGCCGCCGGGACGGCCGTGCTCGTCGCGACCGCCGTCAGCACGGCCACGAGCAACACCTTCACTCCGAACACGGGCGTCGCGACCGACACGTCCCCGTACTGGAAGGCAAGGTACGTGAAGACCTGCCCCAGCAAGAACAGCCCTCCGACGACCCCGGCCGCCGTCCACACCTCGAGCGGGATCACCTCACCCCGTACGACCCCCACCCCGACCCAGATGACGGCCAGCCACAGGTTGCCGAGAAATGTCCCCGTCCACGGACTCGCCCCCCGCCGAATCGCCTCCTTGACCAACATCATCCCGAGCACGAAGAGCACGCTCGAGGCGAGAGGGAACAGCAGATGGAGGGGCAACGCGGCAGGCTTTCGGCATGGGCGGGGAAGGCAGACGTGCGGTCACTCGGGCTCTTCGTCCGCCAACTCGCGGAGCGACTCCAACTCGGCGACGGCGTCGAAGTCCCGCGGACGACCGGCGGCCCGCTTGACCCGGATCAAGGTCTCCAAGTCCAGGCACAGGCACTCAATGCCGAATACCGAGATGGAAATCGTGTGCGGTCGGAGTTCGTCGTACCCACCGCCACCCGGGATGTCGCCGAACAAGTCGATGGCCCCCTCGGTCGTGGCCAGAGTGAAGTTCAGGCCCGCCTCGATCGTGCGAGCGTCCCACACGAACGGCAGGCCCGGCGGGGCGTCGCGGAGATAGGGGGCGATCTCGTCGAGTGCCACGGCGAGCCGAGTCTGGTTCTCGTCGGTGCGGCGGTAGACGACGTCGAGATCCTGCGTCAGCCGTGCCGACCCGTGCGCCACGGCCGCGGCACCGCCGATGACGACGAACTCGACACCGGCCTCCGTCAACCGCCGCAGGAGTGCTCCGAAGTCCGTCACGAGCCCGGCTCCACGGCGTCACGACGTGTGGCCTCCCGGCCTCCGCGTCGCAACTCCTCCGCGGCTCGTTGCAGGGCCATCAACTGCTCGAAGCGTTCCTGCACGGTGAGCTTCAGATTCGCCCGCAGCAGCGACCGGTCGACGTCGCGCTTGTAGACCTCGATCACCGGGTCCGGCGTGATCGGAGGCAGGTCGTCCACCGTCATCGGCTCACTCCCGGCTGGCACTCGTCGAGGGACATGCCGTTCTCACTCGGCCCACTGGTGGACGCGAACGTAGTCGATCTCGAACACCTGCGGGAACGCATCCGGGGCGAGGAGGTCCGCCTTCTGGTCGGTCTTCTCGAAGAAGCGGCCGTCGACGGCGACGTTCAGGATCAGGTGGAACGGCGTGTTGAACGGGGCCGACGGGTCGTCCTTCGCCACCTCAGAGAACCACTCCTCCTTCTTCCGCGTCATGTACGTTTTGCCGTCCACGCTCCAACTGATGGCATCAGCCGACCACTCGACGGCGTACACGTGGAACGCCTCGGCCCCGTTCTTCTCGGGGAACTGGTACGCGCCGGCCAGGTACCGGTTCCGCGGCCACGCCCCGCCGAAGTGAATCGCCCCGGTCGTCTCCGCGACGTTGCTGCCACGCGACTCGAGGATGTCGATCTCGCCGGACGCCGCCCAGCCGCCGTGCGGGGACTCGGTCGGCAGCATCCACACGGCCGGCCAGATCCCCTGCCCGCCGGGCACCTTGGCCCGCACCTCGAACCGGCCGAACGTCCACTCGCCGCGGTGCAGCGTCCGCAGACGGGCCGACGTGTAGGGCGACGTCTTGCCGTCCGTCGACGTGTGCGAGTCCCGGTGAACGGCGATGTGCAGCCGGCCGTCCCTCACGTACGAGTACTTCGTGTCCGTGCTGTAGAACTGACGCTCGTTGTTCCCCCCGCCGTAGTTGTTCTCCTCGCGGCTCCACTTCGACGTGTCGAGCGTCCACCCGTCGAACTCGTCGCCCCACACCAGCACCCACTCGCCGGACGGGTTCGTCACCCGATACTCCCCGGCCGGGTGAAAGCCCCGCACGGTCTCCCCCGTTCCCTTCACGGCGAACCCCACGTCGACCCACCGATCGCCGTCCCGCCGCTGCAACTGGTGAAACCGCCCCGCCTCCGCCACGTAACTCACCTCGACCGCCGACCGCGTCGTGACGGCCGTCTGGGCGAGCGACAGGGTGGGCAGCAGGACCAGTAGCGCAGTGAGTGTTCGCATGGGACTTCGCATGGAGACGAGGCGCAGCCCGAGTGTAGGTTCCCTCGCCTCCGTAGCGAAGCGGGCGGTCGGTCACGGCGACTTCGCCGGGAGCCGTTCGACACGGACCCGGCAGAGTGTCACGTCGGAGTGGTGCACCACGAACACGATCGACCCGCTGCGGACCGACTCGGACTCGTCCACGCCCGTCGTCTGCCAGCCGTCCGGCTCCGGGTCGCCTTCCTTCCAGACCTTCGTCGAGTACCGGGTGCGGTTCTCGTCCAGCGTCTCCGCTCGCATGCGGTAGTGGTACCGCTCGCCGAGCTCGATCTGGAACCGCTTTTCCGGCGTCATCTCGGACCGCTTCGCCTTGCGGCCCGGCTGCGGCACGCCGTAGTGCAGCCACCAGTAGCTCCCCTTGGCGGGCGTCGCGAGGTCGCTGCGGAGGGCGACCAGGCTACCCAGGTTCTGCCACGCCCGCCGCGGCACGGCCCCGTCGTCCGGATGCCCCGCCCACCGCATGTTGAAGCTCGTGTGGGCGTGCGAGAGGTAGGGCGGCCCCTGCCGGTTCCGGCCGCGGAATCCCACGAAGTGCTCGTGGAACACGATCTCCGCATGCAGCTCGAAGTCCTGCCAAGAAGCGTCGCCGAAGGCCAGCTGCCGGTCGTAGTACGGCTCGGCGATACGGACCCCGTCCTCCACCAGTTCCCACCGACCGTCGATCACCTCGACGGCCTCCTGCAGGTTCTCGACCTTGGAGAAGTCGACCTCGAACGGCAGCTCGGCTCGCCCGTCGGGCCGGTTGTCGAGCACGACCTCCTTGTTCACCTTCCGTCCCCAGAGGTCGTACATCGTGATCTGCAGCGTGTTCTCCCCCTTCCGCAGGTGGGACCGGTCGAGTTCGACGTTGAAGTCGCCCGGCCGGGCGAGGCGGTGCAGGTCGGGGCCGCGGACGAGCTGCCGCCGCTTGCCGCCGTTCAGCCGGTACCACACGTCGGCCGCGTGACGGGCGGGGCGGATCGAACCCAGCACGTTCACGAGCGGCTGCGTGCTGCCCCGCGTGCCGAACGTCTGCCGGTCGCCGTACCACACGTCGATCACCGGCGGCTCCGCCGTCCTCGCCGGCAACGTGAACTCCCGATCCACCGCAGCCGGATCCCCCTGACCCCAGGCAATCGTCGCCCACACGGGGATCAGCAGAAGGGGAAGAAGCGTCGCTTGCAGATGCCGCGTCATGCCGAAGGCCTTCGGTTCACCATGCCGTCGTCGAACGGGAGGCCGAGAAGGCCGCCCCGCTCAATGATGGCGCCGAACCCCCGCTCCGTGACACCCAATGTACCACCACCCGCCGGCCTCTCCCGAACCACGCCGCGGTGGCCGGTGCGGAATCACCGCAAGGGCCCCGGAGAAGGGTGGCTGGGGTCAAGTCGTCGGAAGACGTGTCGCTCCATCACGAGCCCACATCGACGACTTGCCCCCAGACGGGCGACTCGTCGTGCCGGTCACGAACTGGGGGCAGGTTGTCGAGGTCGCCTCCACCGAACTCCGGACCACAAAGGCGACAACCTGACCCCAGCCACCCCGCCGAAAGGACCCCGGAGAAGGGCGGCTGGGGTCAAGTCTTCAAGAGACGTGTCGCTCCATCACGAGCCCACCTCGACGACTTGCCCCCAGACGGGCGACTCGTCGTACCGGTCACGAACTGGGGGCAGGTTGTCGAGGTCGCCTCCCCCGAGCTCCGGGCCACAAGGCGACAACCTGACCCCAGCCGCCCCGCCGACTTCACTCGCTTCACTTGTTCTGACGATAGGCCACGCCGACGTTCTCGGGAACGGCGAGGTTTCTCTCGATGGCGAAGTGCTCGACGAACAACCTGTCGCCTACCAGCGTGAAACGCTGGTAGGCTTTCGGAAACCGGACGATGAGTTCACCGTCGACGGCTTGAATCCGCATCCGAAGGTCTTTTCCCCCGAGGTTCCACACGACGTTCCTGCCGTCGATGCGGTAGTCGCGGAAGTCGTCCTTGCCGAAGTACACCCGCCAACGCCCGGCGAGTTCCCTCGGCTCGACTGCGACACGCGCCACGCGGTCGATCTCGCTCTTGACCTCGTTCGCCTTGTCCAGTTCCGCGGCCTTCGTCAACTCGCCGAGAACCTTGGTCAGGTCCTCGGCATAGGCGTCCCGGGCCGCCTTCACGGAGTCGAAGTACTTCTCGCGGGCGACCTCTGCCTCGCTCGGAAGTCCGCCCGACAACGCGGCGAGTACGACGAGTACTGACATTTCTCTTCTCCGAAAGGTGGGTCACGTAGGGTGGGCTTTGCCCACCACGCAGTTGATTGAAGACCGAACGCCGTGGCTGGTGGGCAAAGCCCACCCTACTTCACTGCTTCGGATGATGGCCTGGGCCGATCCGGATCTCAGCTATCGCGGAGGGGACTTCGCCGTCCATGTACTGGCCGAACTGCTTCTCAAGTGCTCCCGCTATCTTTGCATAGTCATCATTCTGGTTGATCGACCTACGATTGGTCACGAATGCCTGCCAACCCGTACCTCCACCTACACTTGATCGCATGTCTTTGAGCTCTTCCTCGCTCATCCGGCTCTCGGCAACATCGTTCCGTTCTCGCTCCTGCTCCACCACACGAGCGGAGAGTTTCGGACTCCCCACCATGATCCTAGAAATGAACCGGTCGAACGCCGGCAACGGAGCATAGACCCGCGTCGGAAAGGGGTAACCATCGTCAACCGTTGGAACGCTCCGATAGACGCTCTTTCCAGTCATTGTCCACCAGACGGCTTCGACGTACTTTCCCAAGTCTTTATGGAAGCAGATCAAGGACCACAGTTGTTCTGAGTCTCCGTTAGTCGGAGCAATGATCCCGAGTTCCCGCAACCGGTCGGCGTGCTCCTCTCGTCGAAGCGTCTCGCGTTCTTCCCGGTAGCAGCGATCACACCACATCCGTCCGCGACGGTCACTTACGGCGCGGACTTCCCCGCAACGATCACAGCGTTGTCGTGGTCGCCTTGGCATGACCTCAATACCGCCGCGGGTTCACCCGGCCCTGCACGCGGCCCGGCAGGCCCATGATCCTCAGGAAGCCTTCGGCGTCGTCCTGGTTGTAGGTGCCGCCGCCTTCCATGCTGGCGATCTCCTCGTCGTACAGGCTGTGGGGGCTGGTGCGGGCGACTTCGAGGAGGTTGCCCTTGTAGAGGTCCAGCGTGACGCTGCCGGTGACGGGCTTCTGCAACTCCTCGTTGAAGGCGAACAGGGCGTCCATCTTGGGGCCGTACCAGAATCCGTAGTACACCATCTCGGCCACCTCGGGGGCGAGGCGGTCACGCAGGTGGATCGCGTCGCGGTCGATGGTGAGCTCCTCCAGCATGTGGTGGGCGAAGTAGAGGGCCGTCATGCCGGGGGCCTCGTACACGCCACGGCTCTTCATGCCGACGAAGCGGTTCTCGACGACGTCGATCCGGCCGACGCCGTTCCGGCCGGCGATGTCGTTGAGCTCCGTGACCATCTCGCGGGCCGACTTCTCCTGGCCGTTCAGTTTCGTGGGGATGCCGGACTCGAACTCGATGGTGACCCGCTCCGGCGTGTCGGGCGCCTCCTGCGGGGAGACCGTCATGCCGAAGTCGATGATGTCGTACCCGCCGACGGCCGGGTCCTCGAGCTTCCCCGCCTCGTAACTGATGTGGCAGACGTTCTCGTCCGACGAGTACGGCTTCGAGACGGACGCCTTCACCGGGATGCCCTTCTCCTCGCAGTAGGCGAGCATCTCGGTCCGGCCGGGGAACAGCTCGCGGAACTTCGGGATCCGCCACGGGGCGATCATCACGACGTCGGGCTTCAAGACCTCGGCGGCGAGTTGGAAGCGACACTGGTCGTTCCCCTTGCCGGTCGCCCCGTGGGCGTAGGCCTCCGCGCCGACCTCGTGGGCCACCTGCAGGCAGGTCTTCGAGATGAGCGGCCGGGCGATGGAGGTGCCGAGCAGGTAGCGGCCCTCGTACTTCGCCTGCCACTGCATGACGGGGAAGGCGAAGTCGCGGCAGAGTTCCTCGGTGACGTCGATCAGCCGGGCCGACTTCGCCCCGTGGTCCTCCGCCTTCTTCATGATGGCGTCCCGGTCCTCGCACGGCTGGCCGAGGTCGACGTAGACGCAGTGCACGTCCCACCCCTCGTCCTGGAGCCAACCGAGGATGACGGACGTGTCGAGGCCGCCGGAGTAGGCGAGAACGCAGCTGGGCATGGGAGTTTGGTCGAAAGCGGAGAGCGGAAAGCGGAAAGCCGAACCGGGGGACCTTCCGTCGAACGGGGATTGTAGATCCGTCCGGGGGGACAATGAAGCGGCCGGTCAGCGGACGACGAGGTTGTCGCGGTGGACGACTTCCTTGTACGGCAGGCTGCCGAGCACGTCGGCGATCGCGTCCGTTCGCCGGCCGCGGACGAGGCGGACGTCGCGGGCGGGGTAGTTGGCGAGGCCGCGGGCGAACTCGCGGCCGTCCGGCCCGACGAGGGCGACGACCTCCCCCTGCTCGAAGTCGCCGGAGACCTCGGTCACGCCGATGGCGAGGAGCGAGCGACCGTGCTCGAGGATCGCCCGGCGGGCCCCGTCGTCGAGGACGAGTCGCCCCTTCGGTTCAACCGTGTAGCCGATCCACCGCTTCCAGGCCGTGACCGACTGCCCGTCGGCGAGGAACAGCGTGCCGACCTCGTGGCCGGCGAGCACGTCGTCGAGTACGGTGTCCGAGCGGCCGTTCGCGACGATGACGTTCTCGCCGACCGCCGTCGCCGTCCGAATCGCCTGCAGCTTGGAGCCCATGCCGCCGCGGCCCCGGCTGCTCGTCTCCGGGGCGACGTGGTCGAGCAGGTCGTCGGTCCACTCGGCGACGAGCGGGACGACTCGGCTGCCGGGGTCGTCGGGCGGGCCGTCGAACAGGCCGTCGACCGAGGTGAGCACGATCAACAGCGGCGCCGGGAGCAGGTTCGTCACCATCGCGGCGAGGTGGTCGTTGTCGCCGAACTTCACCTCGTCGACGGAGATCGTGTCGTTCTCGTTGACGACCGGGACGGCTCCGTACTCGAACAACGTGAAGAGCGTGTTGCGGACGTTGAGGTAGCGGGTGCGGGACTCGACGTCGCTGGCGGTGAGCAGGATCTGGGCGGCGTGGTAGCCGTGGCGGCGGAACTGCTCGTCCCAGTGCCGGATGAGGTGGGCCTGCCCAGCGGCGGCGGCCGCCTGCAGGTGCGGGAGGTCGGTCGGCCGGCCCGGCAGACCGAGCAGCCCGATGCCCGCCCCGACGGCCCCGCTGGAAACGAGCACGACCTTCTTGCCGGCCGCCCGCACGCGGTCGATCTGGTCGGCGAGAACGTGCAGCCGGTCGAGGTCGAGCGTGTCGTCCGGCCGGGAGAGGACGTTCGTCCCGATCTTGACGACGAACGTCCCCGCCGTCTCCGCGAGTTCACGGCGAACGAGATGGACGTCGGGGGCGTTCACGGCAGCGGTTCTCGGGCAGTCGGTCTGTCGGCCAATCTCGCGACCCGGCGGGGGCGTGTCCAGCCGCGGGACGAGAACCGCCGCACACCCGCGATTCACGAGCTAGGATTCCCAAAGACCGTTCCACCCCGAGAGACCGACTGCCGTGACGACCTTCTGGACGTACATGGACTTCTACCAGAACTGGATTCTCAACCAGTGGAACAACATGGGCCCACTGGGGTACGGCTGCGTGCTGATCGCGATCGGCGTGGGCGGCTACTTCATGATGGGGACCGGCTTCAAGCGCATGTAGCCGTCGTCGGTCACTCCACGCCGGCCGTCGCCGCGCGGACGTCCCGGTGGATGCGGCGGCGGACGAGGTACTCGTCCTCCTCCAGCCAGCGGCGCGCCCCGCGGTCGAGGACCATGCCCTCGCCGACCATGGCGAGCACCATCGCCTCCACCAGCTTCAGCTGCGACACGGAGTAGTGCGAGTTGGTCGTCGCGCTGTCGTGAATGCTGCCCAGTTCGGCGAAGACCTCCGTCATGCGGGGGACGGCGTCCTCCACCGGCGACTGGCCGAGGGCCGTGACGTACGCGCACGCGAGGTCGCGGCGGTTCACTGCGAGCAGGTCCTTGCCGTCGAACAGCAACTTCCGGACGTGGTCCACGACGGGCCAGGCCCGCGCGAACTCGCCGAAGTAGAACCAGCCGCTCGCCACCTGGAGTCGCATCTGGGCGGACTCCAGGACGACCTTCCGCCACTCGACCAAGTTGCGGCCCTTCCCCTTGGAACGGTCCGGCTCGACGGCGGCGACGAGGTGTTCGAGCCGCTCCAGCAGCTTGGCGATGTCCTCCCGCATCCCGAGCCTTCGGAGCCCGCGGAACGACTCGGCGAACAGCTGTTGCAGCGACTTCAGCGTGTCGACGTCCGCGCCGTGTTGCTCGGCGAGGTGGGCGTGCAACAGCCCGACGAGCTCGGCCACGTCGTCCCGCAGGTCGAAGTGTCCGGCGAGGTAGAGTGACCGCTCCAGCAGAACGGCCCGCGCGACGACACCCGTCTCGACCGCGTACTGCTGCTTCGCCGCTTCGAGGACCGCAGCCTCGTGCTCACGGGCCTCTCCGGCGACCCGCAGAACCGGGAGGTCGGGCTGCTCGACGTCGGCCCGCGCGTCGGGCAGGTCGTCTCGGAGCGGGTCCTCGAAGCGGCGAAGCAGCAGTACGCGGTCGAGACGGGTGTCGTCGCGCGG
>JANQQW010000260.1 GCA_028284885.1 Planctomycetaceae bacterium
CACCTCCGCGAACGGCGTGCACGGCCTGCTCGGCCGCCTCTGGGAGAACGGCGGCGACACCCGCCAGCTCGGACGGGCCCGCCTGGCGACCATCGGCCCCGCGACGGCCGCGACGCTCGCCGACTACCGCCTGCGGGCCGACCTCGTGCCCGACGAGTACCGAGCCGAGGCCCTCGCCGCCGCCCTCGCCCCGCACGTCGCCGGCAAGACGGTCCTGTGGGCCCGCGCCAACCGCGGCCGCGACGTACTGCCGACCGAACTGACGTCCGCCGGGGCCGATCTCGAAACCGTCGTCGTCTACGAGAACGACGACGTCACCGAGTACCCCGAACCGCTCCGCAACCGCCTGATCGCCGGCGACCTCGACTGGATCGGCCTCTCGAGCCCCTCCATCGCCCGCAACCTCGCCACGCTGCTGCCCGAAGAAGCCAAGGAGAACCTCGGCATCCGCCTCCACCTCGCCAGCATCAGCCCGGTCACGACGGCCGCCGCCAAAGAGGTCGGGCTGCCGATCTCGGCCGAGGCGACCGAGTACACGTGGGACGGGATCTTGGGGGCGATTGCGGATTTCGGATTGCGGATTGCGGAATAGAAGAAGCCGGGACCGATCTCGCCCGACCGCTCCGCCTGTTGCCTGCTCGGACTCTCAACTCTCCACTCTCAACTCTCAACCAACCATGAAATCGTCCACGCACGAACTCTGGATGGAGGTCCCGGAGCGTCGCGGGATCGTCTCGTTGCACGCGGAGATCGAACGGCTCGTCGCCGAGTCCGGTGTGAAGGAAGGCCTCGTGCTCGTCAACGCGATGCACATCACGGCCAGCGTGTTCATAAACGACAACGAGTCCGGCCTACACGCCGACTACGAACGCTGGCTGGAGGAACTCGTCCCCTTCGACCCCGGCACCGACCCGGCGACCGGCGGCTACCTCCACAACCGCACCGGCGAGGACAACGCCGACGCCCACCACAAACGCCAGATCATGGGCCGCGAAGTCGTCGTCGCCGTCACCGACGGCCAACTCCACCTCGGCCCCTGGGAACACATCTTCTACTTCGAGTTCGACGGGAAGCGGCGGAAGCGTGTACTGGTGAAGATTATCGGGGAGTGACGGACACAGCCGTCTCCGGCGCTTGGTCACCCAGTCACCGGCGCCAATCCCGCGTCGCCTGCACCGACTTGTCCTGCTTTGCATGTCTTGGCGGGGGCCGTGATAGGACCGCAACTACCTAATCTGATGTGTCGGTACTGCAGCCTCTTTCTTTCCAGGGCCCAGCCCCTGCCACTTTATCGAGAATGTCTCGATATCCAAGCGGCCTAAATCAACCTCATCGCCATTCGTGGACTGCAAGACGACGTCAATCTCCATAAGAGAAGGCTCAGTAGCAGTTATGCTGAACACGAAACAGTCTTGCCCACCAGCTTCCACCAACTGGCCCAGTGGGATGGTTATTGTCTCTGGAGGCCCACTGGCGTCAATCATTACACTGTAGAGATAGTCTGGACGAATACGGCCCGGCCCACCCGGAGGCTTGAGAAAGATTCGTGAGGCGAATTTCATCCTGCGCTTCTCGCCAACTGCATTGGTGTAGTTCAGCCATCCAAAAATCACAGCGGAGTTATAAATGTCAGGAGATGGGACGAGAGACTTCTCGATATTGAACGACGCAGAGTCACCAAAAACAGCTTGCCATCTATTGCGCTCGCGTTGCGCCTCCGTTAGCTCAGACTCGGGGATGCCGATCGATTTGTTCGCGAACTCGCTGTCGAATTCTACGTTTGGAAGACTCATGAGCAACTCAGCATTCGAGGCTGCGCTATCAGTTGAGATAAGCTCCGTTGTTGAATCGTCAATCGGAAGGATGTCGTAGGTGATCCAAGGATCCCCTCCAGAAAAATCGTCGTGTGCGTAGTCGGTTATGCTGAGCTTCAGCTGTTTGTCATCACTGTACCTGGGCTGAGATGGGATCAGCCAAGGGACTTTTGTGGGTTGCCTCTTCAGGACTCGAAGCTCCATCGATGAAAGCACTACGTCATGGTCGGTCTGATTGTTGGAGAGGACCCCGAAGACAGGAAGTGGAAAGTTAAAAATTTCGAGCCAATATGGCAGAACTGGGCCATCAGACTTCATGTTGTTAAGGTAAGCCATCTTAGGCCGCACGACTAGCTCGCCTTCGTTTCCGCGGTGTGACTCATAAACAAGATTGTCTATTCCCTCCTCTCCGTAGCCTTCTTCCTCCTTCACTTCTTTGATGTCGCTGGCGAAAGTGGACGGTAGGTCCCCTTGGTATAACGTGAGCGAAGAAGACATCCTTCCATGCGTTGGCGCCCCTTCCGGCGTTTCAGTACCGTTGGCGGTGACTGTTACGTAGACCCACGCACCTATGCCCGCAAGTGCAACAGTCCAAACTAAGATCACAATGAGCTTGAGTAGGCTAAACGCTTGGCCTGTTTCCAGGTTCGGAAAGATGTTCTTCCGAATAACCTCGCGGAACAATACCAGAAGTACACCAAGGGCTAGTCCGCCGATGCCAGCAATCTGTCCGGCGACTCGTAGGATGTCCGTACTCATTGGAAGTCCTTGGTTACTTCTTGCAGAACGTGGTTATAAAGAGATACGCCCATTACCTATAGGCCGCTCATGTGCGGCCTAACTCGCCGATGTCCGGGTGACGAAAGTCGTTGTCTGGTTCGCGGTTGTGTGGTGTCAGGTGCTTTCTCGGCGTAATAGGCGGACCCTGCGCATTGCTCAGCGTGGCCGAGTTCCAGTAGGGCAGGCTCCCGCCTGACGCTGAACCGTGTTGCGCGTCGTATGCCGATGCGTCGGGCGGGAGCCCGACCTACTGGTGTATCAGAACATCCGAGCACGTGTTGTTCAAGCCGTTTCTTGCCCTCGGTCCCCTCCTTGGTCGTCGGCTGATTCAGTACGACAGATATCCCAGGTGCAGTTCCGCATGCCGTAGGTTCAGCTTGATGCGGTCTTCGTGGGGCATGCGGCCGAAGGCGGGGCTGTCGTGGGGGGCGGGTTCGGGGCTGGCCAGACGTTCGAGGGCGGTGAGGAGGCGGTCGGCGGCGGCCGGGGTCTCCATGTCGTCCATGCCGGTCGTCCCCTCAGGCACGCCGGGAATGCGGACCGCCCGCGGCATGCCCTCGTTCAGCATCTTCTTCAGGCGGAGCCGGAGGATCCAGCGGACGAAGAACGGCGGCCGGCGGATCGGGAACCCCTCGTAGGCGTACTCGATCCACGACGCGACGTGGGCCATTGTCTGCCCCGGCGACCAGTTGCCGACGGTCCGCAGCCGTCCTTCCTCGTCCGCCGCCACGATGCGGTGCACCTCGGCCACGCAGTCGTCGATCGACTCGAACCGGAGCTTTCGCCATTCACCGGCGCTGGTCGTGTCGTCGGAACTCGTCATACGAATGCCCCGTCAGTCGTGGTCGGTGTCGTGCATCGTCAGGCATTCTCGTCGAGCCAGGCTTCGAGCGACAGTCGTCGCTCGACCTCGACCGCGAAGTGGGCTCGGAGCCACTCCTCGGAAACCGGGTGGATCAACAGGTACCGCTTCGGCGAGTGCGACACTCAAGAGACTCGGGTCGGCGCGAACCACGGATGTCACGGATTGACACGGATTCTCAGGAGATTCCATCCGTGCTCATCCGTGTGATCCGCGGTCCTCCCCTGCGATCTTGGCGTTTCGTGTCCGGCGGGAGTGTGATCAGGCGAGCTACGGCGACCGCAGGATCTTCTCCATCTTGCGACCCTTCGCGAGCTCGTCCACCAGTTTGTCGAGATAGCGGACCTGCCTCGTGAGGGGTGTCTCGATCTCCTCGATTCGGTAACCGCAGATGGTGCCGGTGATCAGGTCGGCGTGCGGGTTGAGCGTCGCCTCGGCGAAGAACTGGGCGAAGGTCGCCTTCTCGGAGATCAGGCGTTCGAGGTCGGCCTCGTCGAATCCGGTGAGCCACGTGACGACTTCGTGCAGTTCCGCGACCGTGCGGCCCTTCTTCTCGACTTTGGTCACGTAGTGCGGATAGACGGACGCGAACGTCATCTTCGCGATCCGCTCGTCGTGTTCCGGGGTGGTCGTCATCGCGGTCGGCTCGTTGAACTCGGAAGGAGTGTCGCGGCGAGCGACATCATACGGCATCGTCGGCGAGGACGATCTCGATCTGCCGAAAGCCGTCCTTCTGAACGGTCTGCCGTTCGGAGCACCGGAGCGTGTCGAGTTCGTGCTCGGCGAACAACGGGATGCCGCTGCCCAGCGTGATGGGCATCTCGGCGATGCTGACGTGGTTGATCAGGCCCTGCGACAGAAACGACGAAGCGAGCCGACCGCCGCCGAGGAGCCAGAGGTGGGTGAGGCACCGCTCCGTGGCGTCGCGGACGACGTCGCCGATCTCCTCGACGACGATCAGGTTCGCCCCGTCCAGCGGTTCGAGTTCGCGGCTCGTGCAGACCCAAGTCGGCTTGTCCTCGTAGGGCCAGCTCCCGTAGTCGAAGACGAAGTCGTACGTGCGGCGGCCCATCACGAGTCCATCGACGCTTGCGAAGAACGCGTCGAGCCCGGTGCTCTCCGGGTCGATGCCGAGTTCGTCCAACCAGGAGACGTCGCCGTCCTCGCGGGCGATGAACCCGTCCCGACTGGCGGCGGCGGAGTAGGTGATCTTCACGGCGGCGAGTCCTCGGCTCCGGGGGTGATTCGATGACGCCAAGCTGCAGCGGCTTCGAGGCGGAGAACCACGGATGAACGCTGATGCACGCGGATTCTACAGACTGAGCGGCGGTTCGATCGCATGCCTCATCCGCGTCAATCGGTGTTCATCCGTGGTTCCCGGTGATTACTCGCAGTAAGGGCGTTCCGTGTTGGTCCTCCTCCATGACGGCGTTGTCGCGTTACGATCCTCAGTCTACGACGCCCGGACTCGCACGCCTTCCAGGGGACTTGCCGTGAGAACTCTACTTGCCGTCTTTCTCGTGTTGCCGGGCTCGTTCGCCGCGGCGGTCGAACTGCCGACGACCGAGGCGGGGGTTGTCGAGTACCTCGCCGCCAAAGGGGTTCGGATCGGCAAGGACGCCGACGGGCGGGCCGTCCGCCTGATGTCGTCCGGCAAGCCGGCTCTCACGGTCGACGAGTACCAGTTGATCGGACTGCTGACGCGCCTCGAGCAGGTCGGCCTCAACGCGGCTCCGCTGAAGGAGGGGGAGTGGGGTTTCCTGCGGAAGCTGCCGCGGCTGAAGACGCTGTCGATCTGGCACGGCCACGCGTTCGCCACGCTGGAACCGTTCTCCGGACTGAAGGTCGAGTCGCTGACGATCGGCGGCTGCATGGGGCTGCGGGACCTCAACAAGGGCGACGCGGACAAGCTGAGGAACGCCGTTCTGACGCTCGAGGATCTGCCGAACGTGAAGCGGGCGCGGCTGTACCACTCGCCGCTGCTGCCGGACGACAGGCATCTCGCGCATCTGGTCGAGCAGGCCCCGCGGCTCGAGAGCCTGAACATCGACCTGGCCGCGCCGCGAGATTCGGAGACGAACGTCACGCCGGAGGGTCTCGCCGTACTGGCGAAGCTGCCGCTCGTCGAGTTGGGGATCGAGAACGCGAAGTCGCTGGGGCCGGACCACTTCGCGGCGATCGCGAAGATCAAGACGCTCGACGCTCTGCTCGTGGACGCCCGGCGGCAACCGGTGAGCGACGCGGGGCTCGCCCGGTTCCGAGAGTTGCGGCCGGACGTGGAGATCGTCGTCGCCGGCCCGGAGGCGAAGGGGCCGCCGCGGGCGAGTCGCAAACGGCCACCGCGTTGAGCCACGGCGCAGCGAACGGCCGGCGAGTTTCCCCGCCGGCCGTTCGGTCGCTGTCGGACTTCCCGGCGTTCGCCGTCACTCGCGTTCGCGGCGCCCGCCCGCGCGCCGCTCCTCCCCCTCGCGCGGCCGGTCGCCTTCGCGACGGCGGTCGCCCTCGCGAGGACGCTCCCGTTCGAATCGCGGTCGCTCGCGTTCACGGTCGGCTCCTTCGCGCGGTCGGTCCCCCTCGCGGCGTTCGCCACCTTCGCGGGGGCGGTCTCCCTCACGCCGTTCACCTTCCCGACGTTCGCCCTCACGACGCTCCCCCTCGCGTGGCCGATCGCCTTCACGGGGACGCTCCGCTCCCTCGCGGGGTCGGTCTCCCTCGCGGCGAAGGCCCTCTCCGCGCTCGCCGCGGAGTGCGCGGACCTCGTTTCGCAGGGCGGCCACTTCGCGTTGCAGCTGCATGATGACCTGGAAGAGGGCCGCCTCGCGCTGGGTCTGCGGCCGGAACTGACCTTCGCCGCGCCCCTCGCGCGGCCGCTCCGCTCGCGGCCGTTCCCCCTCTCGTCGCCCGTCCCCCTCACGCGGCCGTTCTCGTTCCTGACCGAACGAGACACTGCACACGACCGCCAACACCAACGCCAACCCAGTCTGCCAACGAGTCATGGGAACGCTCCCCGTCGAGTACGACGCACGGGCGGAATCGGCCGCCGCCCAGTTCGGCCCCGCCAACCTACTGCATAACCCGTAGATTGCAAGGCCCTGTCCGGCCCGGATTGCAGACGGCATCAACGGCGGCTTATGCTGTTGGTCCCGCCTCTACTCCTCTTCGACCTGCCCGGCATGACCCGAAACCGAGCCCGCCTCGCCCTGCTGCTGGTCTTCCCGCTCGCTGTCGTCGGCCGAGCGGTGCACGCCGAAGACGACCCGGTGGCCCTGTTCCGTCGCGACGTCCAACCGTTGCTGGCGAAGCACTGCCTGCGGTGCCACGGGCCGAAGCTGCAGGAGGCGAACCTGCGGCTCGACCGGCTCGATCCGGACCTCCGCGAGGGGTCGCACGCGGACCAGTGGCACGAGGTGCTGAACCGCGTGAACGTCGGCGAGATGCCGCCCGAGGACGAGCCACAACCGACCGCGAAGGAACGGTCCGCCGTCACGGAGTGGATCACCGGCGAACTCGCGTGGGTGGCGAAGTCGAAGCGCGGATCGAGCCGCGTCGTCATGCGGCGGCTCAACCGACGGGAGTACGGGAACACGCTGCGGGATCTGCTCGGCGTGCCCGTCGAGTTCGAGAAGGTGCTTCCGCCGGACGGTCCGTCCGCCGAGGGGTTCGACAACGACGGCCGCACGCTCCGCATGTCGCCGCTGCTGCTGGAGTACAACGCCCGCATCGCGCGGCATGCGTTGGAGAAGGCGATCGTCGCCGGGCCGCCCCCGCCCTCCTACCGGTTTGGGTTCGGCGTGCAGGACGGCAAGCTCGTCACCGAGGCCCTGCCGGAACGCGACGGGTTCCCGCAGGTCACCCGCCTGCCGCGGCCCAAGCTCGAGGGCCGCAAGAACCGGAGGAAGGAGGACAAGGGGCCCGACTGGAACGAGGACGACCACATTCTGCTGGCCCCCGCTGCTCCGGCGCGTGGCACGCAGATTCCCGCCCGCCGCGGCCCGAACCCGCACGTCCGCCTGTGGCTGACCGACTTCCCGACCGAGGGAGACGTCGTCGTTCGCGTGACGGCCCGGGCCGTCGAGCCTCCCTCCGAGACGAAGGACGCCCCGTGGCTCGCCGTCATGCTGGGCACGCTGCTCGACGACGGCATCGAGTACGAACTCGTCCAGGACGCCGTGCAGGTCACGGGTACGGAGCCGACGGTCTTCGAGTTCCGCGACCGGCTGGAGAACCTGCCGCTGCCGTTCCGGAACAAGGACCTCTCGAACCGCGGCGACCTGAACCGCATGCTGCTCGGGCTGTACAACGCGTACGACGGTACGACCG
Organism: Planctomycetaceae bacterium; assembly: GCA_028284885.1. GTDB lineage: Bacteria > Planctomycetota > Planctomycetia > Planctomycetales > Planctomycetaceae > JANQQW01. Next base: position 7,777 of record JANQQW010000260.1, read on the forward strand.
AGAAGTCCCGGTGGCCGGACCTGCGGGTCGATCGCATCGAGTTCGAGGCGCCGTACCACGCCACTTGGCCGCCGGAGTCGCACTCGGCGATCTTCCCGGACTCGCCGAACCGCGAGGACGAGTCGGTCTACGCCCGCGAGGTACTGCAGCGGTTCATGGACCGCGCGTACCGCCGCCCCGCCACGCCGGACGAGGTGGACGGCATGCACGCGATCTGGTCGCAGCTCCGCGAGGAGACCCGGCCGCCGGAGAAGAAGAAGAAGAAGAAGAAGGAGCCGAAGGTCGCGGAGACGGCGCCACCGAAGCCCGGGCTGCACGTCGACTACTTCACCCCGAGTCCCGAAGACGCCCGACGCGAGACGTTGGCCGCTTGCCGGCCGACGAAGTCGGGGGTGGCGGAGTCGGTCACGTTCGAGTTGCCGATCGTCGCGAACCGTGAGAGCTTCGCCCTGCGGTTCCGGGGGGCGATTCGCGTCCCGGCCGACGGCCGCTACGTGTTCTCCACGAAGACCGACGACGGCAGCCGGCTCTACGTCGGCGGTAAACCGGTCGTCGACAACGACGGGCGACACGGGGCCGTCGAGAAGTCGGGCACGGTCAAGCTGTCCGCCGGCTCGCACCCGTTCGAGGTGACGTACTTCAACGCCCTCGGCGGCCATCACCTGGAGGTCTCCTGGTCGGGGCCGGGCATCGAGAAGCAGCCGATCCCCCCGTCGGCCTTCACCCGCTCGCCGGACGCCTCGGCCGTCCCGGAGCCGTCCGGGCCGTCGTTCGAGGAGACGATTCTCGAGACGCTGGTCGCCGTGCTCGTCTCGCCGCCGTTCCTCTACATCACCGAGCCCGGCACCGCCGACGAGGGCGTCCGCGAGCTCGACGACTTCGAGGTCGCGTCCCGGCTCTCGTACTTCCTGTGGAGCAGCATGCCGGACGAGGAGCTGCTGCGACTCGCCGGGGAGGGCCGGCTCCGCGATCCCGCCGTGCTGCGGAAGCAGGTGGACCGCCTGCTCGCGAGTCCACGGTCGTCCGAGTTCGTCGAGAACTTCTCCGACCAGTGGCTCGAACTTCACGCGCTCGACCGGACGGCCGTCAACAAGCAGGTGTTCGGCAGCCTCGTGGTCGGCCTCGAGGACCGCATGCGACGCGAGACGCACGCCTTCTTCGGCGAACTGCTGCACGAAGATCTCTCCGCGTTGAACGTGCTCGACTCGGACTTCACCGTGATCGACCCGGTGATGGCCGAGCACTACGGCATCGACGGCGTCGGCGGTTACGGCTTCCGCCGCGTGCCGCTGCCGGAGGGAAGCCGTCGCGGCGGCGTGCTCACTCAGGCCAGCATCCTCACCGGGCAGTCGAACGGGACCGACTCGCACCCCATCAAGCGGGGCTCGTGGCTGCTGCGAAGGCTGCTGGACGACCCGCCCCCCCCGCCGCCGCCGAACGTCCCGGAACTCGACGTCGAGGACCCGAAGTTGTCCGGCCTGTCGTTGAAGGAGCAACTCGCCCTGCACCGCGAGCACGAGGCCTGCAACGGCTGCCACCGCAAGCTCGACCCGTGGGGCGTCGCCTTCGAGCACTTCGACACGCTCGGCAAGTACCGCGACCGCGTGCGGCGGGGCAACACGCCCGTCGACGCGAAGGCCGAACTGCCGGACGGCACCGTCGTCGACGGACTGGACGAACTGAAGACCTACCTGCTCGAACGTCGAAGAGAGGCCTTCGTCCGCAGCCTGACCGGCCGGATGCTGGCCTACGCGCTCGGGCGGTCGCTCAGCTTCACCGACGACGAACGGATCGACGCGATCGCCGCCGAGTTCGCCGCGGACGACCACCGGTTGCGGACGCTGGTGAAGACGATCGTGACCGACGAGTCCTTCTTGACGAAGTAGTTTCCGACGATCACAACGGTGTCCGCGAGGCACCGCTCACGAACGGGAGAACCGACCGATGGCACAGAAGTCCTGGCATCTCGACCGGCGTACGTTTCTCCGTGGCACCGGCGTGGCGGTCGCCCTGCCGTGGCTGGAGAGCATGGGCCGCGCGGCCGACGTGCCGAAGGAACGCCCGAAGCGGGTTTGTGCGGTCTACTTCGCGAACGGCGTCAGCCTGCCGCCGGAGAAGCACGAGGACCACGAGAAGTGGCACTGGTTCCCGCTCGGCGAGGGCCGCGACTACCGCTTCACGCAGACCCTCTCGCCGCTGGAGCCGTTCCGCGACGACCTCTCCGTCCTCGGCGGCCTGTCCCACCCGAAGGGCCGCAAGCTGGTCGGCCACGCGACGGGCGACATCTTCATCACCGGGGGCGACGTCCGCGGCAGCCAGTACCGGAACACGATCTCGCTCGACCAGTACGCCGCGTCGATCATCGGCCGGACGACCCGCGTCCCGTCGCTCGTCCTCTCCAGCAACGGCGGCGTCGGCTACAAGACCCGCACGGCCACCATCTCCTACGACCAGGCCGGCGAGGCGATCCCCGCCGAGTCCGCCCCGCGACAGGTGTTCGACCGGCTGTTCGCCTCGGAGGAGGGAGCGTCGCTCGCCGAGAAGCGACGCAAGCTGCGGCAGGACCGTCGCGTGGTCGACCTCGTGCTCGAGCAGTCCAAGTCGCTGCGGCTGAAGCTCGGCAAGAACGACCGCGAGAAGCTCGACGAGTACCTCGGCTCCGTCCAGGAGATCGAGGACCGCATCGACCGGACGGAGGCGTGGCTCGGTCGGCAGCGGCCGGACGTCGACGTGTCCGACGTCGATCTGCAGGCCGACCAGCAGGCCCCGGAGAACTACCTCCGCACGATGTACGACCTGATGTACCTCGCCTTCCAGACCGACACCACGCGGGCGGCGACGTTCCTGGTCTCGCAGGAGGACGGCAAGGGGGTCTCGGACAAGTTCCCGCAACTCGCCCTCGGCCTGGGCGGTCACCACGGCCTCTCGCACGGCACCGGCAAGGACAAGGGCTACGAGCGTTGGGCCCAGTACGACCAGTTCCTCGCCAAGCAGTTCGCCCACTTCCTCGACCGGCTGAAGACGAGCCGCGAGGGGGACGGCAACCTCCTCGACCACACGGTGGCCCTGTACGGCTCCGCCACCAGCACCACGCACAACGCCCGCAACTACCCGCTCGTCCTCGCCGGCGGCTCGGGCCTGGGCCTGAAGCACGGTGCCTACCACCGCTTCACCGAGCACACCCCCTGCTCCAACCTGTTCGTCACCATGCTCGACCGCCTCGGCGTCCCGGTCGAACGATTCGCGGACAGCACGGGGGAGATGTCGGAGTTGACGTAGGCCAGACATCAACTCGACCCGCCAAGACCATGGCCGCACTGCCCGACTACATCGAGCAGCGAATTCGCCGTCCGGTTCCATCGGGTGCTTTCGTCGTTGCTGGCTCCACACCTGTGGTCTCGTTCGGCAACTCGCGTACCGCCGACGTTGCGTCACTCGCCCTGAACCCCAGCCGTGTTGAGTTCGTCGACCGACACGGCAATGAACTTGTCGGCGACGATCGGCGACTGGCCACCCACACCTCCCTTGGAATCGACGACCTCGGTGCAGCTCCCATTCAGTGCGTAGAGCAGGTTCTCGCCGACTGCGACGACTACTTCGGGCGCAACCCGTATCGTCGTTGGTTCAACGTGCTCGAGGGGATTCTCAACGGTTGTGGGGTTTCGTACTACGACGGGTCGGCGTGTCACCTCGATCTCGTGCAATGGGCAACGGACCCAACTTGGGGGCAGTTGCCGACAAGGGCTGTACGTCGTGAGTTGCTCGACGCCGACGCCGAGTTCCTGTCCAAGCAGCTCTCCAACGAGAACATCAGGTTGTTGCTGGTGAACGGTGCCAGAGTTTCACATGAGCTGACTCGCTCACTCGGCGTCGAGTGGACCGAACAGGTTCCGATCGAAGGCTACGGTCGCTATGCGACTCGCGTGCACACCGGCAGTCTCGGCTGTGGCACACAGGTCATCGCTTGGAGTACCAACCTTCAATCATCGTTCGGTGTGTCAAACGCCCTGAAGTCGGAACTCGCAGATCGAGTCGCGACGCACGCTGCGGAATCGCACGAGCAAGTGCCGCCCTGAAGTCCAGCAGGGTGGGCTTGGCCCACCAGCGAGTTTCGTTCGATGATTCTGCCGGGGATCGGCGGCCGTGTTGAGTACGCGTGCTCCCGCATCGGTCCAGATACGATGTGGTGGGCACAGCCCACCCTACTTCGCTGCGGCGGTGGGACGAGAGTGACCGTGGCGGTCGACGGAGTCGCGCGGATGCGGCAGGATCGGCGGCTGCTGAGACGGTTGCCGACGGCCAGTCATCCGACGGCTGCTCGGCGAACGGCGAAGTCGGTCGACTCGGAGCAACTTCATGATTCGCGTGTTTCCCGCCACCGCTGTCGTGGTCTGCCTGCTCGGCCCGGCTGTGGCGTTCGGCGAGACGGTCGTCGTCGATGGTGGCAGTACGACGTCGGCGGAGCTGCCGGGCGTTGTCGCGAAGGCGTTGGGGCGGTTGGCGGGGCGGCCGGGGGAGTCGCACGAGCTGGTGCTCCGAGGTGAGTTCCGGCCGGTCTCGACCGTCAGGATTTCGTGGTGGGGGGCGGGCCGACTGACCGTCTCCGGGACGGCCGTCTTGGACGGGACGGGGCTCCCCGAGGACGCGGAGACGGTCTTCGTGGCCGGCCGGAACGTCACGCTGGACGGGCTTCGCTTCGAGAACAGCCGCGGGCACGCCGTGGTCGTGGGCGGCAAGAGCGACGGCTACGCGATCCGGAACTGCACGTTCGAGGACTGCCGCAAGAGTGCAATCCACGTCTGGAACGACCCGCACGCCGTGCTGCGGACCACGAAGCGGCGGGGCCGCATCGACGGCAACCGCATCACGCGGTTCAACCTCGAGAAGGCGAAGTGGGCGAACGACGGGATCACGGTGTTCGACCAGCGGGTCACGATCTCGCGGAACGCCGTCTCGGACTCGCCGACCGAGACGAACGGGATCCGGGCCATGGGCCGTGACCTGGTGGTCGAGCGGAACGTGGTCAGGGGCGTGTCCCGGGACGACTCCGGCGGGATCTATCTGTGGGGTGGTCCGCACGCGTCGCTGTTCCGGGGCAACGTCGTGCGGTGGAACCACGTCGTCGGGGCGTCGCGGGGCATCTACCTCGACGACGGGACGTCGGAGGCGGTGGTGGAGGAGAACGTCGTCGAGAACAGCGCCGTCTGTGCAATCTTCCTCAGCGGCGGTCGCGACAACCGTGTGGAGCGGAACGTCGTCGACCGGACGCCGGTGTTCGTCCACCTCGACAGCCGTTGTCTCGGGTGGGACTCGCGTCCCGAGTACGCCGAGTTGGCGCAGAAGTCGGTGAGTCGGCTGCGAGCGGCGCTCGCCACGCCGGAGGGAGGTCTGCTCCGCGAGCGACATCCCGGGCTTCGCGAACTGACCGAGAACGACCTCACGCTCGAGACCTACGGCCGCCCGCTGGGCAATCGGGTGGCGGGCAACTTCGCGCGAGCCACGGAGAACACCTGGGAGTTGATGGACTTCAGCGCCGAGGTCGAGACGGATTTTCGTGCGATCAACGAGTTGGCTACTCCGCGTTCCTACGGTTCGGAAGTGGGTCTCGGACGAGCGGACCTCCGCGAACGATTCGGGTTTCGCGGGTGGGGGCGTCTCGACGAGGCCGGTCCGGCGAGTGTCGAGGCCAGCGTGCCCGAGAGATCTCGATTGCCACAGGGCGGACGAGTGCCACCAGTCGAGGAGTGAGCGAGATGAGGCGTCGCCTGCAGAGTCGTGTCACCGAGTTGCTGCCCGTCCTCGTGCTGCTGGGCGTGACGGGCCCGTTCGCGTCCGCTCAGGAACGGACGGCGGCCGTGCGAACCTTGCAGCAGTCGGCCAGCCCGACGGGGGTCGAGGAGTTGAGGTTCTCGGCCGACGGCAGGAAACTGGTCACGACGAACCACTCCGGGACCGTCGAGGTGTGGTCCGTGGCGACCGGGAAGCTCGTTCGCACGCTCCGTGGAAGCGGGATCATGATTCGCGCTCTGGCATGGGGGCCGAAGGGGACGTTGATCGGGGGAGCGCGCGACGGCTTCGTCTGGCAGCTGGCGGAGAGGCCGGAGGAGCTCCGTCGGGTGGGTCGCAGTCCGGTGAAGCACGTGAACCAGGGCGGACTGGCGGTCTCCGCAGACGAGAAGGTCCTCTACTGGCACGGCGCGGAGAACTCGGTCGTGGCCACGGAACTCGCCAGCGGGAAGACGTTGCGGACGTTCGGTGACGCATTTCGCGACGATCCCCGATGGAAGTACGTCGCCGTCTCCGGCGGCCTGCTTGCGGCCGGATCGCACGGGCGTGTCCGCTTGTTCGACACGACGAACGGTCGCGTGCTGCACACGTTGGATGCCAGCGGCCCCGTGGCCGTCTCGCCGGACCAGAAACTCGTGGCCTGCGTCGTGGACGGTCGCGACTTGGCCGTGTTCGACGCGGCGACCGGCCGCGAGAAGTACGGTCTGCCGTTCGAGGGGAACCCGTTCGTGCTCGGGCTGGCCGTCTCGCCGGACGGCAAGTGGATCGCGGTTGGAAACGGGGACGACACGGCCCGCGTCGTGAACGCCGTGACGGGCCGGGAGCACTTGGTGCTGCGGCACGAGAGCTTCGTCGACTCGGTCGCCTTCTCGCCGGACAGCAATGTGTTGGCGACAGGGAGCCGCAAGGGGTTCGTACGACTGTTCGACGTGGAGACGGGAAAGATCGTCGGGGGCCACGGCGCCGCTGCGGACTCCGGTGATGCGCGCGAGTAACTGGTCGTTCGACCTCATGGCAGATGTTCCCGGTTACTTAGTGCAGCGGTTCCGCCTCGACTCCACTCACGTCCTCGTCGCCGCAGCCCGCCCTACTTCACTTCGGGCGAAGTCGATCGCTCGCGGGCGAGGATGTCGCGTAGGGCTTCGAGGCGGTTGCGGGTTTCCCGGGCCAGCAGGGTGTCGAGAAGCGGTTCGACCAGGCGGGCGACCGGCCGTGGGCGGGCGCGGAAGGCGTAGGTGTACGTCACGCGGGACCGGTCCGGTGCGAGTGGTTCGTGGCGGATGCTCGCGGCGAAGCGGTCGAAGAACGGCGGGCGGTTCGTCAGCTTGACGGCGGCGACGCGGCCGCGTTCGAAGGTGACGTACTCGGTCTCCATGCCGATCCACGCGGACCGCCACGTGCCGGTGCACAGGGTCCGCACGCCCTGTTCCGCGTGCGCGGCGTCGCCGAGCAGGCGGGCTTCACGGAGCATGCGGTCCCACTCGGGGCGTCGCGAGTAGTCGTGGATCAGGTCGAAGGCCTGCTCGCAGGAGGCGGAGACCTCGATCGAGAGTGTTCGGCGGTGCACGGGACCCCTCCATGTTGGGGACCGCGGAGTCGTCGGTCTCGCAACCTTTGATCTTGACCAAATCCGCTGGTTCGGCAAAATCCGCCGCGCGAGCCGGGAGTGCGGAGCACGTCCCGGTCGCCACCGGGCCCGATGGGCCCGGTGTTCCCTCCGACACCGAGCGTCATGGAAGGTACTCGGGATGAAGAAGTCGCTGGCGGTCGCATTCGTCTGCACGTACCTCAGCGTGCTCTCGTTCGGCATCTTCGCCCATGCCCTCTCCTTCATGCAGGGCTCCCACCCGGCGATGTACTTCATCGTGTGGGACATGTTCTGCGGCTGGTCCGCCTACTCACAGCGATTCCACGTGATCGCCGAGGGGGAGAGCGGCGAGTGGTACGAGGCGGCTCCCGGCCCGTGGGGGTCGTTCCAGCCGTTCGGCACGCTGGACCGCCGCCACTACGACAGCTTCAGCGCCCACCTGCCCAACCTGGCGATGAACAACCTCCGCCACACGGCCCACGAGCCGATCACGCGGGTGTTCGTCGTCGAGGAGAACTGGGCCAAGAAGTACAACATGCCCGAGGACGTGTGGCAGCGGCAGTACGGGACCGTCAAGCCGCGCGACGAGCAGATCACCCGGTACCACCGCGTTCGCCGAGTGCACAGCGGCGACGGCAGCCCGCTCCACAGCTACACCCCCTGGCACGAGTACCAGGTTCGCGTGCTGGTCGCGGACAACCCGCGGCTGATCTCCGACATGCGGCGCGGCAAGTCCTTCTACGCACCACCCGCACGGTGGATGCCCTCCGTGCAGGAGTCGTTGGCCGAAGGGTCGGCGAAGGAGTTCACCGCACGGCCGAACGCGAACTGACCCGAGACGCGCTTTCTCCCGACGACCCACGACGGGCGTCGAGAACCCACAAGACCCGGTCGATTCACCACACGAGGGAACGTGATGCCGGCACTCCGGAACAGCGGCGAAGAGACGACCGTCCTCGGGCGTCTGCAGAGGTTCTTCTTCGCGGAGGAGGTCCCGTACGGCCTCGCGATCGTCCGCATCCTGATGCCGTTGGTCCTGTTGATCGACGTGATCGAGCGGTGGCCGCACGCCCGCGAGCACTTCTCGACCGACGGCGCGACTGCCCAGATCTCCGTGACGTACGGCTGGGGGAAGCTGATGCCGGAGTTCCCCGGCACGGTGGCCGTCGCCCTGTTCACGCTGCTCGCCTTCTCGCTGGTCACGCTGTCCGTCGGCTGGCGGACGCGAATCTCGGCGGCGATCGCCTGCGTGCTGTACCCGTACTTCACCACGCTCGACTCGTTGAGCTTCCTGACGAAGTACACGGTCATCGGCTCGCACGTGCTGCTACTGCTGGCCGTCTCGGAGTGCGGACTGGTCTGGTCCGTGGACGCCGCGCTCGAACAGCGGCGACGTCGTGCGAAGGGCGAGCCGGCGCTCGCTCCGCCGACGACCTCGGCCTTCGCCCGGCGGCTGCTGCAGCTGCTCATCGGCTACACCTACTTCGGTGCCGCCATCACCAAGATGCACACGCCCGCATTCTTCAGCGGCGACCAGCTGCTGTTCTGGGTGAACACGCACGTCAACCACTGGCACGGCGTGGGCGAGTACTTCACGCTGATCCCCTGGGCGTTCTCGATCTTCGCGTACATCGTGATCGTCTGGGAGGTGCTGTTCCTGTTCATCGGCTGGCGGGGCGTGGGGCGGACGTGCATGCTCACGCTCGGCGTGCTGTTCCACCTGGGGACGACGCTGATCCTGGGGCTGTACATCTTCCCGATGGTCTGCATCACGGTGTACTTCGCCTTCACGAACGCCGAGGACGTCCGCTGGGCCGCGATCCAGTTCCGACGGGCCAGGGAGCGGTGGTTCGGCGAGACGGCTCGCAGCCGTCGCGCTCGTCGCCTGCAGCCGTCGCTGTTCGACCGGCTGCCGGCCGCGGCCCGGATTCCGGCCCCGATGGCGTTCGCCGCGGCCGCGGTCGCCGTCACGCTGCTCGGCGTGCAGGGCGAGTACCTGATGGACCCCTACGGTCTGCGACGGGCCGAGGGCCCCTACACGCTGAAACCGGTCGGCATCGAACGGGCCCGCGAACTGCTGCTGACCGCGAACGGCGCGATCACGCCGGAGGACCAGATCTTCTCCTTCGACATGGGGACGACCACCATCGGCGGCGTGCTCGTCGACCGACGGCAGACCTTCAAGCAGGGAGACTGCCTGTACGCCCAGGTCACGTTCAACCCGCCGCACGGCGACATGTGGGTGCAGTGCGACCTGCACGACCTCGTGCGGGGCGAGGGCGGAAAGCTGGCGTACGAGTACGAGTTCCTCCGCGACGAGAACGGCGACTACTTGAAGGACGAGGAGGGCAACTACGTGCCGGACAAGACGACCGTCCGGGCGAAGCTCGGGACGATCATCGACGAGGTGGGCCACGTGGTCACCCGCGACCGCATGCGGACGAACTTCGGCTACACGCTCGGGCAGTCGCTCGAGCCGGGGCGGTACGCCCTCGTGTTGAAGACCAAGGGCCGTGAGGTCGGGCGGAAGATCTTCACGGTGCTGGACGACAACGGCCGGGCGCTCGCGAACTGACGCCCGCCGAATCGGAGCGAGACGATCGGGCCGCGTGGCGCCACGCGGCCCGATTGCGTTAAGCTCGAGGCGACGTTTCGCGAACGAACAGGGAGTCGGGCCATGTCGTGGTGGGTGACGGAGACCTGGGTGCCTGCGGCCTTCGTGCTGGTCAGCCTGGCGATCGTGCTGGGAGCGATGGCGACGAGCACGGGCCGCGGCACGTACGCGTTGGCGGCCGGCGGCTGCCTCCTCGCCGTCGGGCTGGCGTACCTCGCCGACCTGTACGTGGTGACGCCGTCCGAGGAGGTCGTCGAGCGGACGCACAGCCTGGCGGACGCGTACGTCGACGAGGAGCGGGAACGGTTCTTCGACCACCTCGCCGCCGACGCGCTCGTGCTCCGCGGCAAGGCCTTGCTCGCGTTCGAAGCGGTCGAAGTCGACGACGACCTGCGGATCACGGACGTCAGCGTGACGATGGCCGACGACGAGCAGTCGGCCCGCATCCACTTCCGGGCGAACGCGACGATCAACGTCGCCACGCAGGGGAGCGTCGGCTACCACCCGTCCCGGTGGCACCTCGACTGGGAGCGGGACGCGGACGAGTGGAAGCTCGTGGAGGCGACGCGGCTGGACGTGATGACGGGCGAGCCGATCGCGATGCTCAGCCGCGAGTAGCGACGACCGCTTCTACGGTCGCGGTTGGAACTGGTAGAAGTTCTCGCGGATGAACGTCGTGTCGAGGCTGTTGCCGTTCTGGATCTGGATGCGGTTGATCCGGAATCCGCCGCGGACCGAGCCCCCGGGGTTCAGCTGGACGTACGGCCGGCGGTAGGCCGAGCGGCCGTTGAGCTGCGGGATGTGCTGCCGCGTCTCGGCCGGGACGCCGCGGCTGAAGTACGACGGCTGGAACAGCCACGAACCGGCAAGGACCGGCCGGGCGCACAGCGTCGTGGCGAAGGCGAACAGCAGGACGGCGATTTGGCGGTACACGGCGGCCTCGCGAGCGAGGGACGGGTCGGACGTTGCATGCCGTCAACGTGTCCCGCCACGCGTGTTGCCGTTCGACAACGAAATCGAGCGTGGGGGCCGTGTTCGACGGCTGCCCGACCGGTTCCGCAACCGGCGTGCCGAGTCAGTCCTCCGGGATCGGGATGCCGTACTCCTTGTACTCCCGGTTCCGGTGCTCCTTGTCGAGGTACAGGAGCAGCGCGCCGGTCGAGTCGTCGTACACGTAGTGCTCGTACGGGCGACGAGCGGGGAGCCCGGCGCTCTCCTGCTCGACGAACTTCTTCGCGACCGAGTACGGCGGCACCTGGTCGTCGTTCTGCACCTTGTAGAAGTCGACGCAGTTCCGCTGGAACGTCATCTTGGCGATGTCCCACGGCATCGACTGCGAGGCCGACAGCGACGTGCTGACCGGGTCGCTCGCCTGGAACTCGGGATCGATCTCGACCCAGTCCGGGTGGTCCTTCCGAACCTGCTTCAGGTCGAGGATCTCGCGCGTGAACTTGCCGACGTGCGTCTCCTTCGGCGGCTTCTCCGGCTCGGGCTCGTCCTTCTTCAGCTTGGTGCAGGCGACCAGGACGAACGGCAGCAGCAGGACGGCGAGAGAACGAGGCACGTGACGACTCCGGGGCCCGCGAGAGGAACGAGACGACGGGGATTCTACTCCAGCAGCGTCGAGATGTGGGGGACCCGGTCCACCTTGGGCAGCACCTTCGGCAGGTAGATCGTCTGCACGGCGTCCCGCTCGCGGTGGTCCTTCCACGCCTGCTCGTCGGCCCACGTCTCGTACAGCAGGAACGTCAGCGGGTCGTCGTGCGAGTGGAACACGTCGAACTTCACGCAGCCCGGCTCGGCACGCGAGGCCCGCATCAACTCGGTCATCAGCTCGCGGATCTCCTCGACGTCCCCGGCGTCGTGGACCTTCAGCAGCACGTTGATGTGGAACACGGGGGCTCTCCGTCGGAAGTGGACGGCCGCAGGATAGCAACCCGCCGCCGGGCTGGCAGGCGTCGCGACGTTCAGGACGAGGAGTGGAGAGTCGGGTGTCTCTGGGTCCGGTGGTGGTCCCTCCGAGCGACGTGACCACCGGGCCCCCTCTCCCCCGCTGTCGGCGTCGTTCGCGGAAGCCGTGAGATCGCGGGGGAGAGGGGGCTCAAGTGCGTGCGCTTGATCTGTTCCCCCTCACCCCGACCCTCTCCCCCGCAGCGACGTCGAACCCATTGGGGAACCGAATGCGGGGGAGAGGGGGCCAGCGCAATGGCTCCGACTCACGACCCGAGTTCAGATGCACTGCCGACGGTTCGAGGGCGTGGCATGGACGGGCGGTTCCGTTATCATCGCGACGGCACATCGTCGCCGGTTGCGCCGCCGTCGAGCGGCGCGGCGCGGTTCGAACGGAGTGCATCGGGTCAACCGGAAGGAGCGACACGTGGCCGAGGCCTCAGCGACAGCCCAGTGGATGCGGTGGGCCGAGCTGCCGTGGCTCCGCAGCCCGGAGACCGGCGGCACGCTGTCCGCCTGCACGCACATTCTCGAAGAGGCCCGCGGGGCGGACGAGGAGTCGGTCTTCCTGGGGCACGCGTTGGCGGAGGTCGCGGCGCAGTTCTCCACGCCGTGGACCGCCCTGCTCCGGCGGGACGAGTCGGGCTGGCAGGCGGTCGGCGAGTCGGGCCAGATCGGGCTCGAGGGGCACCCGGTCGCCCACCTCGAGCAGGCGTGCGACCGCGAGTCGGCCGGGCTCGTGCCGCTCGACCAGCCGGCCGGTTGGAAGCTGGGCGTCGTGCCGCTCGGGCGGCCGGGACTCGTCGAGGCGTTCGTGCTCGCCGGCCGGCATCTCGAACCGAACCTGCTCCCGGCCATGCTCGTCGTCGGCCGGTTGCTGGGGCACGCGCTCGACGTCGTCGAGACGCGACTCAGCCGAGAGCTGCGAATCGACCGGCTGCAGACGACGCTCAGCATCAGCCGGCGGATGGGGAGCGTGCAGGAAACGTCCGCCCTGCTCGACATGATCGCCCACGAGGCGCTGCGGCTGCTCGACTGCGACCGGGGCAGCATCTTCATCCACGACCCGGCCCGGAAGGAGATCATCGGCAACCCGGCCGTCGGCATCGAGGGGGTGCTCCGGCTGCCGGACGACGTCGGCCTCGTCGGCGAGGTGATCCACGCCGGCGAACGGATCGTCGTCGACGACGCCTACGCCGACGAACGGTTCAACCAGGAGGTCGACGCGAAGACCGGGTACCGCACGCGGACCATTCTCTGCGAGCCGATGCGGGACGCCGAGGGTCGGCTGCTGGGCGTGTTCCAGGTGATCAACAAGGCGCACGGCACGTTCGACGAAGAGGACCAGTACAGCCTGCAAATGCTCGCCGAGCAGGCGGCGATCGCGATTCAGAACACCCGCGAGCGCGAGGAACTGCTCCGCAGCCGCGACACGCTCGCCGAGCAGTTCACCAAGGGGGTGCGGATCATCGGCGAGAGCGAGGCGGTGACCGCGCTGCGGGCGACGATCGAACGCGTCGCCGACACGGAACTGCCCGTGCTGGTGCTGGGCGAGAGCGGGACCGGCAAGGAGGTCGTCAGCCAGTCGCTGCACTGCCGCGGGCCGCGGAGCGAGCGGCCGTTCATCGCGGTGAACTGCGCGGCCCTCGCCGAGTCGCTGCTGGAGAGCGAGTTGTTCGGCCACGAGGCCGGCTCGTTCACGGACGCCCGTTCCACGCGGCAGGGAAAGTTCGAGCTCGCCGACGGCGGGACGCTGTTCCTCGACGAGATCGGCGACATGAGCCCCGGCGGGCAGGCGAAGCTGCTCCGCGTTCTGGAGGAGAAGGTCATCACGCGGGTGGGCGGGTCGGCGCCGATCCCGGTCGACGTCCGGGTCATCGCGGCGACGAACGCGAACCTCGTGGACGCCGTGCAGACGAAGGCGTTCCGCCGCGACCTGTACTACCGGCTCAGCGTGGTGACGCTGGAGATCCCGCCGCTGCGCGAGCGACCGGAGGACGTGTTGCCGCTCGCCGAGCACTTCCTGCAGACGTTCTGCGCCCAGGCGAAGCGACCGCTGCTGAAGCTGTCGAACGACGCGCGGCGAAGGCTGCAGTCGCACCACTGGCCGGGCAACGTCCGCGAACTGCGGAACCTGATGGAGCGGGTCGCGTTCCTCGCCGCGGGAGACGCGGTCAAGGCGGACGACCTCGCGTTCATCCTCGCGCCGGAGTCCGACACCGGTCTCGAGCCGTCGGCGAATCTGGGGCTCACCGAGGCGACGAAGGAGTTCCAGCGGGACTTCATCCGCCGGGCCATCGACCGCATGAGCGGCAACATGAGTTCGGCCGCGGGCCTGTTGGGCCTGCACCGCTCGAACCTGTACCGGAAGATGCGGCAGCTCGACATGGAGACGTCGGGCGAGGAGGACTGATCAACGAGACGACCCGCGGCTCGGAGCGTTCGAACCGCGGGTTCTCGATTGGTCAGCGCGAGTCGACTCACCAGCCGAACCGCACCGAGACGCCGTTGCCGCGGAATCCGCGGTGGCCGAAGCCGGGGCCGTAGCCGAAGCCACGGTTGCCCCACCCGCGGTACGGTGCGTAGCCGCGGAAGCCGTGCCCACGGAAGCTGCGAAACCCGCCGCCGTAGCCGTAGACCGGAGCGCGGTAGCCGTAGCCACCCCAGCCGCCGCGGTAGCAGCCGCCGGCCTCGGCGGTGTTGGCTCCGGCGAACATCGCGAGCCCTGCGACGACAGCCGTGATCATGAGTGCGTTCTTCATCGTAGTCTCCTCGGATGGTGGATCAGTCCCCTACCCGAGCCGACTCTGGCCCGAGCGACAGACCAGTTAGGCACAGGGGATGCCCGAATCGGCAGAATCGGCCGAACCGGCCGTTTGTGCTTTTCAGTGAAGGGTTTGCGTCGAGCCGGGTACGGCCGGGCGGGCCGGCCGACGTGTCCACGATTCGATTCCAACGTCGTCTTTTGGACGGCAAGAAGCGGCCAGCCCTTTCGCGGGACGGGCATCTTGGCACAATGGCCCGAATGGACGGGGACCGACTTCGTCCCGCAGCCTGAGATCAGCGGACAGCCGGGCAACGAGTCATGACGGAACCGCGGCGAGTCGCCGTGATGCTGGACCTCGAGTGGCCGTACAAGCGGCACACGGAGGTCTTCGTCGGCGCTCAGCAGTACGCGCGGGAGCAGGGCTGGAACTCCGTGATCGACGAGTACGCCGACTCGAAGCGGCCGGCGAAGCAGCCTCCGTACGACGGCATCATCGCCCGGGCGACGCAGAAGCTGGCGCGGAAGTCGGCCCGCGAGAACGTCCCGGTCGTCAACGTCTGGGTGAACTCGCCGGCCGCGAACTCGCTGCCGGGCGTCTTCCCGGACCACGAAGCGGTCGGCAGGCTGCGGGCCCGGCACCTGCTCGACCGCGGTTTCAGTCGCTTCGCCGTGCTGACCACGCGCGAGTCCCGGGCCCACGCGATCGAGACCGAGGCGTTCCTCGAGACGTTGGAGGAGCACGGGTACGACTGCCTCACCACGCAGGTCTCGATCGACGCGTACGCCACGCTGACGACTTGGCGGGAGACCGAGCGGGTCGTGAACGCCTGGGTGGAGAGCTGGGAGACACCGATCGGGGTGTTCGTCGCCGTCGAGTCGCACGGCCGGATGGTGGCCCAGATCTGCCACAACAACGGGCTCCGCGTCCCGCAGGACGTGGCGATCGTCACCGGTTGGAACGAGGAGCACTACTGCGAGGGGCTGGAGCCCACTCTGAGCAGCGTCGAGGTCGGCTTCACGAACGTCGGCTACGAGGCGGCCCGGCTGCTGGACCGGCTGATGAAGGGGGGGAAGCCGCCGAGCGAGCCGATCCTCCTGCCGCCCACGGGGCTCGTCGTGCGGGAGTCGACCGACTTCGTGACCGTGGACAACGCCCTCGTCCACCGGGCGCTCGAGTTCATCGCCGCCAACAGCTCAAGGTCGATCGGCCCTGACGACGTGGCCGAGGCGGTGAAGACCGGGACCCGCACGCTGCAACGGCGGTTCCACGAGCACCTGGACCGGACGATCGCCGCCGAGATCCGTCGTGTGCGGATCGAACGGGCGAAGCGGGAACTCGCCCACACGTCCCGGTCCGTCGCCCAGATCGCCCGCACGTCGGGCTTTGGCGAGTCGATGCGGATGTACGAGGTGTTCCGCCGCGAGCTGGGCGTCTCGCCGAGCGAGTACCGCCGCGAGCACGCCGCCGAGTAGGCCCGATCCGGGCTAGGTGTGGCGTCTCCAACGTCGTCTGGCCGTCGGGTCTCCGGACCACGACCGCCACAGGTTCGCGAGATGTGCTCCCGCTGGCCTCAGGGCAACTCGCCGTCGTACTGAATGTCGTAGTCGAAGGTCGTTCCCACGACCGTGACGATCAGGTCGAGGGCCGGGTCACCCTCCATCTTCTGGTTGAACGACTCCAGGTAGTTCTTCGTCGAGTCGCCCGAGTAGAGCGCGAACCGCACGCGGCACTTCCCCAGCGGTGCACCGGATTGGTCCTTGAGCAGCATCGCGGTGTAGTCGCCCTGGGCATCGGTCACGCCGATGGCAGGGCGAATCTTCGCGATCGGGACGAACTGGAGTTCGACACCCTCTCGGGGCTGTCCGTTGACCGTGATCCTGCCGGAAACGGAGCCGGTCGGAATCTCGTTGCCTCCGCAACCTGCCGCGACGACGGCGAGCCCGACGAGCAGGAACGCGTGAGTGATCGGTCTCGAGAGGTGCATCGAGCAGCCTTCCTGCTGAGGTGGTTCGTCGGTCCGGCGGGTTCAGATCGAGTCGAGCGTCTGTCCGTCGTTGCGGCGGCCGAGCTTCTGGTACGCGCCATAGTCGGAGGCGGTGTTGCTGAACTCGATGTTCTCGCTGAGGAAGTGCACCGAGCCGTCCGAGAAGCAGAAGTGTGCTCCGCCGGTGTGGAAGCTGCTGAACTCGAACCGCTGGACACCACCGTTCGTGCTGAGCCCGTTCATCGGGTAGAAGGTCGTGCCGAGGTGGTTCGAGGCATGGGCCCCGTTGCCGGGCGACTTGGTGATGCCGAGCCACTGGCTGGTGTCGTTCGAGTGGTTGGCGGTCCCGCACTCGCCGAACAGAATCGTGTTGCTGGTGCCGTCGGTCACGTCGCGGATCTTCAGCGGTTTGTCGTAGACGGCGATGCCGCCGCCGTCGGCCGTTCCGGCGTTGCCCGGGCTGCCCATGCAGCCCTTGTAGCTGCTGGGGGCCACCTTGGCCCCGTCGAGTCCGCGGAGCGTCTGGTTGGTGCCTCCGGCGCAGGTGCCGTCGCTGAAGGACGTCATGAACGACTCGCTGACTGGGCTGCTGGGGCACATGAAGATGCTGTACTCGGTGCTGATGATCTGCATGAAGTCCGGGTGGGCGGACTGGTTCGTGAGGATTTCGTGCAGCGTGAAGTCGTTCACGCCCATCCGCTCGAACTCGTTGGAGAGCTCGAGGTACGGCAGCATCCGCGGCCCCCAGCCCCAGGCCGGCTCGCAGTTCTCGGCCGGATTCGGGTTCGGGTACATGTCCGGAAAACGGCCGTAGGTGTCGTGGAAGTTGTGGGCGGCGAGACCCAGCTGCTTCAGGTTGCTCTTGCACTGGCTGCGGCGGGCGGCCTCGCGGGCCTGCTGGACGGCCGGCAGCAAGAGCGCGATCAGGATCGCGATGATGGCGATCACGACCAGCAGTTCGATCAGCGTGAAGCCCGATCTTCGGGGACTTGGGCGGTGCATGTCTCGGTTCCTCGTGTGGACGGAAACGGAAGAGCGGTGCCATCGGCGGGCGACACGTTGCTGCCGGACACGCGAACGGTCAGGGCAACTCGCCGTCGTACTGGATGTCGTAGTCGAACACGCGACTCTCGGACGTGATGGTCGGGTTCAGTTCGAGGTCCTCTCCCCGGGCCTCGTTGAACGGCTCGAGGAAGTTCCGCGTGCCGTCCCCCTTGTACAGCCCGAACTCGATGCGGCACTTTCCCTGCGGGACGCCGGACTGGTCGGCGAGCAGCTGGGCCTCGTAGTACCCGGCGGCATCGGTCCTCCCCGCGGCGGGGCGGACCTTTCCCTCCGGGACGAAGCGGACGATGAGCCCTTCGACCGGCTCCCCGTTGACGGTGATCGTCCCGGTCACGCCCCCGGTGGGAAT
The DNA here is from genome assembly GCA_028284885.1 of Planctomycetaceae bacterium. Classification (GTDB taxonomy): domain Bacteria; phylum Planctomycetota; class Planctomycetia; order Planctomycetales; family Planctomycetaceae; genus JANQQW01. The sequence continues at coordinate 25,882 of JANQQW010000260.1, forward strand.
GCGGTCACCGCCACCGCACCCGACGGCAACGACGAGCCCCAAGACGGGGAGAAGGGTGCAGGCTGTCTTGCGATACGGCATTGGCGGGGTGTTCCTCACGGGTCGAACGAGAGCACGGACAGCGCACGCGTCGAGCCGCCGGAGGATCGACGTGACCGTGCGGGACGCTCTTCGCTACTCGTTGATCACCTGGCCGTCGTCCCGGCGACAGAATCGCTGAAACGTGCCGTAGTCGGCCGCGTTGGTGCTGAAGCTGATGTTCTCGCTGACGAACCGCACGGACCCGTCCGCCAGGGCGAACTGCGCCCCACCCGTGTGGAAGCTGCTGAAGGCGATCCGGTGCACGCGCTCGTGCTCCGTCGGCGGCGGATTGATGGGCTGGAAGCCGCTGCCGAGGATCCGCATGCCGGGGTTGCCGTTCCCCGGAGCCGACTCGATTCCGAGCCAGGTCGTTCCGGCGTTCGTCGTGATCGACGGGTTCACGGCTCGCTCGCCGACGAGGAACGTGTTGCTCAGGCCGTCGGTGATGTCGCGAAAACGGTGCTCCTCCGCCCTGCCGAACACGCCGTTCCCGGCTCCGCCGAAGTTGCGGCCCTCGTTCGACGGGTTGACGCCGTGAACGCCGGGGTAGTTGGAGACCGCCACACCCTCGGACCGGTTGTAGCCGGCGAAACTCGTGAGATGGGAGTTCGAGGCGCTGGGGCACAGGAACGCGTTGATCGGGCTGCTGGTCGCCTGGACGAAGCCCTGGTGTTGCGCCGGGTAGTCGCCGACGGGGGCGGTTCCCGAGATGCCCCCGACCGCCGTGACGATCTGCTGCAGGGCGAATTCGTTGACGCCCATCGCTTCGAACTGGTTGCTCGCCTCGAGGTAGGGGAGAATCCGCGTGCCCCAGCCCCAGTTGGCGTCGCCGGAGTCCGAGGTGTCGACGTCCTCGTACCCCGCCGGCAGACGGCCGAACACGTCGTGGTGGTTGTGGCAGGCGAGCGCGAGCTGCTTCAGGTTGTTCTTGCAGGAGCTGCGGCGGGCGGCCTCCCGGGCCTGCTGGACGGCCGGCAGCAAGAGCGCGATCAGGATTGCGATGATGGCGATCACCACCAGCAGCTCGATGAGCGTGAAGCCGGACGTCCGACGCGCGCACTGTGATCGGGACGACCTGTCCATGGGAAGACTCCTGCGGGGGGACGGACTCTGGGTGGCAGTAAAGGTAGGCGTTTACCCCGCCCAGCAAATTCGGTGTCAAAACCTGTGAAAACGATCGAAGGACAGTCGGATTCGTTTGTCGGACTCGCGTTTTGGCCGTTGTTTGTGCACTTCCGTGAGGTTCATCGACAGGTTCGCGGGTCGCGCCGTGCGAGTCGTCTGCGCAGGTCTGACGCGTTTCCAAGCGGTTTGCGAGGACGGCACGGATCTCTCCGATGCGACCGTCCGGCGCGGCGCGTGTGCTGTCCCCGGTGACTGGTTATGCTCGGATCGAACTCTGCCGATCCCGTCGTTCGCCTTCCGTGAGACACTCCATGAGAACCACGTTGCTGCTCGTCGCCTTGGCCCTCGTTCCATCCGCCGTGGTGACCGCCGCCGAGTCACTCGCCGGGTCGCGGCCGAACGTGATCCTCGTGATGACCGACGACCAAGGAATGGGCGACCTCTCCTGCATGGGGAACGAGGTGCTGAAGACGCCGCACCTCGACCGACTGCACGCGGTCTCGACGCGGTTCACCGACTTCCACGTCAGCCCGACCTGTGCCCCCACGCGGTCGGCCATCTTCAGCGGCCGGCACGAGTTCCGGAACGGCGTGACGCACACCATCAAGGAGCGGGAGCGGATGGCCCTCTCCACCACCACCTTCCCTACCCTGCTGCGGGAGGCCGGGTACGAGACGGGCATCTTCGGCAAGTGGCACCTGGGCGACGAGGACGCTTACCAGCCCTACAACCGCGGCTTCAGCGAGGTCTTCATCCACGGGGCGGGCGGCATCGGCCAGTCCTACCCCGGCAGCTGTGCCGACTTCCCCCCGAACCGCGTGGCCGCTGGGAAGTACTTCGACAACGTCCTTCTGCACAACGACACGATCGTCCAGACCGAGGGCTTCTGCACCGACGTCTTCTTCCAGGCGGCGCTCGGCTGGGTGAAGAAACAACGTGAGGCCGGCACGCCGTACTTCGCGTACATCGCCCCCAACGCGCCGCACGGGCCGATGATCGCACCGGAGAAGGACAAGAAGCGGTTCGCCGAGATGGGCTGGGACGCGAGCACGCAGGGCCGCTACGGCATGATCGAGAACATCGACGACAACATGGGCCTGCTGATGAAGAAGCTCGACGAGTGGGACGCGTGGGACGACACGCTGCTGATCTTCATGACCGATAACGGCCAGGCCGGTCGCCGCGGCCGGTTGAACGGCAAGCCGACGCCGATCTTCACGGCCGGCTTCAAGACCGGGAAGGGCTCGCCCTACGAGGGGGGCACCCACGTCCCCTGCTTCTGGCGTTGGAAGGGGCGGCTCGGCGAGGGCGTCGACGTCCCGGCCCTCACGGCCCACGTCGACCTCTACAAGACCTTCTGCGAACTCGCCGACGTCGAGATCCCCGACGGTGTCCAGCCCATCGACGGCCGCAGCCTGCTGCCGTTGCTCGAGGATCCGAAGGCCGAGTGGCCCGACCGGGCGTTGTTCGTCCACGTCGGCCGCTGGGCGAAGGGAGCCGACCCCGACGAGAGCAAGTTCAAGAACTGCGCCGTCCGCACGCAGCGGTGGCGGCTCGTCAACAACCGCGAGCTGTACGACATCGCGAACGACCCGTACGAGGCGACGAACGTGATCGAGCAGCACCCCGGCGTCGTCGCCCGGCTTCGCAAGCAGTACGACGCGTGGTGGGCGGAGACCGTGCCGCTGATGGTCAACGAGGACGCCGTGCCGCCGAAGCAGCAGCCGCAGGCCGTGCGGTACGAGAAGCAGAAGTCCGAACGGGGCATCCCGAAGTGGGTGCCGCCGGAGACTTGAGCCTGTTCGAGACGCCGGGAGTCAACCATGTCGCGCTCGCGTAGAACGTCGTCGGCGATGGGCCTCTTCTGCTGCACGGCCGTGCTCGTCACGTCCGCGGCGCTGTTCCTGCGCGGCGGCGGCCCGCCCGTCGTCTCGCCCACCGCCGGCCACGGCGACGGGATCGACCT
>JANQQW010000281.1 GCA_028284885.1 Planctomycetaceae bacterium
GGACTTGTCGAGAACGTAGCGCCGGCCGACGCCAACGGCCGGAACCGACCGTCGCCCGTGTCGACACTGGCCACCTGCCCGAGCGACGCTGGCGGCCGAGGTCTCCCCAAGCCGAGGAGTGTCGCGTGAACCCGACGCACGTCGTTGATCTGGTGTCTTGAGGTGGTGCCGTGGTTGGAGCGGCGGATTCCCTCCAGGACCTGCGGGACGCCGCCGGACTTCAACGTCTTCCCGGACGCGCTGGAGCTGAACTACGAGCCGGACCGGCACGCTGGGCCGTCCGAGGTGATGTCGCTGGTGGAGTTGAAGGGCCGCGTCGGGCATCCGGCGTTCGGCTTCCAGACCGACTTCGAGCTGGCGAACCGGTTGGTCGTCCCACATGTTGGGTCGGAGTTCGACCGAGATCGACTTTGGCGATCACGGGTCAGATTCGGAACGGCGAGTAGGGGACGAGTCCGTTGTAGAGTCTCGGGATGGCAATCTGCGACAAGTCGGATCGCAAGCCGTGGAGACTGTCTGACGTTCGCGACGGTGTTTGCTGCGGCGGGATCGCCTACCGATTGGCCGAGGGCCGCGGTAACTCGGCGCGCTGTTCGGCGCAGTTGTTCCTCGACAGCGGAGAGGGAATCGCATTCCTCAGGAGTCTCGGGCCTTGGCACTCCCCGGAGCAACCCGAGTCTCGTCTCTCGCCCGAATCTGTTGAGGCGTTGCTGCGCGGAACGCTTGAGACGTACGCGCAACTCGAAGTACGGCCGCTTCGCGAGGTCCTGCACGCCAAGTTGGGCATCAACGCCGACGAGTTCGAGAGACTTCATCGAGCGTGCCCGAGTGGTTGCGATTCGCCCTTGGCTCCTTCGGGCAGGGCCCCAGTCCGTGGTCAGAAGCACGCCGCAAGTCACTCCCGCGGAGCCGGGAAGAAGCGTGGGTGAGTAGGCTTGTTGGAATGGACTGTTGCGAGATTCGTGGTGTCGAGGCGACACCCGTGTACTCGACGCGTCACTTGGTGCTCTGCGGATTCCAAGAGGTCGTGGAAGGCCGTCAGGCGAACAGTCCGGGCAGCGTTCCGTCGCTGTCGGCGAATTGGTCGCAGTCGACGCCGACGCGCCGCAGCAGCGAGAGCCACAGGTTGGCGAGCGGCGTCTGGTTCGACTCGTAGACGTACGAGCGACCCTGGTTCAGTCCGCCGCCGCCGTGCCCGGCGACGAGGGTCGGCGTGTCGGTCAGGTGGTGGTTCGTGCGGATCCCGCTGCCGTAGACGACTAGCGAGTTGTCGAAGACCGTCGATCCGTCAGGGTCCTTGATGTCCTTGAGTTGGTCGATCAGGTAGGCGAGCAACTCGATCTGCCGACGGTCGCGGGCGATCGACGCGCGGTAGGCCTCACTGCCCCTCGGGCAGTGGGTCGTCTTGTGGCCTCCGACCTTGAACCCGAGATCGGCGAAGATCCCCTCCACCGGTTGCCGGTAGGTGATGACGCGGGTCGTGTCGGTCCGGATGGCGGCCGCCATCAGGTCGTACATCACCTTGATCGTGTCGGAGGTCGAGAGCTTGCCGCCCGGTCGGCCGAACGGGGCCTCGGGCTTCGGTCGTTCCAGCCACTCCTCCGCCTTGTCGATCCGCCGCTCGACGTCTCGGACGGACTGGAAGTACTCGTCGATCTTCTCGCGGTCCGGCTTGGAGAGTTTGCCGTGCAACCCGCGGGCGTCGACGAGGATCGCATCGAGGACGCTCTGGTCCTTCCGGAGCCGATACTGACGTTCCTGGAGCGGAACCTCGGCCGCGCCGAAGAGGCGGTCGTAGAGGGCGACAGGGCTCGTCTCGCCGGCGATCGGGCTGCCGGACTCCGACCAGGCTAGAGAGAGTCCCGGTCCGAAGCCGCCGCCGTCAGTCGGGCAGCTGAGTTCGAGCGACTCGAACCGCGTCTCGACGCCGAGCTTTCGCGCGGCCACCTGGTCGACGGAGACCCCGTTCTGGAACTGTTTGCCCGGCGTGCCGTTCACGTCGGCGGAGGTCAGCCACGTCGTGCAGCCCCAATGGCCGTTGGTCGCGCGTTTGTTCGTCAGGTGGCTGAGGACCGAGAAGTCCTCGCGGTGCCGGGCGAGCGGTTCGAGGCAGCGGGGCATCTCGTAGTCCGCCCCGGCCGTCTTCGGGAACCAGTCGTCCTCCGCGACCCCCCAGGAATAGCTGAGGAAGACCGCCCGCTTCGGTGGTTTGGGGGCCGGGGCCCCGAAGGCCGTGCGGGGCAGGAACGACTCGAGCAGCGGCAACGAGAGCGTCGTGCCGATGCCACGAAGCACGGCGCGGCGGCTGACGGGATCGACGTGGAGCATGGTCACCTCGTGCGGAAGGCTTCGCTGCGAACGATCGCGTGGATCAGCGCTCGCAGCCGGTGGTCTCGTTCTTCGGTCTCTGCCACGATGGCGGCGACCGTCTCCTGGTCGGAGAAGCCGATCGAACGTCCGAGTCCGTAGGTCATCATCGCCTCGGCGAGCCCCTCGGTGAAGGCCCTGCGGTCCTCGAGGAGTCGCTGCTTCAGTTCGAGCGGCCCGGCGAACGACCGGCCGTCCGGCATCGTCCCCCTCGCGTTCACGGGAAACGTCAGGCTGCCGTCGACCGAGCGGACCTCCTCGCGCCAACGGCCGACGGGGTCGAAGTTCTCGAGAGCGAAGCCGAGTGGGTCGATGCGGCGGTGGCACGAGGCACACTGTGGGTTCGTCTGGTGCCGCGCGAGCGTCTCCCGGATCGACCGCGTGCCGACCGTCTCCTCGTCGAGCATGGGGACGTTGGCCGGGGCGGGTGGCGGTGGGCGGTTCAGCAGTTTCCGTAGGACGAAGGCCCCACGCTCGACCGGCGACGTACGGTCCCCGGTCCCGGTCAGCGTGAGGATGGCCGACTGCCCGAGCAGTCCGCCCCGTGGATCGCCTGCCGGGCGCGGCACCACGCGGAATTCGTCGCCGACGACCCGGTCCACTCCGTAGAACTCGGCCATCAGCGCGTCGACGACGAGGAAGTCGGACTCGACGAGGCTGGTGATCGGTCGGTTGTCGCGCATCATCGTCTCCAGGAAGGCGACGACCTCCCGCCGGGACTGCCGGTGAACGGCTTCGTCGTAGTGCGGGGACGCAGCCGCGCTCGGGTCGATCGCCTGCAGCCGGTCCAGTTCCAGCCATTGTGTGGCGAAGTTCTCGACGAACGCCCTCGACCGCGGTGAGTCGAGCATCCGCTCGACCTGCTCGGCCAGTCCCTCGTCGCTGCGGAGCGAACCGCTCTCAGCGGCTCGGTAGAGGTCCTCGTCGGGCGGGGCACTCCACAGGAAGTAGGCGAGGCGGACGGCGATCTCGCGCTCCGAGAGCGGTCCCCGCGGCTCGTCGTCCGCCTTCGGTTCGCCGAGGAACAGAAACCGGGGCGTGGCTAGGACGACGGTCAGCGCGTCCTTCAGCGCATCGAGCGGCTCGTCCCCCCGCTCGAGCGAGGCATCGTGGATGGCGATCAATCGGTCGACGTATGCCGGATCGGGCGTCTCGTGTCGGAAGGCTTCGTACGCGAACCGTTCGACGAGTGTGCGAATCTCGGTGTCATCGAGTTCCGCGACCTTCCGATCCCCGAACAGCTGCGATTCGGACAGCGGAGCCGGGTTCTCCGGCAACGGCCCCTCGATCTCGACCCAGTCGATCCACAGGTCGGGCCGCGTGTCCTCCTCCAACTCCTCGACCAGTCTGTACTTGAAGAAGTAGTCGCGGGCGTCAGCGTACTTCTCCAGCGTCTCCCGACGGACGTCTCGGCGGGAGAACGTGAGGCGGTTCGAGCGAAGGTTGTCGACTTCGTACGTGAACGCGATCGTCTGCGGCTCGTCGTACGTCCCGGTGAGGTGGTGGTAAGTGATGTCATCCGGGACCTTGCTGCGGTACTCGCCGCGGACGACTTGGAGAAACACGTCGTCGGGCGGGTTGTCGGCGACGATCCCGAGCCGGACGCGGACGGCGTACGTGCCGGTCGGCGGCTCGCGTCCGGAGGTAGTCCACGTGGACGGATTGAGGCCGTGGAACGGCACGAGCGTGCCGGTCGCCGTCTCGGGGCGTGAGAGGTAGTCGTTCGAGAGAGCGATCTCCGTCCGCGAGATGTCCCGCCGGAGGACGTGGTCCTTCCGGCCAGCCGCGATCGACTTGTCGAAGCCCTCGACCTTCTTCTCCAGCCGCGGGATCTCCTCACGAATCTTCCGGGCCTCGCCTTCCGGTTCGTGACGTTGCCTGACGGGTTTCGGCCGCTTGCCGGACGTGGGATAGGCGGCATCGAGGACGCGGCGGCCGAGCATCAGGTACCGTTCGAGGTGCAGCGACGAGAAGCCCTGCGCGCCGCCGTTCGTGTCGAAGCCGTCGACGATCGCATCCTCGGGCAGCATCGAGACATCGACCGGCACACCGAAGAGGGCGTCGATCGTGCGGGCGTACTCGCGGCGGTTGAGCCGTCGGACGACGACCTTGCCGCCGGTGTCGGCGAGCCGCTCGCGAGCCTCGAGCAGATTTCCGGTCAGCGCCTCGATGGCGTTCGAGGTTTCCTCCCGCGGCGGCCGTGGCTCTCCTTCGGGCGGCATCTCACCGAGGTTGAGCACGTCCAGGACGTCCTGCCACTGCAGTGCAGCGGTCCCGTCCGCGATCGACTTGGGCATCGTGTCGAACCGGACTTCGGCGTTCTGCTCCTCTGGTCCGTGACAACGGGCACAGTGCGTGGCGAGGAACGCGGTCACGTTCGGCGAGATGCGTGCCGCGTCGTCGGCATGGGCCGTGTGAACGCTTGCCGCCAACACGACCAGCGTGCACAGCGGCGAGGATGGGAGACGGGACGTCGACATGGGAGGGTGGTCTCGTGTCGTTGGCTACGTCGGCGTTTCAGGCGAGCAGCAGTTCGATTGGTCCGTTCGCGTCCAGACCGGTGCGTTTACCATCGAGGTTGAAGTGGTCCCGTTCGTCGCCGGCGGCGTGGAGCAGCGTGGCGTAGAGGGCGTTCGTCGTGCGGCTGTCGTCGTGCGGGGAGAGTGGCAGGTGCAGGTACCGGCCGCTTCGCAGTCGACCACCGAAGTCACCGATCAACAGATACGGCCACCGGTCCCCGGTGGAGTGCTGCGTCTCGCCGTGGCAGCTCGTGTAGACGATCAACGTGTGGTCCATCATGGAGCCGTTCCCCTCCGGGATCGACTCGAGGCGACGGACGACGCGGAGGAGTTGCTGCATGTTGTGCCGCCGGAGCACGAGCCAGTCGTCTTCCTCCTCCTGGTTGGTGTGGCCGATCGAGTGGCCGACGTGCTCGAGGCCCAGCCCCTCCCACGAACCGGCCGCGGTGCAGAGACCGGAGGCGATGGTGAGGACGTTCGTCACCCCCGCGACCATGGCGGCGAGTCCGACGTCGAGACCCGCCTCCCACCAGTCGGTCTCGAACTTCGGTTCGGTGAACTTCGCGGTCACCGTCGGCGCATGTTCGCGAAGGACGTCGGTCATCGCCTGCAGTCGCCGACGCTGTCGGGCAATCGTTTCGAGGCCTTCCACGTACGGGGCGAACTTGCGGCGCTCGTCGCCGCCGAGCCGGGCGTCCAGGGCCCGTGCGTCGGTGCCGACGAAGTCGAACAACTCGGTCTCCGCCTCGAACTCCTCGCGGGCCCGACCGGCCTTGGCGACCCCGAAGAGGTTGTCGAACGCCAGCATCGGATCGCAGTAGATCGGGGCCGGGAGACTCGCCCCCCAGGCTGACGACGCGTACGCCACCCGGCTGGCCCGCATCTTCGGCAGCGACTCCCATCCGAACGCGAGCAGCGGCACGACGGCCGGGAGCCGCCGTGCGAGGGCACAGTCGATCGTCTCGCCCTCCGGTGTGCTCGCCGACTTCTTGAACCCGCCCAGCGCCCCGAACGGCGCTCCGTGGTAGGGGGCGACGTGCTTCCCGTTGAGCCCGTGGACGATCGTGACGCGGTCCTTGATCGGCTCGAGCGGGTCGATCCATCGCGGCAGGGCGTGGTCGGCGAGCGGTTCGTCGACCACGCGGTCCAGCCGGTCCTGGAACTTCCGCATCTCCTTCTGTTCGTCGACTTTGCCGTCCGGGAAGTCGATGCTCCGCGGATGCGCGTGGGCTGGGCAGAACCCGTGGTTCTGCAGGAAGAAGACGACTCGACGTGGGCCGTCCGCACCCTCCGGACTCGCGCTCGCGAGGTGCGGCCAGACGAGCGGGCCGGCCAGCGTGCCCCCCGCGAGGCCCTTCAGCAGTGTGCGGCGGTCGAGCGTCATGGGGACTTTGGCTCCTCGTTGGTCGTCGGGACGACGGTGCGGAACAGGAACGCATCGGACACGAGCAGGCTGGCGACGAGTTCCCGCAGGCTGCCGTCGTTTCCCGCGTAGGCGGCGTGGGCGGCCCGCAGGACCGGGCCGTCGGCCGGGGTCTCGTTGCGCCCCGTCCAGAAGCGGAAGGCGTGACGTACGAAGACCTGTTCGACCCGCTCCGACTTCGCCAGTCGGTGCACCAGTTCGACGGCGTTCTCGACCGGGCCGTCCAGTTCCGCGAGACCGGTGTCGAAGACCGCGCCGGACGAGTCGACCGACCGCCCGAGTTCCTCGGTCCGATGCCGGCCGAAGTGGTCGAACATCTGGAAGGGCAACCCGAGCGGATCCATCCGCCGGTGACACTGCCAGCAGTACTCCTCGCGGGTCACCCGCATGCGATGTCGCAGTTGCTCGTGCGGTTCGTCGGGGAGTTGGGCGTCGACGGTGATCGGCGTGTCGGAGATCGATCCGCCGAGCAGACGTTCGCGGATCCACTTGCCGCGATGGATGGCGTGGTTGTCGGTGTTGGTGGAGTGGGCGATCAGCCAGGCGGGTTGGGTGAGAACGCCCGCCCGCTGCTCCGAGTCGAGCGGCAACGGCATCTCGACGCGCCAGTTCTCGGCCGCCAGCCCGTACAACTCGTTGAGGCGGTTCTTCTTGTCGAACGGATGCTTGGCAGGCTCCTCGCCCTTTGCACGGGCCTGCTCCTCCCGCCGTTTCGCGAACTTCACCCAGTTGGGAACGCTGGAGACGCTGACGAACGACTCCGGCGTGGTCAGCAACTCACGGAGAACTTGCCGGTCTCGTTCGAGGACGTGCAGCACGAGCCGGTCGGTGTCCTCCACGAGCGAGTCCGGGTAGTACCGGCCGATCTTCGCCGCCGAGACGACCGAGTCGTCCTTGAAGACGTCCGGCGCCGACGCGTACCCGAAGTACTCGCGGAGGAATCGGAGCAGGGTCGGCGTCTCTGCTTCGGGATCGGCTAGACGACGGCGGACCTCCCGTTCGACGTCGTCCCGCGTTTCCAGTCGCCCCTCTCGAACGGCGGCGATCAGTGCTTCGTCCGGGGCGGCGTCCCGGAGTGCGTGCGAGATCGCGTGGGCGATCTCCAGCGGGGCCAGCATCACCCGGCCGTGCTCGTCCGGTTCGCCCCGCCCGAGTTCCAGCCGGAACACGGCCTCTGGGTGCAGCAGGACCGCAGAGAGACCGAGAACCGCGCCGTCCTCGTTCCCCAGCCGCTCGACGTTCTTCCGCACGAAGGCTTCGTACCGCGCGGCCTCGTCCTCGGTCGGGCCGCGCCTGAGCGCCCGCTCGAACACGAACCGCACGGCCGCGGCGACCTGTTCGTCGGTTGGCTCGTCCTGGTTGAGTGCCAAGTCGGTCAATTCGCGCGCCGCGGCGCGGGGCCCTCGTCTCTTGAGACCGAGTTCGAGCGTCAGCCGTGCGTTCATGGCCAACCGTTCGATCTCCGAGGCGGCGATCCGGTATCGAAATGCATAGTCACGAATCCCGGCATCGGTCGTGAGCCCGAACGGGACGGCGACGACCGGCTTGCCACGGCTCCCGATCCGGCCGAACTTCAATCCCACGAGTCCGTTCGTGAGCCCGTCCGTCGTCGAGCGGTACTCGACTGGGTTCACGCGCCAGATGCGGGCCGGTGTCGACGCGGGGCGGTCGCCGTCGCCAGTTTTCTCCGTCCTCCCGGGTGTGAACAGCCAGTCGTGCGGCACGACGTTGCCCTTCGACGGAAACGCCCATTCGCCTGCGTAGAGGTTCCCGCCGGCAGTCCGGAAGAGCGTCTCGAACTCGGTGACGACACGACGAATCTCGTCGCGGCCCGGTCGCGGTTCGTCCAGCGGGGGCATGTCACCGGTCGTGATCCGTTCGACGACGTGCCGCCAGCTCGCCGCCTCGCCCGGCAACCGCGCGGCGACGACATCCAGCCTCAACCCGGCCTCAGGCTCGTCGGCACCATGACAGCTGGTGCAGTGCCGCCCGAGGAACGCCCGCGTTCCCTGCGAAAGCGTTCTCGACGCGCCGGTTTCCTGACCGCGGGTCACGGTCGACGCGAGCAGAAGCCCCAACGCGATACTCAGCGACCACAGTCCTGCCATCTGAGCTCCGAAATGGTGACGGTTTGTCATTCTCCGTTGTTGGAGCCGCGATTCGAAGGCCCGATCCGCGGCGACTGGGCCTCGACCCACAGGAAGTCGGCGGACCGAACAGGCTCTGCGCTACCGCCGCCCGGGGAGCCGTGACGAGCTGCCCAAGGTCATGCGGCCGGCGAGAGCCCCAACTCCACGTCCAGACGAGCGGCGACTACTGTGGACTGACGTGTTCCTGCCGAGGTTGGCCCCCACTTGCTTCACGACGACCCGCTCGGCGTTCACCGCCAGGTGCGCGCGAACGCGTTGCCGCCTCTTCGGGGCTCCCTGATTCTCGTCCCGTTGGTTCAATGGCGCCGAGAGCCTGCCGATCTCATCGACTACCAACTCCCTCCGGGAGACGACCCCGAAGAGGAGACCGGTTTCATCGGCGATCCCGCATTGACCGTGCAGGCATCACGTGGGCGTTGAAAACCGGTGGGGGCGAGCGGTCACTCGTCTTTGCGGTTCCCCCGCGAACGTCGTGACCTGCGTGCCAACGTCTCGATGCGATGCACGTCGGTTCAACGAACATCTTCGATGTCGTTCGACGTGGTCGGCCTCTGGGACGGGAAGGTTCTCCAGTGGATGAACCGTCGGTCGGTGCGGTGCGCGCGAACTCAGGCCAAGGTGACGAACGCGAACGCCTACGGCACTGCAAAGAGCGTTGGCGCGGGCAAACTGCGGAAATCGTGGTAACCGAATCCGGTCGAGTGCTATTCCAGAGGGTGGAGTGAGGTGCTGAACGGGAGGCCGAGGTGGGGAAGCGAACCGAACTCGACGAGTGCGTCCGCCGCGTGCAACGGGGCGACGTGGAGGCCTTCGAGGTGATCGTCCGCGACCATCAGGCGGAGATCCGGGGATGGATCGTCTCACGCTGCCCGCCGCTGGGGGACGCGGACGAGGTCGCGCAGCGAACGTTCGTCGAGGCGTTCCGCCGGATTGGGGACTACGATCCGGGAACGAATCTGCGGGCGTGGCTGTTCACGATCGCTCGCTACCAGTTGATGGCCGAGTGCACACGAGTCGAACGGCTGGCCGACTACCACAGCCGCTACGTCCCGTACGCCCTCAGCCGCGAGCTGGAGCGCCGCGTCACAGACGCGACGGTCGACGAACCGGAGCGGCTGACCTTCCTTCAGGAGTGCCTGACGGGGGTGGAGTCGAAGGCGCGAAGTCTCCTCGACTGGCGGTATCGCGACGAACTGCCGCTCGCGGAGATCGCCGCACGCACGGAGCGGAGCGTGGGTGCGATCAAGAAACACCTGTTCGCCCTCCGCCAGAAACTGCACGACTGCATCCAACGGAAACTTGCCGAGGAGGCAGCCTCGTGAACGCACCCGGCGACGGACGATTCGAGGATCTCTGGACGGACTTTCTCGAGGGGGAGCTTTCGGAGGATCACGTTGAACAGCTCGATCGGTTGCTCGCGGACGACGACACGTTGCGGCAACGGGCCGCCTCGCTCTACGAGGAACACCGGCTGCTCGGGTTGTTGCACCAACCGTTCGACGTCGAGACCTTCGTGGCCGAGAGCCGCCGCCGAATCGCCACCGACGGAGACGGGTTCGTCAGGAGGGTGACCGGGTCGTTGGGGCCTCCGCTGGAAGAAGGCCGAGGGCGTTCGTCTCGCCGTTGGGTGGGGTACGTGGTCGTCTCCGTGACGGCCGTGGTGCTGACACTCGCGATCGACTGGCTCACCGAGAGCGTGCCGAGTGGCGGCGTCGAGTCGCGGATCGGCGAGCGTGGCCTCGAAGACGAGGAGACTCCACGGATCGCGGAGCCAACCGCGGTGGCAACGCTCGATCGGTGCAACGACTGCAAGTGGAGAGACGCGACCGAGCAACGGGAAGGATCACGGTTGGAGCCCGGGCGGCTGCGCCTCGACTCCGGAACGGCGGTCGTTCGCTTCGACGGCGGAGCCCTCGCCCTGCTGACCGGCCCCGCGGAACTCGTCGTCGAGTCGGACGACTCCGCCCGGTTGATCGCCGGTGACGTCACGATTCACGCTCCGGAAGAGGCGATCGGTTTCACCCTGCGAACCCCGGGCCACGAGATCATCGACCTCGGGACCGAGTTCCACGTGGCGGTCGGGGAGGCCGGCGAGACCGCTGTTGAGGTTCTCGACGGTGAGATCGAGACACGGCCGCGGAACGGCGGCGAGCAGCGGGGCCGTATCCTCGAGCGGGGCCGGGCCGTACGACTCGATCCCGACGGAGCAGTTCGCGACGAGGCATTCGCCCCCGCCACGCCGCGATTCCACACGCGGTTGGCCGAAATGCGCAGCAACGGACCGAGTGGTCGCGTCGTCGCGAGTGAGAGTTTCGAGTATCCGCCCGGCCAACACGAGCACTTGAACGGAGGATCGGGCTGGCGGACGCCGTGGCGGGAACGTCGAGGCACGGAACTCGTTCACTCGGAACACGACGACACCAGCCGGATGAACGTCGTCCGGGCCCCCATGGTCTTCGCGCCGTTCCTCGGCGACAACGCCGATGGCCGGTCGGTACGGTTTCCCGCCGGCCCGAATTATCGGCTGCGCGAGCTCGCCCAGCCGATCGACCTCGGTCGAGACGGCGTCCACTTCGTCAGCTTCCTCGGCTATCGCGACGCGGGCCGGGCACCGAACTCCGTGCTGCGGCTCACACTGCGGTCGAGCGAGGACTACTGGGGCGACACGGTGGGCCTCGGCTTCCCGCGGGCACGTCGTCCGCACGCCCACCTCGGTACGTTTCGCGAGGCCGTTCCGTCGGCGGCACGGTTCGTCCGCGATGTCCCACTCCTGTGGGTCGTGAAGATCACCGCACGTGCGGAGGGGCCAGACGAACTGGCCGTCCGCATCTACGAACCTGACGAGACGATCCACCTGCTCGAACCGTCGCTGTGGACGATCGAGCTCGAGGGAGCCGACTCCGATGCGAAGCTCGATGTTCTCGTCCTCACGGCGAACGGTGGCTTGGCACAGTGGTTCGACGAACTCCGTGTCGGCACGAGTTGGGAAGCCGTGACGAGCCACGTTCGCGACACCGACGAGCGGGCGCCCTGACGTCTCCGACCCCCGTCACCGATACACCGGTCTCGTCTCCGAGACGAATCGGACTCACCCCGAGGACCCACCCTTGAACCGCCCCGCTCGACGCCGCCTGTTCGTGTTCGTGTCCTTGGCCTGGACGTCCACGCTCGCTGCGGCCGAGGCCCCCTCGAGCGCTGCGACCTTCGTCCGCGCCCACTGCCTGGACTGCCACACCGGCGACGAGGCCGAGGGGCGGCTCGATTTGTCGACGTTCCCGTGGTCGCCGGACGATCGGGAGAACCAGACTCGCTGGGTGGCGATCCACGATCGCGTTCGAAACGGAGAGATGCCTCCAGCAGAGGCCGAGCAGCCCGCCGACGAGGAACGGGCCGCAATGCTGGAGTCGCTGGCGGTCTCGCTGCGTACGACGGAACTCGCCCGACGGGAGCGCGAGGGACGCTCGGAACTGCGGCGGCTCAGCCGAGTCGAGTTCGCCAACGCCCTCAAGGACGTGCTCGACCTGCCGGATCTCGAACTCGCCGAGATGCTTCCGCCGGACGGGCTCGCCCACGGCTACGCGAAGAGCGCGAAGGCGCTCGACTTCTCGCACGTGACGGTCACGAAGTACCTCGAAGTTGCCGACTACGCCCTGCGACAGGCTCTCGCCAAGCGGGCGAGAGGCCTCCCACGCCAAGTCGTGCGATCCGAGCTGAAGAGCGTCGACGGCGTGAAGGACACGCTGCAGACGCTGTACGTGCAACTCAAGCAGACGAGCGGAATGCCGCTCGTCGGGCTCGAACGGGACCCCACGCTCGACGTCTACCGCGGGAACTTCCAGAAACGCGAGCCCGGTTACGTGAAGGACCCGGAGCCGAGGTTCGACGGCGTCGCCACCTTCATGAACTACCGAGCCAACCACAACGTCGTCGTGAAGCCGTTCAAGGTGAAGCAGACCGGCCTCTACAAACTCCGCGTGCACGGCTGGGGGCTCCGGAACGACCACGGGAAGCTCGTCCCCAGCGACCGTACCGAGACGATCGCCTTCTACACGCCCACCGGCCGGCTGCTGGGCCGCTGCGACGTGCCGCCAAACGAGCCGACGACGAGTGAGTGCACCGCGTGGCTGCGGGAGGGGGAGCCGGTCGAGTATCTCGCCATCTCCGTCCCGAATCGCTGGTTCAAACTCCCCGGCCGGGACGAGCCGATGTTCGAGCGGTTCGACGCCTACGGGGTCGGGCTCCGCTGGTTCGAGATGGAGGGGCCACTCGACGAGTGGCCGCCGAAGAGCCACCGCATCCTGCTGGACGACCTCGAACTCGAGCCGACCGGCGAACTGCCGAACGGCCTCGCGTACCGCGTGGTCGTCGAGAGTCCGAAGCAGGAGGTCGCCCGGCTGATTCGCCGCTTCGCCCGTCGAGCGCTTCGTCGGCCGGTGACGCAGGCCGATGTCGAGACGCCGATCCGACTCGCCCGGCAACGGCTGAACCGCAAGGAGCCGTTCGTCGAGGCGCTGCTCGCCGGCTACCGGGCGGTGCTCGTCTCCCCGGCCTTCCTGCTCGTCGACGAACGGCCGGGCGAACTCGATGCCTGGGCGCTCGCCACGCGGCTGTCGCTGTTCCTAACGAACTCCCCCTTGGATGCCGAACTCCGCGCTGCCGCGGCGAGCGGCGAGATCCTGGACGACGACGTCCTCCGCCGACAGACCGAGCGACTGCTCGACGACCCACGCAGCGGCCGCTTCGTCGAGCATTTCCTCGACCACTGGCTGAGCCTCGCCGACATCACACTCACCGAGCCGGACGAGAATCTGTACCCGGAGTACAACACGCTGCTCGCCGAGTCGATGGTCGAGGAGACCCGGGCCTTCTTCGCCGAGATGCTCCGCGAGGATCTCCCGGCGCTGCACGTCGTCGACTCGGACTTCCTGACGATCAACCAGCGGATGGCGAAGTTGTACGGCATCGACGGCGTGCACGGCTCGCACACGCGGCGCGTGCCGATTCCGGCCGACCACGTTCGCGGCGGACTGCTCACGCAGGGAAGCCTCCTCAAGATCACGGCGAACGGCACGACCACCTCGCCCGTCGTGCGGGGGACGTTCACACTGGATCGACTGCTGGGCGATCCGCCGCCGCCACCCCCACCTGCGGTACCCGCCATCGAACCGGACATCAGCGGGGCGACGACGATCCGCGAACAACTCGCCCAACACCGGGCGGACCCCGCCTGTGCTTCCTGCCATGCCAAGATCGACCCACCCGGCTTCGCCCTCGAGAGCTTCGACGTGATGGGCGGTTACCGCGACCTCTACCGGACCACTCTCGATGGAGGCGGGGGGGAGCGTCCCGAGACCGAGTACAACGGGAAACGGGTCCGTTACGTGATCGGCAAGCCGGTCGACTCCGCTGGCGAACTGTCGGACGGCACGCCCTTCGAGAACGTCAACGGCTTCCGCGATCTGCTCCGCAAGCACGAGGAGGCGATCGCCCGGAATCTGCTCGAACAGTTCGTCGTCTACTCGACCGGCCGCCCCGTCGGATTCGTCGACCGCCCGCTGGTGGACGACACGATGCAACGGCTCGCCGAGTCCGACCACGGCGTGCGATCGATGATCCACGAGGTCGTGCAGAGCGACCTGTTTCGCCGCAAATAGCCATCGTGGGGCACACCTCTGGTGTGCCAGAGTCTCCCCGAGAATGGCACACCAGAGGTGTGCCCCACATTCGAACGACCTTCGAGAAAGTCATGCCCCACTTCGCCAAGAAGACGCACCTCTCACGTCGCACGCTCCTCCGAGGTGCCGGGGCGGCAATGGCGCTTCCGCTGCTCGACGCCATGATCCCCGCCTTCGCCAAGGCTCCCGAGGAGTTGACGACGCCGCGGCGGATGATCGCAGTCAACGTCGACCTCGGATTCCTGCCAGAGGAGTTCTTTCCGAAGCGGGCGGGCAAGGACTACGAACCGTCGCCGTATCTGAAGGTGCTCGGCGACTTCCGCGACGACTACACGGTCTTCAGCGGCGTCTCGCACCCGGAGGTCGACGGGGGCCACCAGGCGGACGTCTCGTTCCTCACCGGAGCGCCGCACCCGACCTCGGCCGGCTTCAAGAACACCATCTCGCTGGACCAGTTCGCCGCGCAGCACATCGGCCACCTCACTCGCTTTCCGACGCTCAATCTCCGCGTCGGCCCCGGGGCGGGGTCGTTGGCCTATACCGCGGACGGCGTGCGGCTGCCGTCGGAGATGCGGCCCTCGGCCGTCTTCCGCGAGTTGTTCGTGCAGGGCTCGCCAGACGAGATCGAGGCCCAGGTGCGCAACCTCCGCGAGGGACGCAGCCTGATGGATGCCTTCGCAGACCAGATCAAGACCCTCGAGGGGAAGGTCAGCGGGGCGGACAAGCGGCGGCTCGAGCAGTACTTCTCCTCCGTTCGCGAGGTCGAGCAACGCCTGCGGATGAACGAGGAGTGGGAACGGCGACCCAAGCCCGAGGTCGACGTGCAGCCGCCCAAGGACGTGCTCGATCCCGGAAAGCTCGTCGACCGAACCCGCAACATGTACGACCTCGCCCGGCTCGCCCTCGAGACCGACTCCACGCGGCTCGTAACGATACTCGTCACGCAGGGCTTCAACCCCAAGGTCGATCTCCCCGGTGTCGACCTCCCGCACCACGCGCTCACACACCAGAGCCAGAAGAAGGACTCACGCGAGCAACTCACGACCATCGAGGAGGCCCAGATGGGTGAACTCGCACGCCTACTGGGCGGTCTGCGTTCGGCGAACGAGGACGGCGAGACTCTGCTCGACCGCACGATGGTCATGCAGGGGAGCAACCTCGGTCACGCCGGCAAGCACGACAACCGCAACCTGCCGGTGTTGCTCGCCGGCGGCGGGTTCCGCCACGGGCAACACCTCGCCTTCCATCGCACCCACAACGAGCCACTGGCGAACCTCTACGTCAGCATGCTGCAACGGCTGGGCATCGAGGCGGACCGCTTCGCGTCCGGGACGAAGACGATCAACGGGTTGGAGGCGGTCTGATGGTCGGTGAACGATCCTCACCGGCGATGAATCGCCGCCGGGCGCTGAGTGTGCTCGGCGCGGCCGCCGCAGCCGCGACGTTCGGTCGCTCGGCGATCGGGGACGACGGTCCGCCGCGACGCACCGGTATGGGCCTCGTGATCTACTGCCAGCGGTACCGCCGCGAGCAGTTGAAGCAGCAGGAGAACGTCGATCTCTACGAGCCGCTGCGATTTCTCGAACACTGTCGCGGCCTCGGTGCCGGTGGCATTCAGGCCGGCCTCGGCGTGCTCGACGCCTCCGACGCGAATCGGCTTCGCAAGCAAGCCGACGCGTGGAACACGTACGTCGAGGCGATCATCAAGCCGCCGAAGGACGACGCCGACGAGGAACGGTTCGAGGCCGAGGTGCGAACGGCGAAGGAGGTGGGGGCGGTCGCCGCGCGGACGACGATCATTCCCGGCCGCCGCTACGAGCGGTTCGACACGCTCGCGGAATACCGTCGGTACTCGGCTCGCGGAAGGAAGATGCTCGAACGGGCGGCTCCGATCGTCGAGAAGCACCGCCTGCCGTTCGCAGTCGAGAATCACAAGGACCACCGCACCGACGAGCGGGTCGCACTCTTCGAGCACGTCGGCAGCGAGT
The DNA here is from genome assembly GCA_028284885.1 of Planctomycetaceae bacterium. Lineage (GTDB taxonomy): Bacteria > Planctomycetota > Planctomycetia > Planctomycetales > Planctomycetaceae > JANQQW01. The sequence goes on from JANQQW010000281.1 coordinate 16,123, forward strand.
ACGTCGGGGCCTGCATCGACACCGGCAACACGTTCGCGCTCCTCGAGGACGCTCAGGAGACCGTCGCCGCCCTCGCCCCGTGGGCGTTCTCCGTACACCTCAAGGATCAGGGGGTGAAGGAGTACGAGGACGGCTTCCTTCTCGCGGAAGTCCCGCTCGGCAGGGGAATCTTCGACCTGAAGCGGATGGTCGAGACGCTCGTGAAGGCGAAGCCCGACGTGCGGTTCAGCTTGGAACTCATCACCCGCAACGCCCTGAAGGTCCCCGTCCTGACCGACGGCTACTGGGCGACGTTCCCCGACATCCCCGGTCACGACCTTGCCCGGACGATGAGGACCGTGCGAGAGAACTCGACCGAGTCGTTCCCCGACGTCGAGTCGCTGCCGCTCGACAAGCAGGTGGCCGTAGAGGAGAGGAACGTCCGCGAGAGCATCGAGTACGCGGGCAACGTCCTGAAAATCTGAACGGAGCCGTCGACGATGTCCGCTCGAAGAAGCACGCGGCGCGATTTCCTTGCGAAGAGCACGCTCACCGCCGCCCCGCTGTTCGTCCCCTCACACGTCCTCGGCCGGGGCAGTCGCACCGCTCCGAACGACAGGATCGAGATCGCGGTTGTCGGCTGCGGCGTCCGCGGGAAGTACCTGATCGCCAACCTCCCCGACTCTGCCCGGGTGACCACTCTCTGTGACTGCGCGGCCGATCGCATCGAGGGAGTCCGTCGGCCGAAGGAGAAGCCGTTCGACTCGATTCTCGCGGACTTCGCCGAGGGGGACGGCCGACACTGCAGGACGTATGCCGACTATCGCCGACTGTTCGACGAGGCCAAGGCCGATGCCGTCGTCATCGCGACTCCCGACCACCATCACGCCCTCGCCGCCGTCCTCGCCTGCCGGGCGGGTCTTGACGTCTACCTCGAAAAGCCGCTCGCCCTGACGATCGCCGGCGGGCGGGCCGTCGCCGACGCGGTCGCCGAGCACGACCGTGTGCTGCAGGTTGGCAGCCAACAGCGAACGATGGAGATCAACCGCTTCGCGTGCGAGTTCGTCCGCGACGGTGGTCTCGGGAAGGTCTCGCTCGTCGAGGTGCCGAACTACCCGGGACCGATCGACGGTGTTCGACTCGCCGAGCAGCCGGTTCCCGCAGGCTTCGACTGGGACCTCTTCCTGGGGCCCTCGTCGCGTCGTCCGTACAACCGGAAGTGGTGGGACAAGGACTCCTTCAAGGTCGGCCGGCTGACGTGGCGTGGTTGGGATCTCTTCCGCGACTTCTCCGGCCACCTCACCACGAACTGGGGTGCCCACAGCGTCGACATGGTGCAGTATGCCCTCGGGGCCGACGACACGGGTCCCGCCGAGGTCGCAATCGGCGAGGTCGACGAAGCCGCCATCGAGCGGGACTGGGTTGAGAAGTGGTCGAAGAAGACCCCCCGAGCAAGACGACCGTGGGGACGATCGACCCGCTTCCACCCCGTGACGATGAAGTACTCCGACGGGACCGAGTTGCGGTTCACTCCGGACGTCGACACCGCTGTCTTCCACGGCGAGAAGGGGACGATGAAGATCAGCCGCAACAAGTTCGTCGTCGACCCGGCGGACCTCGTCGTTGACGGTCCCGATCCGAGCATCGCCGCGAAGTGGGTGGGAGGCGGCCACGTCGCCCGGCCGCATCTCGAGAACTGGCTCGACTGCATCCGCACGCGGGGTGTTCCGAACGCCCCGGTCGAGGTCGGCCACCGCAGTGTGACCGTCTGCCACCTCGCCAACACGGTGCGGGAGCTCTCTCGTCCGCTTCGTTGGGATCCCGATGCCGAGCGATTCGCAAACGACGACGCGGCGAACGCCCTCCTTGATCGAGCACCGCGAGAGGGCTTCGGACTCCCGCCGGTGCGAGGATCGAACGTCGGGCCGAGGAACTAGGTCGTGTTGACGATCACGAGGCGTACTTGAGTGCGGCGACGGCGAGGAAACCGTTGAAGTTGGTGATGGGTTTGTCGTAGCGGGTGGCGATGCGGCGGGATCTGTGCGGTGGGCCCAGTAAATCGAGGCGGTCGGCCCCGCCTCACGGGAAGCGGATCGTCTGCAGCTTCCGTTCGACGGTACGTTCCGAACACCCTGTCCGTTCGGTTTCGCGGACCGGCGGCCTCCCGAGTCGTCTGGAGCACGTCGCGTGTGCCGTCACGGATCGAGCGCCAGAAACGGATCTTTGACCAGGGTGGCGTCGTTCGCCTCCAGCTGAGCCGCAGGACGGTCGAGACCGCAGAGCGGGTCACACGCGTCGAGACGGGTGGGGGCGTACGAACGCGTCACGCTGTACGGGCCCGCCACGCAACCGGTGAGGCAGAGCATCGAGAACAGGATCAGGTAGCGAGTGGTCATCGTTTCCTCCTTGAAGTGCGACCGTTGGACCTGCGAGACGATAGGCACGTCGCGGGTGATCGTCGCGTCGGCGTTGTCTGCTTGTTCCGCAAGCGACCGTGTCCGGGGGACTTGCCGAGTTCCCCAGCGCGCGCAGGGTCGGTGCGTGACACTTTGTGCAAGCAGGCGGGGTGTGCCGGACGCCGGTGCGGCGGGGGCGGTTGCGGGCTACTCGGTGGGAGACAACGCGCCGATCGGCAACCGCTCGCGTTCGTGTCGTGGCGACTGCCAGAGGAGCTTCAGTTCTGCTCGACCGTCCGGGTTGTCGTACTCGATCCGCAGCAGGTAGCGACGTCCGGCGACGAGTGGGACGTGGGCGTCGACGTTCTCCTTCTCGCCCGCCGTGAACACGACGTCGTCACCGATCGCGACGCGGACTCGCTCGTTCTTGCCGAGGAACGCGACGAACCGGTGCGGTCCCGTGTGCACCGGTTCGAGGAAGCCGGACCACTCGACGTGGTACGGGGCGGCCGGAGCCTCGCGTTCGGGGCCGAAGCGATCGAAGTAGACCGGAGTCTCGATGCGCTCGGTGACCACCTTCCCGCCGACGGAGTACCGTGCACGAAGTCCGGTCCCGGCTCTCTTCGCGGCCACCACCTCGTCGGGTCGCCGCACGATCCCACGCTGGCGACGGAGTTCGTCCCAGCCGGTGACCTCGTAGACGAAGTTCATCCCCTGGTACGGCATGAACCAGAAGACGCGCCCGTCGTCGAGTTGGACGACCTCGACGCCCTGCATGTCGTCCGACCACGGACGGTAGAACGCCTCGGGTCGGTCGTCGGCCGGGCGGTCGAGGAGCGATCCGGCGTAGAGTCCGTCGCGAGTCCAGACGGTTGCCGGCTGGAAGAGCTGGTCGGAGACGACCAGCGTGTCGGCGGGACCGAGGATCGTTCGCTGCGGGAAGTAGAACCGACCGCCGCCGACCTCGCCGGAGTCCTTCGAGTGCCGTCCGGCGACGAACGACACACGGCCGTCGGCGTCCCACTTCACGAGCCTGGCCCGCCGAATCCCCGTCGCGGGCCACACGCCACCTTCGAACTGCCCGTGCCCCTTGATCATGATTCCCGACTGCACGGCACCGTAGACGTTCCCGTCGTCGTCTCGGGCCAGGCCGCGAACCGCCGAGGAGTCCGAGACGACCGCCGGCACGTTCCCACCGGGTTCGACACGATCCCACGCCCACACGGGGATGCGTCCCTTCGGGCCCGTCCAGCCGATCCGTGGCAACCGAAACCACGATCCTCCGTAACCGCCGGCAGGGATCGTGTAGCCGAAGTCGACGTCGACGTGGGCGGCCGAAATGAGGTTCGGGGCGTGCCTCGCGTTCTCGAAGAACCGAAACTCGCCGGGGTCGAATTCGCCGTCCCCGTCGGTGTCCCCCCAGTAGAAGTGCCGGGGGGCCTGCTTCGGGTCGTCGAAGCCGTGGTGGGCGGCGGCGGCCACCCACGGTTTCGGGAATCCGTCGCGTCCGGTTCCCGGGAACTGGATGGCCCGACGGCCGCCGTTGTGGCCGACGGAGGCGAGGGCGACCGGGACGACACGACCGTTCGCCTCGTCGACACGGACGACGGCCGGGACCGACTCGTGGACGAGCCACGTCTCCTCGCCACGACGGACCGGCCGCCACTTGCCGGCGAACGGGAAGAGCGAGTCGCCGAGCCGACCGGTCGCGTAGATCGCCCGGATGGTCCACGAGCCGGTGTCGTAGTTCACGACGTAGTGGTGCACGAACCCCTCGCCCGCGCAGCCCCAGACGTTCGACGGATCGGTCCGGTCGATCGCGGTGTCCACGTAGAACGACTGCCCGCCGTACCACTCGCGAAGCAGTTTGCCGGACGTCGCGTCGAAGTGGGCGACCCGTCGCGGCGGGAACGACGGCTCGACGACGTAGAACCCGCCTCGCCCGTCCGCGGCGACGTCGCCGATGCCCGAGAACCGTGTCGGGTCGTACCGCCCGAAGCCCCGGACCTCGCCACCGTACGCCCGGACGAGTCGGTCGTCGTCGTACCGGAGAACCCGCTCGCCGTTCGCCGAGTCGACGACGTACAGCTCCCCCGTCGCGTGATCGACGTCGATCGCCCCGAAGACGTGCCCCGTCGCCGGCACACGGACGACCGGTTCGGCGTTCGGACGTGCAAGCGAGACGATTCCCGCCTCCGTGACGGCGACGACCTCGCCGTTCGACCGAACGGTGAGGTTGGTCGGCCTCTTCGTGGAACGGTTCTCGTGCCGTGTCGATCCGTTCGTCGGGTCGATCCAGCGGATGGTGTCGTGTTCCGGGTAGCAGACGACGACGGAGTCGCCCGCGCAGTCGACGTCGCTCGGCGGCTCGTCGTCCCACTTCGCCTCCCAGGTCCTCTGGAGTCGGCCAGTGCGGGCGTCGAGTCGGCGGACGCGACCGTTTGGCTGCACGAGGAAGACGTGCGTGCCGTTCGACGCCATCCGCGTGAGTCGTCCGCCGTCGTAGTACTGCGGCTGCTCCCAGAGCCGTGTGGTCGCGTCGTGGGACTGCTTGAGTGTCTGCCGGAGTCCCTCGGTGATGCGGGCACCGAGGTAGACGCCTGACTCGTCGACGGCGACCGTCCCCGGGCCGAGGTGGTCGCCGACCCAGGAGTGGTTGAACTTGCCGCTCAGACCCGACGGAGGATTCACGCCGAGCGGACAGACGAACCGCGCGGCGAAGCCGTTCGTCTCGAGCAGTCGCCATTCGTAGTCACCGGCCGGAACCGGTCGGCCGTCGCGGTCGAGTCCGTCCCACCGAACGACGTGCTTCCCGGCGGATCGCACGGCGTCGCGTTCGGCACGCAGGAGTTCGGTCACCTGGAGGCCGGTCCCGCGTTCGTAGACGCCCAGCGAGACGCGAGTCGGACGATCGAGTTCGAAGCGGATCGCCGCGTGCCGTTCGGTTCCGGGGATCGGGTCGCTCTCGGAGGGAACGTGGACCTCGACCCGGACGTTGTCGATGCCGAAGGCCGGCATCGGCGTCCCGCTCCCCGCAGCCGCTCCGCAGAGAAACGTGAACCGGAGGGCCGGTGACCGCGACGGGTAGTCGAACTCGAGCGGCCACCGGTGAGCGTTCCGGAAGCGACCGGTCGCGTCGATCTTGACCGCCGTCGCCCCCGTGAGGGGCCTGTTCCCCTTGGGACTTCGGTCCGGCCACGACTGCTCGAAGGCGACGTTCGTCGAGAAGTTGGTGTCGAACGCGAACGCCGGCTTCGCCTTCCCGTCGAAGAACATCAACCGGTGCTGCGGTCCCCCGGTCGCACGCTGCAGTCCCCGCCAGTCGCCAAACGTGTAGAGGTCACACCGGACCCGCACCCGGTCGTGCGGCACGTCGGAGAGATCGAGGTTGAGAACGGGGCCCTGATTGAAAGACGTCCACGTGTTCGCCGCGACGAGAAAGCGAACGGCCTTCTTGGTGCGACCGTCGAACACGACCCCGGCCGCCGAACCGGTCTCCCAGTTCGCGAGCGGCCCGGCTCCCGTCCGGCTGCCGCTCGCGATGCCGTCGAAGGACTCCGCGTACACGACTCGCCACTCGGCTCGGCAAGGGGACATGCCGACGGCCAACACGAGAGTCGAGAACAAGAGCGGCACGCCCGAACGCATCGGCATCCTCACGGAAAGGGGAGAGCGTCTTGGTGTGAACCGCGTTCGTCACGACGTGGTGATCGAGTCCACGTAAGCCTCGGCCGCGGCACGGAAGCGCTCGACGTCGTCCAGCGACCGAACGAGAATCTGCAGGCCCTGAAGCATGGCGAAGAACCCCGTGGCGGCGTCGGTCGGGGAGCCAGTGTACCGCAGGGAGCCTTCGGTTCGTCCCTGATCGAAGACGACGGCGAACCGGTCCACCGCACCCTTGGCAGTGTCGGACAACTCGCGGGCGGCGACTTCCGGGAGCGTGTTGCGTCCCCCGCCGAGTGCTGCAAGCAAGCACGGGCGTCGCTCTCGAAGTCCCGCTTCGAAGACTCCGGCGAGCCGACGCAGCTTCTCCGGCGCATCGGCATGGCTCTCGACCACGGCCGCGTAGTGCGGACCGTGCTTCGTCGCACAGCGTTCGATCAGCGCCCGGGCGAGCGCCTCCTTATTCCGTATGTGGTGGAATACACTTGCCTTGCGCAATCCGACGGCATCGGCAAGATCCTGGAAGCTGACGGCGTTCAGGCCCCTGTCCTGAACCATCTGTTCGGCGGCGTCGAGCAACTCTTCCTTCATTTCGACACTCTACCGATCGGTCGGTTGACAGGCAACGCCGGCCCAAGTAGCCTACCGACCGGTCGGATGGTGCGGCCGTGGGTTCTCAGAGAGCGGAGTCCGGCTGTGAAGAACGTCTTCGTCATCAACGCCCACGAGGAGTACGAGTTCGCCAAGGGCGAACTCAATCGCACGCTGACTCACGTGGCGATCGATCATCTCGACACTGCTGGCTACGTGACCCGGTTGACCACCATGAAGGACGACTGGCAGGTCGACACGGAGATCGGCAACCACCAGTGGGCCGATGCCGTGCTGCTTCAGACGCCCGTCAACTGGATGGGCGTGCCGTGGAGCTTCAAGAAGTACGTGGACTTCGTCTACTCGTTCGGCATGGACGGCCGGCTGTGCAACGGCGACGGCCGCACACGATCCGATCCGGCCAAGCAGTACGGCACGGGCGGGGCGCTCACCGGCAAGAAGTACCTGCTCTCGCTCACCTTCAACGCACCGCGAGGCTCGTTCAACGACCCGTCGCAGACGTTCTTCGAAGGCAAGTCGCCCGACGACCTGTTCTGGCCGATGCACCTCAACTTCCGGTTCTTCGGGATGGAGCCGCTTCCCACGTTCGCCTGCTTCGACGTGATGAAGAACCCGGACGTCGAGAGCGACCTCGCCAAGTACCGCGCGCACCTCGCAACCCTGTTCCCCACCCTCGGCTGATCCACGTCGGTCGACGACACTCGGAGGAGAATTCCATGCACGAGAACGTCTACACCGTCGCCGTGCTGCCCGCGAAGGAGGGGCGCGTCGACGACCTGCTCTCGACGCTGCGGACGCTCGCCGACGCGACGCGGCGAGAGCGGGGCTGCATCGAGTACGGCTTCTACCAGGCGAGCGACCAGCCCAACACGGTGCTGTCGTTCGAGCGCTGGGTCGATGCGGCCGCGGAGGACAGTCACTGGGACACGCCGCATCTGAACGACGCGCTCGCGGCGCTCGGCGAGATCCTCGAGTCGCCGCCGCAGGTGTTCAAGGCGAAGAACGTCATCTGACCCGACTCCGTCGTCGGGGCCTGTCCGTCAACGTCGTCAACGAGTGGAGTGCAGCGATGTCGAAGCGAATCTTGATCACCGGTGCGGCGACCGGCTTCGGTCACGGGACGGCCATCGGGCTCGCGAAGGCCGGGCATTCGGTCGTCGCCGGCGTGGAGATCTGGCCGCAGGTCACCGCGCTCTTGAACGACGCCGAGGCGGCGGGGGTGGAGCTGGAGGTTCTGAAGATCGACATCACGAACCCGGACGACTGCGCGGTTGCCTGGGAGCGCGACGTGGACATCGTGGTCAACAACGCCGCGACCGGCGAGACGGGGCCGATCTCCGAGATCCCGGTCGATCGCGTCCGCCGTGTCTTCGAGGTGAACGTCTTCGGCACGCTTGGCTTCGCCCAGCCGTTCGTTCGGAGGTTCGCCGAGCGGGGCCACGGCAAGGTCGTGTTCGTCTCGTCGATCGCCGGCTTCTCGACCTTCCCGTTCCTCGCCCCGTACTGCGCGTCGAAGCACGCTCTCGAGGCGATCGTTCAGCTGATGCGGGAGGAGACCGACGGGACGGGGGTGCAGGTCTGCACGATCAACCCCGGGCCGTTCTGGACCGGCTTCAACCACCGCATGTACGACACGCTCGACCAGTGGTACGACCCCGCGAAGCACTTCACCGCCGAGGGGCCAATCCGCGAGATCCAGGGGAAGTTCAAGGACCGCTCGATCGAGTTCGACCCGCAGATCATGATCGACAAGATGGTCGAGGTGATCCCGAAGGACCACCACGCCTTCCGCACCGTTTGCCCCGAGGAGGTCGTTCCGGACGTCAAGGCCTACCAGGCGGAGCTGTGGGACCTGCAGATCTGAGGTGCGCCACGGGAGGAGCCCCCGAACCGTTCGGCGTCATGGTGACGAAGACGTAGTCGGCGGACTCGGCGATGCTCTCGGTCGTCGGCGACGCGAGACTCGGGACCTGTTGGTAGCCGGGGAACTCGTCCATCATCCGGAGTCGCGCTTCGACGTCGACCACCACGGGCATTCGCCGTGCCCGCTCGAACATCAGCAGCGGACGCGTCAGCCCTCGGTTCGCCGAGAGTGGGCGGGGAGGCCACGGTCGGACGCCGGGATCGCACTCACTTGGCCGGCACTCCGGCGAAGGAGAGCTGCGACAGTTCGGCCTCGGTCTCCCAGTGACCCATCCCCTCGAAGCCGATGCTGAAGTTGTAGATCGCGTAGTCGTCCGGCTCGGCGGAGAGTTCCGGCTGCTTCTCCCGACCGCGACGCAGCGCTTCGGCGACGAGTTCGCGGACGTCGATCTCGACCGAGTACGGCTTCTTCAACTCCGGAACCGGACGGCCACCGCCGGTGATGCCGTCGCGCCAGAAGACGTTGCCGTGCTGTTCGACTCCGAGATGCGGGGCGTAGTGCTTGGGGTTCGACGTGTAGAGCATCATGCCGGCGAACAGCTTGCGGTCGAGGTCGTCCGGGTCGCGGAGGAAGAACATGAACTTCAGGTTCATGCTCGAGCGAGCCGCCCCACGGATGCCGTTCGGCCATTTCGTGAGCCGCTGCATGCGATCGACTTGGAATGCGACTCGAAAGTCGAGACGTTCGTACTCGGCGATCGGGATCGGCTCTAGGAACCGCTGGTTGACGAGGAAGTGCGGCCACGTGTCGCGGGCCCACTTGGCCGAGTGGGCGGTCGCCGCGTTCCGGATCTCGTTCCGCGAGTTGTAGTACAGCCGCAGGTTGCCGCGGCGGTCCGTCGTGACCCGCTTGACGAGCTTTGTGTTACGCTTCGGGTCGTCTCGCTTCAGTCCGTAGTTGTTGAACTGTGCGAACCGCAGCCGCTCCGGCGTGTTCTGCTCGATCACGTGGTTGACGACGAGCCGGTGGGCGTGCAGCTCACGGACGCGGTGGCCTCGTGAGTCGACGAATCCGTGGTGCAGGCCCTCTTGGAAGTCCCAGGGGTGCGTGCGGACACCGAACTTGGCGACCGGGCCGTCCGGAATGAGATGGACCTGCCAGGGCTTGATGTCCCGGTAGGCGAGGACGCGGCCGAGCGGTGGGCGACGGCCGCCGGAGAACTCGCTGCCGTACACGAACGCCGCCCCGAAGCCTTCGGTGAAGTTCGTGTCGGCGAGGAGCGGCACCGACTCGTCGGCGTGTGCCGAGGCGAACACCGACCCGAGTGCGAGAGTCGTCGCCAGCGTGGTTCGTCGCGCGAAGTCGCTCACGGAGGCCATGCCGAGTTCTTCGTCGGAACGCGAGACAACGCGTTCTTGCATCGGGAGTCAAAGCGACTGTCTATTTCAATGAAACAATGGTAGCCTGCTCTCGTCGATTCCGTCAACGGGGGGTGCCATGCCGGCAACGGTGAAGGACGTCGCGAAGGCGGCCGAGGTGTCGATCGGCACGGTGAGCCGTGTCCTCAGCGGCGAGCCGAACGTCTCGCCGGAGACGGCCGACCGCGTTCTGCGGGCCGTCGAGGAGCTGAACTACACGCGGCAGCGGCGTCGGAAGTCGCCGCCGGTGTCGAGGCCGCTCGTGCGGAAGAACGTTGCCGTCGTGCTGTTGGGGCTCGACCGGTCGTTGGCGACGCTTCCCTCCGTCGCGAGCGGCATCCACGGCGCGGAGTCGGCGCTCGCCGAGGCGGGTGCCAACGTCTTTCTCGCCGACGTCCCGCTAGCGGACCGCCTCCCCGAGCCGCTCGCCCGCCGCCGCGTGCACGCGGTGGTCGTGAAGGCGGCCCTGCAGACGGAACTCATCGACCAGGCAGCTCCCGAGCTGATCTCGCGACTGCGTGAACTCCCGACGACTTGGCTGCTCGGTCGTCCACGCGGCGCGAACTGGGGTGACGTCGTCGAGTCCAATGACGCCGAGGTGGGACGACTCGCCGCCGAACACCTGCTGTCTCGTGGGCATCGCCGGGTCGCCGTGCTCGATCCGAAGCCCGACCACGTTGCACTCGGCCAACGGTACGCGAGCTTCGTCTGGCACGCTGAACGAGCGGGGGCGTCGGTCTCCCAGGTACTCGGCAAGGCCGGGGAGTGGTCCCTGCCGCTGAAGACCGTCGACGACGTCGAACTCGTCGACCGGCTGCTCGGTCGCGTCCTGCGACACCGCTCGAAACCGACCGCCGTCTTCGTTGCCGCCGACAGCATCGCGGCCATGGTCTACCGCGCCTGCTCGAAGCGGGGACTCCGCGTCGGCGAGGACCTGAGCGTCCTCTCCTGCAACAACGAGCGGCCGCTGCTGACGGGCCTGTACCCCGAAGTCACTACGATCGACATCCGTGCCGAGCAGATCGGCCGGCAGGCGGTCGAACAACTCGTGTGGCGTCTCGAACACCAAGACTCGCCTACCGTCGGCGTCTCGGTCGAACCCCGACTCGCGGACGGCATGTCCGTCGCGAACTTGAACGAGGAAACGGAATGAGAACTCTCGTACTGCTTGCGCTGCTCGGCAGCCCGGCCGTCGCCGCGGACGACCTGCCGATCCTGCTCGACGGCTTCGCGGTCGACGTCGTCGCGCGGGAGCCGATGGTCGCCAACCCGTGCGTGATGGCCTTCGACCGCCACGGCCGGTTGTTCGTCGGACAGGGACAGCAGTGGCGGGCTCCGACGCCCGAGACGCCCGGCGATCGCGTCGATCTCCTGCTCGACGACGACGGGGACGGCATCGCCGACCGACGCAAGGCCTTCGCCGAGGGGTTCAACTGCATCCAAGGGCTGGCTTGGCGGGGGAAGGACCTCTGGGTCGCCAACGCACCGGACCTGACGATCGTCCGCGACACCGACGGCGACGACGAGGCGGACGAGTACGTCCGCGTCTACACCGGGCTGGGGAACCTCGAGCACGCACTGCACGGCCTCAACTTCGGGCCGGACGGCAAGCTCTACATGTCGAAGGGGAACTCGAAGGGCTACAACCGCCTCGACCAACTCGCCCCGAAGGTCCTTCGCGATCTCTGGGGTCTCCCGTCTCCCGCCGGCGCCCCCGACTACACGCCGATCGAGACCTTCACCAAGGAGACCTACCGGCGGAAGTACCACACGCCGCCCGACGACTGGGGGCAGACGGGTGGGATCCTTCGTTGTGATCCGGACGGACGAAACCTCGAGGTCGTCAGCCGCGGCTTCCGGAACCCTTGGGACATCACCTTCGACGACGGCTTCGACTGGCTGGGGACCGACAACGACCAGGCGCAGGGCGACAAGATCTTCGCCCCGTTCCACGGAGCCCACTTCGGTTGGGGGCATTCGTGGAGCTACCACTGGACCGGCGAGGGCCACCTGCCGACGGTCCCGGCCGCGACGCCGCTGTTCGAGGGCTCCGGAGCCGGCGTGATCCACTACCGGGCCGAGCAGTTCCCGGCCGACTACCGCGACGTCTTCCTCGTGAACGACTGGATGCGTCGCGAGATCTACCTGTTCCGGCCCGAGTGGAAGGGGGCCGTGCTCAAGTGCCGTGACGGCTTCCCGACCGTCTTCGCTCATGCGGGCGGCGGGCGGACGCTTCCGGGAAGTTCGGGCCGCGTGTTCGAGCCGACCGACATCGAGGTCGGGCCGGATGGAGCCCTCTACGTGCTCAGTTGGGGGCACGCGTACGGGGCGACCATCGAGAACGGCAAGCAGGTCGACGCGGGCCGCGTCTACCGGATTCGTCACGCGGGGAGTCCGCTCGTCGACTGGAGGGGCGAACATCGTCGGAAGCCGCTCGCGGAGTGGTCGCTCGACGAGCTTCACGCCGATCTCGTTGGCTCGATCCCGGCGTGGCGGATCGATGCCCAGGACGAACTCGTCCGTCGTGGCGACTCGGCGAAACCGTTCTTGCTGGCGAAGCTCGACGAACCGAGTCGCACGAAGGCATCGGAGACCTGGACCCTGTGGACGCTCGGGCGGCTCGCGTCGGAGGACGTCGACGTCCGTCTGATCTCGTTGCTCGAAGATGGCGAGACCTCCCGGAACCTGCGAATCCAAGCCTTGCGAATCCTCGCGTTCCGAATCCGTAACGGAATCGTCGAGAAGCGGTTGCCGGATCTCGTCGGTGAGTTGCTGACGTCGACCGACGCCCGCCTGCGACACGAGGCCGTGCAAGCGGTCTGGCAGGCACGTGAATCACGATTCGTGCCGCGGCTCGTCGAACTCGCTTCGAACGAAACCGACCGCGTGGTGTTCTACTCGACGTGGAATGCACTTCGTGAACTCGTCAGTGCTGACGAACGGCGAGAGTGGGTGGGCGACGAGCGTGCGGGCGTGCGGTTGGCGGCCTTGCTCGGGCTGTTCGAGGACGACGCGGTCGTTGCGGAGACCGTTCTGCCGCTGCTGGACGACACGGACGCACGGGTCTCCGGACTGGTCGAACTCTGGCTTCGGAAGACGGGGCGGTTGGAGCCGCAGGTGACGATGACGCCACCACCCGGCGAGTACACGGCCCCGGTCACCGTCACCCTCGCGACTTCGATTCCCGGTGCCGGGCTGACGTACTCGCTCGACGGATCGACGCCGGTCAAGACCTCGACCCCGTACACCCGGCCGATCACGATCGACCGCACCACGACGCTACGCGTGGCGGCGATCAAGTCCGCCGAGCGACCCGGAGTCGCGTCCGGAACGTATCGCATCCGGCACGTCGAGCCGTACCGCCACCGTCCGTTCGTCACGGACGTGACCGCGAAGACCGGAAGGCCGTACGAACTCGACTGGACCGGCCTCGCCGTCGGCAAGCGACACTACACCGACCGCGACTACGCGATCACGAGCGTTCCTCCCGAACTCGTCGGCGTCCCGTTCCTCCGCACGGCGAACAACGACGACCGGGAGATCGGTGGCGACCTGCTCTCGTTCACCTCGGACACGGAGGTCGACGTGATCGTCGGCGTCGACGTCCGTGTGAACGCTCCGCTCGCGTGGATGCGCATCGGCGAGGAGGACGGGTTCGTCGACACGGAGCTCGTTCTCCGTACGGACGACCCCGACTTCCGCCTCTACGAGAAGACGTTTCCTCCCGGCAAGATCGTGCTGGGCGGGAACCTGAACGCCCCGAGCGACTCGAGGCGCGGGAACTACACCGTCATCCTCGATCGTCGGATCGTCGTCCCGGACGCGACCCGACTCCCCGCCACCGCGGCCGAGGTCGAGGCGGCACTCGCGACGGCCGACCCGGCTCGCGGACGGGAGCTGTTCCTGCATCCTCGCGGGGCGGGTTGTGTGAAGTGCCACCGCATGGAGGGGCTCGGCCCGAAGTACGCCCCCGACCTCTCGGACATCGGCTCGCGGGCGATGAAGCCGTCGATCCTGATCGAGTCGATCCTCCAGCCGAGCAAGGTCGTCACCGAGGGGTTCGCCCAGCAGCAGATCGTCACGGTGGAGGGGAAGGTGCTGAGCGGGGCCGTACTCGAGGAGACCGGGCGGTCGCTCGTGCTCGTCGACTCCTCCGGCAAGCCGACGACGGTCGCGAAGGTGGACATCGAGGAACGCATCGGCACGAAGCAGTCGCCGATGCCGGCCGGCTTCGACAAGATGCTCACCGCCCAGCAGATCGCGGACGTCGTCGCCTGGCTCGGCACGCAGACGTCGGTCGGCGACCGCAGCGGCTTCTCGTTCCGCGACCGGGCCGACCACCTCGACGTGCACCTCGGCGAGCAACGGATCGCGACGTACGTCAAGCGGCATCCGCAGCTCACGCGGCGGGCGTTCGTGAACGTCACCACGCCGTCGGGCATCCCGGTCACGCGGAACTTCCCGCCGCGGAAGCCGGAGGACGTGGACCCCGGCTACACCGCCGAGAACGGCATCATCCACCCCGTCATACACCCCGGCCTCTGGATCGGCTTCGGCGACGTCGACGGCAACGACTACTGGCGACTCCGGGCGAAGGTCGAGTTCGACGGCTTCGTCGAACCACCCGCCGGCGATCGGACCTCGGGCCGCTTCGCCGTCCGGAATCGTTACCTCGACGAGAAGGGCTCCGAAACCGTCTGCACCGAGATCACCCGCTACGAGTTCGAGCGGGTCGACGACGGCTGGTGGCTGCGGATCGACGCCGAGTACCGAAACGACGACCGCGACTTCTACTTCGGCGACCAGGAGGAGTCCGGGCTGGCGGTGCGGGTCGCCTCGCCGATTCGCGTGCAGGGAGGCAACGGCACGATTCTGAACGACCGCGGCGAACGGAACGGCGGCGAGGTGTGGGGGAAACCGGCGAAGTGGTTCGACTACTCCGGACGCGTCGACGGTCGCGAGGTCGGCGTGATGGTCGTGCCGTCCGCGTCGAACCCCCGCCCGTCGTGGTTGCACGCCCGCGACTACGGCGTCGTCGTCACGAACCCGTTTCCGAAGCAGCCGAGGGAACGCCGCGAGCCGTACGTGAAGACGTGGGTGAAGAAGGGGGAGCCGTTTCGCCTCGAGTACGACGTCCTGATCCACGACCGGCCGGCCGGCAGTCCGCTCGACCACGGGGCGGCGTTCGAGCGGGCCAAGTTGCGTCGCGACCGGGGAGTCGCGTCGGAGCCGGTCCGACGATGAGCGGCCTTCACGTGGTCAGCCTGGCTGGGACGCAAGGTCTCGCGTGCGTGGACGGTTACACGCAAGACTCTGCGGAATCGTCCCGGGTGACTCAGCGTTCCACCAACCGGGTGGCCACTAGCTGACAACCTCGTGGATCACGTGGCCGTGCACGTCGGTCAGGCGGCGTTCCAGGCCGTTGTGGTAGAAGGTCAGCCTGCGGTGGTCCAGACCCAGCAGGTGCAGGATCGTGGCGTGCAGGTCGTGGACGGTCCGCACGTTCTCGACCGCCTCGTAGCCGAACTCGTCAGTCGCGCCGTAGCTGAACGGCGCCTTCACGCCGGCCCCCGCCAGCCAGCAGGTGAAGCCTCGCGGATTGTGGTCCCGGCCACTCGCTCCCTTCTGGAACGTCGGCATGCGACCGAATTCGGTGCACCAGACGACGAGCGTCTCCTCCAGCAACCCGCGTTGCTTCAGGTCGGTCAACAGGCCGGAGACCGGCTGGTCGAGGATCGGCCCGTGCTTGGCGTACTGCTCCGCCAGCTTCTTGTGGCCGTCCCAGTTGCTGACCCCCTCGCCGCCGGTCTGGTAGGCGCCGTTGAACAGTTGCACGAACCGCACGCCCCGCTCGATGAGCCGCCGGGCCAGGATGCAGTTCCGCGCGAACGCCGCCATAAGCGGGTTCTCGGCGTCGTCGGCCCCGTACAGCGCGAACGTGCTCTTCGGCTCCGTGGAGAGGTCGCTCACGGCCGGCACGCTCAGCTGCATTCGGGCCGCCAACTGGTAACTGGCGACGCGGGCCGCCAGTTCGGTGTCGCCGGGATACCGGTCGTTGAAGCGTGTGTTGAGACGGTCGAGGAACAGTCGCGTCGCACGGTCGGTCGGCTCCCCGACGGCGGTCGGACGTGCCAGGTTCCGGATCGGTCGGGCCGCGTTGAAGTCCGTCCCCTGGTAGGCCGCCGGCAGGAAGCCGGCACCCCAGTTGTTCACGCTCGACTGGGGTGTCCCGCGCGGGTCCGGAATCGCCACGTAGGCGGGGAGTTCACGGTTCTCGCTGCCAAGAGCGTACGTCACCCAGGCCCCCATGCTGGGGAACCCGTCGAGGATGTTCCCGGTGGAGACGAAGTTCTCGCCGGGGCCGTGCGTGTTCGTCTTGCTCGTCAGCGAGTGGACGAAGCACAAGTCGTCCGCCAGCGCGCCGATCCGGGGGACGAGATCCGTGATCATCTTTCCGCACTCTCCGCGGGGGCGGAACGTCCACGGACTCCTCTGCAGGTTCCCCTGAACCGACTGGAACGTCCGCAGGTTCTCGCCGCCGGGCAGCGGTTGGTCGTGCCGCTGGACCAGTTCTGGCTTGTAGTCGAACGTGTCGATCTGGCTGCAGGCACCGCTGCAGAAGACGACCAGCACGTTCTTCGCCCGTGCCGCGAAGTGCGGGACGCGAGGGGCGTACGGTTGGGCCGGGTCGATCACAGGGCGGATCGGCGAGCTCTCGTCTTCCCCGGCCAGCAGGCCGTCGGCGTCGAGCAGGCTGGCGAGCGCGATTCCTCCCAGCCCGGCCGCCATGTCGCCTAGGAAGCGGCGGCGAGTCGGTTGGTCTCGACGGGGGAGTGGGGCGGACACGACGGACCTCCTCGGGGCGAGACGGGGCAGCCTAGGGAACGAACACGAACTCGTTGGCGTTCAGCAGAGCACGGCAGAGGGCGGGCCAGCCGTGCTCGTTCGCGAACGAAAGGGCAGCCGACGCTTCGTCCGCCGCCGCCGGCCTCCCGAAGGCCAACTCGTAGGCGAGCGCGGCACGGGCGACGTCCGACTCGGGCACCTCGTCAGCGAGCCGTCGAGCGAACAACTCCGACTGCTCGACCACGAACGTGCTGTTGAAGAGGTTCAAGGCCTGCAGCGGAGTCGTCGAACGGCTCCGCTTCGCGACTCCCTGACCGCCGTCGGGGCAGTCGAACGCCCCGAAGACGGACTCCTGCTCTTGGCGGACCTTGGTCATGTAGACCATCCGCCGCCAGTCCTCCGGACCATACGTCTTCTTGGGGAAGAAGTGCCGGACGTTCTCGCGTTGCACCTCGAACCCGCTGAAGCCGGGGCCGCCCATCCGCTGGTCGAGCACGCCGGAGACCGCGAGCATGCTGTCACGAATCGCCTCCGCCTCCAGACGTCGAGGTGGGAACCTCCACAGCAGCCGCGTCGCGCCATCGACCTCGGTCCCGCGGGGCGACGGCCGGCTCGCCTGCTGCCAGGTGCTCGACGTCAGGATCAGCCGGTGGACGGACTTCAGCGACCAGTTCTCCGCGATCAGTCGGCCAGCCAGCCAGTCGAGCAGTTCCGGATGGGTCGGACGCGTGCCGTTGGCCCCGAAGTCGCTCGGCGTATCGACGAGACCCTCGCCGAAGTGGTGCTGCCAGAGCCGGTTGACGACGACCCGGGCGGTCAGCGGGTTGCAGTCGTCCGCGATCCAGTTCGCCAACGCGATACGGCGACGCTGTTCCAGCGCTCGTGGCTTCAGATCGAGTGTGCCGAGTGCGACGACGGCGTTCGGAGCGACGACCTCGCGTTTCTGGTCCGGCTCGCCCCGGAACAGCCGGTGCGTCTCGCCCGGCTGGGTGAACCGCCCGACGTAGGCCGGCCCGGTCTTCGCGATCGCCGCCCGCTCCGCTCGCGCTGCTTGCAGGCGGTTCAACCACGAACGCCCCTGCGCGGCCTCCGCCTTCGGCAGGCCGGTGAAGTCGTACTCTGGTTCGGAGGGTCGATCGGCAGCTTGTGCCCGCGGCCGGTGGTCCGCCGAACTCGCCACGGTTCGCCACTTGTCGGGTTGGACGGCCACGTCGATGCGGTAGCGGACGGGCAGGCGGTCCGAGTAGCGGCCTTCGCGGTCGCGAGCCCACTCGATGCGGTCGATCGTCTTCGTTTCGGGCAACTCGATCTGGACCCACCCCGTGGGCTTGTCGCAAATCCAGCTGTGCGCGTTGCCGTACTTGCCGTCGTTCACGTGAGCCAGCTCGTGGATGGCGTACCCGGCGAGCGACCCGGAAGCGGTCGCCCTCGCCCCCCGACTCGCGGCAGCGACGTTCTCGTCCCCTGCGAAGACCTCGAGCTCGTCGATGCACGGCTGCGACCGGGAGGTCTCCTCGATCACGAAGCGGACGAACCGGGCCCGAACCGGTTGGAACGTCTCCACGTTGTGACGCGGGTTGACCGGCGGCGCCTTCGTCCGGTCGGAGTCCGAGGTCGTGCGAGCGCCCACCTCGAACCGGCTCAGCCGCTCGGCCAACTTGCCGATCTCCCGGTCGAGTGAGGTGATGCGGGTCTGTGTCTCGGGTGAGACGGGCAGTCTGGCGTCGCCGTGCTGGACCCCGGCGAAGACCGCCTGGACGGCGTAGTAGTCCGTTTGCGTGACCGGGTCGAACTTGTGGTTGTGGCAGCGGGCGCACCCCAGCGTGAGCCCGAGGAAGGCCGTGCCCGTCGTGTTGATCATGTCGTCGAGCTCGTTCATCCGTTGAACGGCCGCGAGGTTGCCGCCCCCCTTGACCAGGTCGTACGGACCGGCGACCAGGAAGCCGGTTCCCACCGGCTCGCCGAGGGCGTCGCCGGCGAGCTGCTCTCGAACGAACTGGTCGTACGGCTCGTCCTCGTTGAGCGACCGGATGACGTAGTCGCGGTAGGGCCATGCGTTCGGACGTTCGCGGTTCGTCTCGAATCCGTGCGTCTCGCCGAACCGGACGACGTCGAACCAGTGCTGCGCCCAGCGTTCCCCGTAGCGAGGACTCGCCAGCACACGATCGACGAGCCTCGCCCACGCGTCGGGTCGGTCGTCGTTCAGGAACTCGTTGATCTCGGCTCGGGTCGGCGGGAGTCCGTGCATCACGAGGTACAACCGACGGACGCGTGTCCTGCGATCCGCACGTGGCGAGGGTTCGAGGCCTCGCTCGACGAGGCCCCGCAGGACGAACGCATCGACGGGGTTCCCCCCGGAGACGAAGGCATGTCGCGGACGGGGTGGGGGCGTCGCGGCGAGGGGCTGGAACGACCAGTGGTCCGAACCCTTGCTCTTCGTCGGCTGCCCGGAGAGTTCCGCGGGCATCTTCGCCCCCTGGCGAATCCAGTCGTGGATCACCCCGACCTCCTCCGGAGAGAGTGGCTTTCCCTCCGGCGGCATCTTCAGGTCGTCCTTGCCGGCCACGACCCGCAACAAGTAGCTCCGCGCGGGCTTGCCGAGAACGACCGCCGGTTCGCCCGAGTCTCCCCCCCGCAAGAGGAGCGCTCGGTCGTCGAGCCGAAGTCCGCTCTCCTGTGCCTGCGGGCCGTGGCACGCCGTGCAGTGCTTCGCGAAGACGGGCTGAACGTCGTCGACGAAGTCGATCTCGTCGGCCGGCAGCCTCGACGTGGTCGCCGAGGCGACGAGAACCAGCAAGCTGGTCAGGCTGGGCCGCGCTCGAACGCTCGTCATGACAACTCCCGCTGACAACGTGACAACCGCTGATTCTCTCGATCCGACCGTCGGGGCTGCAACGCCTGCTCGCTTCGACGCAACCTCACGCCATGTGTCCGCCGGGGGACTCACCGCTCGCCCGAGGACGCCTTCCGCTCTCCGTAGACCGGGGGTTTCCAGTCGGGGGCCAGGCGACCCTGCGGTCGCACGCCGTAGGCGTCGTCGGGAATCGGCGTGTTCGCGGGCGTTCGCAGGGGCAGGTCGTCCGGCAGGTGCTTGATTCGCACGTCCCGGTACTCGATCGTCATCTTCGGGCCGACGTGCACCTGCACGCCGAGCACGCCCTCGAGCGAGCGGCCGTTCTCGTCGAGATCGACGAGGTCGGCGGTCGGGTGCCCGTCGATCCAGTGCTGGTGGTGGTTGCCGCGGACGAGCACTCGGTAGTCGTGCCACTCGTCAGGGGTGAACGTCTTCACCGGCATCTTGCCGACGACCCACGGCCGGCCGTCGGGATCGACGACGACCTTCTCGCCGGTGTGCGAGAGGATTCGCCGTCCCTTCTCCTCGTACAGCATGCCGTTGTACTCGGGCCGGGCGGCCACCACGTCGCACTGGTAGCCGGAGACGATGTCGAGCCCGAGGTCGGGCCGCATGCGGCTGCGGTACTGCAGGCCGCTGTTGCCCCCCTCGGTCACACGGACCTTCACCCGCAGGTCGAAGTTGCGGACGGTGCCGTGCTTCCAGGTGAGGAAGCGGTTCGACTCGAGCGAGCCGTCGGTGACACCGGTGATGGCACCGTTCTTCACGGACCAGTGCTTCCGGTCCCCCTCCCAGCCGCGGAGGGACTTGCCGTCGAAGATGCGGACGAAGCCCTCCTTGTCCGGCCGGGCACTGACGTTCGCGGCCGCCTCGGGATGGGGAACGGTCGAGGCGTTGAAGGAGCCCTTCAGCGGGTCGATCGGCCCGCCCAGTTCGGCGACGCGGGTCTTCGTCCGCTGTCGCATGTCGGCGACAACCTTCGCGTAGGCCGGGTCCTCGACGAAGTTGACCAGCTCGTCGGGATCCTTCCGCAGGTCGTGCAGGAACTCGTGGTCGTGGTCGAAGTACCGCACGTACTTGTAGTCGGCGGTGCGGATTCCCTCGAAGGCCGGGATGCGGTTGCGGACGGCGAAGTGCTCGTGGAACGACTCCGTCCGCCAGTCGGACGGCGTCGTGCTCGAGACGATCGGTGCGAGGCTGCGGCCCTGGTACCGCTTCGGCACGTCGGCACCGGCCCAGTCGACGAACGTGGCCGGCAGGTCGAGGTTGAGGGCGATCGCGTCGACGACCTGACCGCGGTTCGCCTCCGGGACGCGGGGGTCGAACACGATCAATGGCACGCGGAGCGACTCCTCGTAGTGGGACCACTTCCCGGCGAGGCCGCGGTTGCCCATGTGGTACCCGTTGTCGGCGGAGTAGACGACGATCGTGTTCTCGGCGAGGCCGGCCTCTTCGAGCGCCTTGAGGAAACGGCCGATCGCCCCGTCGATGCCGCTGACCATGCGGTAGTAGGCCCGCACGTTCGTCTGGTAACGCTCGGGCGTGTTCCACCGCCAGAAGTACCGCTCGCGGTTGATGGTCGTCCGCAGGAAGTCGGGCAGACCGTCGAAGATCGCCGGGTCGTTCAACCGGGGCGGGGCGATCGTCACGTCGTCGTACTTGCCGTCGACGGCCCGCGGCCACGGGAAGTGTCCGACGCCCGGCCGCCGGTCGCCGTCCTCGGCGTGGCAGGCGTTGAACCACATGTTGAGGGCGAACGGCTTCCCCTTCGGCTGCGACTTCAGGAACTCGATGCCGCGGTCGACGATCAGTTCGGTCTCGTGCCGCAGGGTGCCGTCGGGCTGCCGCTTGTAGAACGGGTTCCGGCCGATCGCCTGGAACTCGTCGAAGTGGTCGGCGTTCCGGAACCCGCGGGGCGTCTTCGCGTGCCACTTGCCGAAGTACCCGGTCCGGTAGCCCTGCTCGCGGAGGACGTCCGAGTAGAGTTCGGCGACGGCGTCGGGTCGGGCGGTGTCCGGGTTCGCCGAGGTGCCGAAGCTGCGGCCGGTCAGGCCGGTCAGGATCGTCGTCCGGCTGACCCAGCAGATGGAGTGGCTGACGAACGCGTTCGAGAACCGCGTGCCCCGTGCGGCCAGACCGTCGAGGTGGGGCGTCTCGACCACGTCGTTGCCGTAGCAGCCCAGCGTGCTCGTCGTCTGGTCGTCGGCGAAGAAGAAGACGATGTTCGGCTGGTCGGCCGCGACGGAGGGTCGCGGTGCCAGGCCGAAGAGCAGGCAGGCGAGCAGGACGGCGAGACGGCACTTGGAACGCATGGGGTACCCTCGGGAGGTCGGATCGACGCGAGGGTGCATCGTAACGGCCCGGCGGACGGAGCGAACGTCCGCAGCCGGTCGTTTCAGTCCTTGTTCAGCAGCAGCTTGCCGTTGCGGGTGCGAATGAGCCGGTAGACGTCGGCCCCGTGGCGAATGAGCACCTCGCGGTCCCCGCCGAGGAGCGTCTCGGACGAGACGACCCGCGGCGGAGGCGAGTCCGGCTCGCCCTCGTCGGGGCGAGCCGGTCCGCGTGACTTGTCCAGCTGGTCGTCGGACATGTCGGCTTCGTTCACGTCCTTCGGGTCACTTGTCGTCCGAGACGTCGAACGTCTCGACCTCGAGCACCTTGCCGGCCATGCTGCCCCCGCCGACGAGGAGCAGTCGGTCTCCCGAGAGCGCCAGCATGCGGTGGAAGAACCGGGGGTGCTCGACCTTGCCGACCGTCTCCCACTTGCCGGCGTTCCGGTCGAGTCGCTGCACGGTCCCCTCGTAGGTGGTGGCGTACAGGTTGTCGCCGCAGAGGAAGGCCGAGGAGCCGAAGCCGCCCATCCGCCCCTTGGCGTTGATCGACGGACCCTCGGACCACTTCTTGGACTTCGGGTCGTAGACGCTGACCTTCGTGGTGGTCCCGCCCTCTTCCTCCATTCCGCCGATGACGACCAGTCGGCCGTCCGACTCGCCGAGCGACATCGCCCGCCGCTTGAACGGCGGCTCCGGGAGCTTCTTCCAGGCGATCTCGTCGGCCGAGAGGTCGGCGACGTAGGCGGTCGAGTGCCACTTCGACTCCAGCCCGTCCATCGCCCAGCCACCGGCGACGTACAGGTGGTCGCCGATCACGACGGCGTCGTGCGACGAACGGGGCTCGGGCAGGTCGGCGAGCTTCTCCCACTTGCCGGTCTTCGGGTCGAACCGGGCGAAGTCGGCGGTGGAGACGAGGACGTGGTTCTCGCCTTCCTTGTTCCGGGCCTCGAATCCGCCCACGCGGTAGAGATGCTTGCCGTGCGCGACGAGGGCGAGACCCTGCCGGCGGGGTCCCTTGGCGGCGACGGTCCACCCCTTGGGATCGGAGAGGTCGAGCGCCAGCAACTGGTTCGACTGACTCTCACGGTAGTAGTCGTGAGCCTCGCCGGTGTGGCCGCCGTAGACGTAGACGGTGTCGCCGAGGACCGCGGCGCCGAAGCTGGTCAGGCCGCGGGGCAGGTCGGGCAGGGCGGAGGTCGAGCTCTCGGACGGGGTCTTCGCGGCCGTCTTCCCGGTGCTCTCGCCGATCTCGACGGTCAGCGTGGTGTAGTGGCGGGCGTCCGTGTAGGCCTTGTCGCCCCGCTTACCCGGCTTCGCCTCGACGTGCTTCACCCGTGCCGCGAACAGCCCTTCGGACTTCGACTCGACGGTGAAGCGACCCTTGGCGTCGGTCTGACCCGTCACGCGGTCGAGGTCGGGCGTATCGACGGTGACCTCGGCGTCGGCGAGCGGCTTGCCGTTCCAGTGAGCGACGAGCGTCAGTCGCCCCGGCGTCCACTCCGGCACGAGGTCGAGTGCCGCGACCGGCTTGCCGAACTCGCCCGCGGGCTTCGGGCCGGCGTACGCCTTGGCCGCATACTGCAGCAGGAAGGTGCTGTCGCCCCGCGTGATCACGCCGTACTCGTGGGCGAGTGCGTACGTGCCGTCGAACGACTTCGCCGGGAGGCCGAGCCAGTCGTCCTGGCGAACGGCCTTCTGCTTCGCCGTCTTGCCGTCGACGGCCCGGTGTCGAATCGTCAGTTCGCCGAGGCGGTCGAGCAGGGCCGGGTCGTCCGGGTCGGCGGACTCGGCGAAGTAGACGTCGACGCGTCCCTCGGCGCGGTTCAGGACGAGCCACGGAAAGTGGGCCTGGGCCTGGGTGGGCAGCAGGACGACGCCGAGCAGCATCGCCGGAAGGAGTCTCTTGAGCATCGGGAAGGTCTCTTTTGGGGTGTGGGTCGTGACTGGTGGGGACGCCGCGGGCGGCCCTCAAGTGATCCTACTCAACTTCAGCGGTTGGAACCCCGGTCCTTGGCACGTTCGGGGACGACGACGTCGCGGAGGAACGTCTCCCAGGCCTCGGTGTCCTCGAACTCCGGGTTCGTGTTCATCAGTCGGGCCATGGTCTCGTCGGCGTACTTCTCCTTCTCGGGCATGGTCCGCCACTGCTCGACCGTCAGAGGCTCGGCCTCGGCCGGGTTGGCCGGGCCCGCCCCGCCACCGCCGCCGCAACCGGCGACGGCGAGGGCCAAGAGCATCAGCCCGCTCGCGAGCAGGCGTGTCATTCCACCACCTCGCCGCCGTCACGGGTCGCCCGGGCGGTCAGCACGTCGGCGTGGGCGTTCTCGGAGAAGAACTTCACCGAGCCGTCGCAGTTCGTGAAGTGCGCCCCGCCCGGGTGCAGGCTGCGGAAGCGGCTGAACGGGCCGCTGAACCCGCTGAGGGTCGTGTGGTCGTGCTGGTTGAAGGGGAAGCTCGTGGAGCCGGCCGTGTAGCCGGTGAAGCCCCACGCCCACAGCGCGGCGATGTGCGTCTCCGGCTTGCCGGTCGGGTTGAAGTCGGTCTCACCGAACAGGAACGTGTTGGACGTACCGTCGGTGATGTCCCGGATCCGACGCTCTTCCTGGTTCGGGTGGCTCGGGTCGTCGGGGTCCGTCACGTAGGGCGTGACGGCACCGTTGTAGGCGGGCGGCGGGGTGCCGGGCGTGTAGAAGGTGTGGTACTGCAGCAGCAGCGGGTCCTGCGTGCCGATCGACCAGAGGTAGCTGTTCGGGGCACGGTCCTCGGTGCCGCCGAGCGGGCCGGGCGGGAGGACCATCGTCGGGCAGAGGAACGTCGGGATCTGGAACGACTGCAGGTCCGCGTTCGCCAGTCCGTCGCCGTCGTGGTCGGTGGTGCCGTTGCGGGACTCGTCGGCGTTCCACTTCTTGGCGATCGCGTCCCGCTCCATGTAGGGCAGGATCTGGATCCAGCCGGTGGAGTAGGTGTCGGTCGCCCCACCCTCCTCGCGGTCCCTGGTGCTGTAGGGGAGCGTGCCGAAGGCGTCGTGCCGGTTGTGCACGGCCAGGGCGATGTTCTTCATGTTGTTCTTGCAGCTC
>JANQQW010000288.1 GCA_028284885.1 Planctomycetaceae bacterium
AACACGTTGACCGCCGCCGGGCTGCAACAGTAGCTGCGTTGCCACGCAACGCAGCGAGCGCGGCGACAGCGCTTCAGTCGAGTGACGACGTTCTCGAATGCGACGACGCACGCGAGTGTGCCCGCCGAACGGACTCCGACGCGAACGCCGCGCTCGGTCCGCGTTGCGTGGCAACGCGGCTGCCGGACCGCGCCGTCAGTCGTCCCACTCGAAGCCCTTGTTGTCCGGATGGCCGAGGGCGGTCCGCGGGGGACCGCCGGGGGCCGGCATCTCGTGCAGCAGGTCGCGGTGGACGCACCCCTTGATGGTGGGGACCTGGAAGGTGACCTGGTCGATGTCCGAGGGGTTCACGTCGACGCGGCCGATCGTGAAGGCCATCGACGACTTCACCGTCGGCCATTCGAGCTTCACGTGGTGCGGGATGACGACGCCGCCGTGCGGCTTGTCGTGGTCGTGCACGCGGTGCTTGGAGATGGTGGCCCGGGCGACCATGCCCCCCTGCGGGTCGTACAGTGTCCGGCCCATGATCAGACCGGTCTTCACGTCGACCGTGGTCGCCAGCCGGACCCGTTGGCCGTTGGCGAGGATCCGTTCCTCGAACAGGTCGACGAGGTGGCCGCGGGGGTCGTTCCGTTCGAGGGAGACGGTCGAGGGGTCGATCGGGACGACGCCGAGCGCCTCCATCAGCCAGTCGGGGTCGAACGGGAGGTGCAGTCGGGTCTGCACGCGGTAGACCTCCTCGTGCTTGGCGGTGAAGACGACCTTCTGCGGGCTCTCCCGGAACCAGACCCAGAAGCCGTCGTCGTTGCTGCCGAAGTCCGCCTCGTCGCCGCGGAGCATCGACTTCGCCCGGATGCGGAGGTTCCGCGGAGCCTCGACGGCGACGAAGGCCGAGAGCTTGATCGGAATCCCCCCCTGCTGCCGGGCCGTGATGGAGACGTTCGACGACCGCCACGACCGGAGCTTGTCGATGTTCTCGTTCAGGTGCCCGACGATCTGCTCCTTGGTGAAGTCCGGCGCGGGCGGCTCCGGCAACGGCGGGTCCGGCTTCCACGGGAACAGGTTGCAGCCGGTCAGCGGCAGCAGGCTCCCGAGTCCCCCGACCGTGCGGAGGAACCGGCGTCTGTCGATCGTCGCTGGGGAAGCCATCCTTGGTCTCCCGGGCGTAGCCCGATTCAGTCGCGAAAGCCCGCCTCGATGCGGGCCAGGAGCTCTTGCTGCAGTGCTTCGACTTCTTCGTCACCCAGTTCGGGATTTCTGATCTCGAACCGGCCTTCGCCGCGGGTCCCCACGAACGCCTGGATCTCGTCGCCGACCTCGTCGACGTGGGACTCCTCGAACTCGAGCCGACGCTTGCGGACCAGCAGCAGCGCGAGGACGTACCGCAATGGCTCGCGGGCCGGGTCCCCCTCCTCGTCGAGATTCTCGAGGAACTGCATCATCTCGTCGGGGTCGAGTGTCCGGGGCTTCGCGTCCGGGACCGGGACGCGGCTCGTCCAGTGGCCGATCGTCCCCTCCGGAGGCCCCGACCAGCCCTCGGCGGAGAAGTCCCGGCGGACGAAGTCGTCGCCGTCGCGGACGAGCACGGAGTGGCACACGCTCCCGGGCTCCAGCCGTTCACCGGTGGCACTGCACTCGCTGCCGAGCGGCTTCACTTGATACTGCATGTCCGAACCGACCTGGGGGCATCCGTTCCCCGAATGGGCGGCGGATGTTACGGCAGGTCCGGAAACGGGACAAGACGGAGTCTTCCCGCCCCGTTCCCCGGTCAGTCGAGCAGTTCTTTCGGGCGATCGACTTCGAGCAACGTGAACCGCTCTCGGTCGAATTCCGACCACTCGCCCGAGTACGCGAAGCGGGCAACCGCGGCGGTCGGCATCCGCTCGTACTCGCCGCCGAGCCGCTCGACCATCTCCTCGATGCCGGGGTTGTGGCAGACGACCAGCAGGCAGCCCGCCTCGCCACCGCTCTCCCGAACGACTTCCGTGATGGCGGCCGGCGACGCGTGGTACAGGTCGTCGAAGTGCTCGAGCCTGCCCTCGAACTCGATCGCGGCGAGCACGGCGTCGGCCGTCTCGACCGCTCGCCGGGCGGTCGAGCAGAGAACGAGATCCGGGACGGGGCCGCGATCGGCGATCCGTTCGCCCATCCGTGGGGCGTCGTGGACTCCGCGGTCGTTCAACGGCCGCTCGTGGTCCGTCATCGACGGGTCGTTCCACGACGACTTCGCGTGCCGCATCAGCAGAAGAGTTCTCATCTTGTGGCTCGGCAGGCAGGGCGGCGACGGGTCGGTCGCGGATGGTAGCGAAACCGGCATCCGGACGGCAGCGACCGGGTCGGATTCGTGGAAATCCGGGCCGACTGGGCAATCATCAGGGCATTCCGGGGATTTCGGGATTGCATTCCAACAGATGTTTCATACGATCAATTCAAGCGCTTGTTTGGATTGAGGGCCGAGGCATGGCCGACGAAGACACACGCGAACGCATTCTGAACGTCGCCGGGGCCGAGTTCGCGGCCAAGGGCTTTCAGAACACCACCATCCGAGGCATCTGCCGGCAGGCGGAGGTCAACGTGGCCGCGGTGAACTACCACTTCGGCGACAAGGAGCGACTGTACGCCGAGGCGCTGATGCACGCCCACCACTTCCGGATTCGGCAGGTGCCGATGCCGGAGTGGCCGCCCGGGACGCCCGCCGAGGACCGCCTCCGCGGTTTTCTCCGCACCATGCTGCAGCGAATGCTCGGCGTCGAGGAGCTGCCTTGGCAGGAAGCGCTGATGATGCGGGAAATGTTCCAGCCGACGGGAGCTTGCCGCGAACTCGTCGAGGACATCTTCCGTCCGCACTTCGAACTGCTGCTGAGCATCCTGGACGACCTGCTGCCGGCCGAGACGCCCGACCACGTGCGGCACCAGACGGCGTTCAGCGTGATCGGGCAGTGCGTCTTCTACCGCTTTCACCACCGCATTCTGGACATGCTCGTGCCAGTCACCGAACTCGACCGGCACTACACGCCGTTCGAGCTGGCGGAGCACGTCGCTCAATTCACCCTGAACGGCTTGCTGGGCGGGTCCGAGATCGACGCCACCGCCCACGTCGAGACGCCCAGCACCCTCTCCGAGGACGAATCGTGAACAAGTGGGTTACCGAGTCCGCGCGGGTCGTCGCCCCGATCGCGGTGATTGGGCTGGGGATCGCCGTGTTCCAAGTCGTCGGCAGTCCGCCGGAGACCAAGCCCCGCGAGGTCGCCGAGGAGCAGCCGCAACCGGTCGAGACGGTGATCGTCGAGTCGGCGGAGACCGGCATCACGCTCGACGTCGACGGGCTCGTCGTGCCGTTCCGCGACGTCGTCATCGGGGCGGACGTCACCGGCCGCGTCACGGAGAAGTACGGCGACTGGAAGGCCGGGGCGTTCGTGGACGCGAGCACGCCGCTGTTGAAGATCGACGAGGCGGTCTACCGCATCGAGCGGGACGCGGCCGAGGTCGAGTGGCGACGGGCCGAACTCGACTACAAGGAGGCCCTCGAGACCGAGCTCCAGAACATCGAGGCGGTCGAGCAGGACGCGAAGCGACGGCTGGAACTCGCCGAGTCCGAGCGTCGGCGGACGGAGAAGCTGTACCGCGAGGGAATCGCGACCAAGGGCTCTCTCGACGCGGCCGAGCAGACCGTGCTCGAGGCCCGCACCCGCCTGACCGACCTCGCCAACCAGCGACGGCTGAACGAGAACAAGGTGGCCCGGCTGAAGTTCGCAGCGAAGATCGCCCTCGCCAAGTACGCGAACGCCTACAAGGACTGGCAGCGGTCGATCGTGCGGGCCCCCTGCTGCGGCGTCATCGTCGAGGACAACGTCGAGCGGGACGGCTTCGTGCAGCGGGGAGCCAAGCTGCTCGTGCTGGAGGACACCCGCCGCGTCGAGGTGAAGTGCAGCCTGACCCTCGACGAGATGGCGTGGTTGTGGCGAGACGTCCGGGCGGCCGACGTCGTTCCCCCCGAGTCCGACTCGCCGGGTGCCGAGGCCACCGAGGGCGACGCCCCGCCGCTGAAGCTTCCCACGCCGATCGCCGAACTCGTCGAGGGGGACGGCGAGGAGGGCGACGACGAGCCCGACGTCGTCGAGCAGTACTTCGCCGAGCAGCCCTTCGTGGACACCGACCCGACCGACGACGCGGCCTACAAGTTGCCGCCGGTGCCGGTCGTCGTCTCGTTCAGCGTGGCCGGCCGAACCTACGAGTGGGACGGGTTCTTCAAGCGGTACGACGGGCTGGGCGTGGACGAGCGTTCGCGGACGGTCCCCTGCCGGATCGAGGTCCCGAACCCGCGGAAGTACCGAGTGGACGGGCAGCCCTCCGACGGCACCGGCCCGCGGGCGTTGCTTCGCGGCATGTTCGTCCAGGTGCAGACGAAGCTCAGGCCGAAGAGCGAGCTGCTGCGTCTGCCCGAGCGGGCCGTCCGGCCAGGCAACGAGGTCTGGCTCGTGAAGGAGGGAAGCACGCTCGACGTCGTCCCGGTCGAGGTCGTCTGGCGGGAACCGGGGCTGGTGTACGTCACGGCCGACAAGTCGCCGCTGCGGAGCGGTGACGACGTGGTCGTCTCGCCGCTGCCGGACGCCCGGCCCGGCATGCCGCTCGAGATCGAGTCGTCGAGCCGCATCGGGGAGTCGCTGCAGACGGCACGGGCCGAGGGGGTGAAGCCGTGAAGGGTGTCGTTCGCTGGGCCATCTCCAACACGCCGGCCATGAACGTCGTCATGGTCGTGATCCTTGTGGTCGGCCTCGGCGGCCTCGCGATGATGCGCCGCGAGGTCTTCCCCGAGTTCCAGCTCGAGATAGTCCTGGTCCGCGTGCCGTACCCCGGCGCGAGCCCGGAGGAGACCGAGGAGGGCATCTGCCAGAAGATCGAGGAGGCGGTGCAGTCGATCGACGGCATCAAGAAGCAGACCTCCGTCGCCGCCGAGGGGCTCGGCACGGTCATCCTCGAACTCGACCCGTCGACCGACGTCGAGAAGTGCCTGAACGAGGTGCGCTCCGCAGTCGACCGCATCTCCACGTTCCCGGTCCTCGCCGAGGACGCCGAGGTCGAGCAGCTGACCTTCCGCTCGCCGGCGATCAAGGTCGCCGTCGTCGGGCCAGACTCCGACTCGGACGCCGCGGAGATGGCGCTCCGGCAGGTGACGGAGCGGGTTCGCAGCGAGTTGATCCAGCTCCCGGTCGTCTCGCAGGCGACCATCAAGGGGGCGAAGAACTTCCAGATCGACATCGAGATTCCCGAGCAGACGCTCCGCGAGTACGGGCTGACGCTCCGCGACGTCGCCATGGTCGTGCGACGCGAGAACGTCGAGCTGCCGGGCGGCACGATCAAGACGGAGTCGCAGGACGTCCTCGTGAAGGGGGACAACAAGGGGATGGTCGGCGAGCGGATCGAGCGGATTCCGCTGGTCACCACCGACAGCGGGGCCGTGTTGACCGTCGGCGACCTGGGCGAGGTGAAGGACGAGTTCGCCGACACGACCTCCGACACCGTCGTCGACGGCCGCCCCGCGATGGTCGTCTCCGTCGAACGGACGGCCGACGAGGATCTGCTGAAGATCGTCGAGTCCGTCCGCGAGTACGCCGACGAGGCCGCGCTGCCGAACGGCTACCGGCTCGTCCTCTTCAACGACATGTCGATCGACGTCCGCGACCGCATGGACCTCCTCGTGACGAACGGGTCGCAGGGCCTGCTGCTCGTGCTGTTCGTGTTGGCGCTTTTCCTGGAGGCCCGGCTCGCCTTCTGGGTGGCGCTCGGCATCCCGGTCTCGGTCCTCGGGGCCGGGGCGGTGCTCTACTTCGGCGGGCAGACGCTCAACATGCTCACCATGTTCGCGTTCCTGATGACGCTCGGCATCGTCGTCGACGACGCGATCGTCATCGGCGAGAACATCTACACGCACCGGCAGATGGGGAAGTCGGCCCTCCGCGCCGCGATCGACGGCACGGTCGAGGTGATTCCGTCCGTGGCCGCCGCCGTGACGACGACGGTGATCTTCTTCGTCCCGTTCTTCTTCGTCGCCGGCGTGATGGGCAAGTTCATCGCCTGCATGCCGCTGGTGATGATCGCGATGCTGGTCATCTCGCTGTTCGAGGGGCTGTTCATCCTCCCCTGCCACCTGGCCCACGACGACGACGAGTCCGGCCTGCTCGCCCGGCAGTGGAAGCTGGTGCAGGCCTGGCCGCCGCTGGCGACCTGGACGCTCGGCCTGTTGTGGATGTCGTTCTTCGCGATGCGGGTCTTCTTCCTGGGCCCGTTCGTCGCGCTCGGCCGCGTGTTCGACGCGATCAGCAAGCGGATGAACGCCGGGCTCGAGTGGTTCGCCGAGACGGTCTACATGCCCTTCCTGCGGTTCGGCCTCGCGAACGTCGTACTGGTCATCGCCTCCGGCGTCGCGCTCCTGATGTTCGCGCTCGGCATGGTGACCGGCGGGCACGTGAAGTCCGTTCCGTTCCCGAAGCTCGACAGCCGACAGATCCAGGCGAACGTCACCTTCCCCGACGGGACCCCGGCGGCCGTCACGAACCGCGCCGTCGCACGACTGTTCGAGGACCTCGACGAGGTCGACCGTGAGCTGCAGGAGGAGTACGCCAACGACCCGGAGTACCCCGGCTCGTTCTTCGTGCTGAAGCAGCGGACCGTCGGCTACGGCGAACGTTCCGAAGGAGGGCCGGCGACCGCCGCGGAGACGGCGGGCGGCAACATCGGCGGCGTGGCGGCCGAGGTCGTCGGGCCGGAGAGCCGACCGGTCAAGAGCGAGGAGATCGTCAACCGCTGGCGCGACAAGTGGAACGCCGACCCCGTGCCCGGGCTCGAGTCGATCAGCTTCGGCAGTGCGAACATGGGACCGGGCGGGAAGGCGATCGAGTTCAAGCTGCTCGCCGAGTCCGAGAACGAGCGAGGACTCGAGCAGGCGGTCGAGGAGATCAAGGAGAAGCTCGCCACCTACCCGGGCGTGTACGACGTCGCCGACGACAACAGCCCCGGCAAGTGGGAGTACCGGCTGAGCATCCGCGACAACGCGCTCGCCATGGGCGTGCCACTCGCCGAACTCGCCGAGACCGTTCGGTCGTCGTACTTCGGCGAGGAGGTGATGCGACTGCAGCGGGGCCGTCACGAGGTGAAGCTGATGGTCCGCTACCCGGCCGAGGACCGCCGCTCGCTGGCCGACTTCGAGGACATTCGGGTCCGTACGGCCGACGGCTCGGTCCGCCCGCTGCCGGAACTCGCGAAGATCGACGTCTCCCGCGGGCCCAGCGAGATCAACCGGCTCGACCAACTCCGTTCGATCACCGTGACGGCCGAGGTCGACGAGGACCAGGCGAACGCGGCCGAGATCATCCGCGACCTGCAGCAGGGCTTCGTCCCGGAGGTGCTCGCCCGGAACGACGGGCTCAGCGTCCGTTGGGAAGGGCAGGCCGAGCAGACTCGCGAGTCGATGACCAGTCTGATGGTCGGCTGTCTGATCGCGTTGTGCGTGATGTTCGGCGTGCTCGTGCTGGAGTTCCGCTCCTACGTGCAGCCGCTGATCGTGATGGCCATCATCCCCTTCGGGTTCGTCGGTGCCGTGATGGGGCACTGGTGGATGGACATCCCGCTCACACTGTTCAGCTTCTTCGGTCTGGTCGCCCTCACGGGCGTGGTCGTGAACGACTCGATCGTCCTGATCGACTTCATCAACCACCGCATCCGGGACGGCCAGCCGGTGCAGGACGCCTTGCTCGAGGCGGGCACGCGGCGGCTGCGTCCGGTGCTGCTCACCTCCTGCACCACCATCGCCGGGCTGCTGCCGTTGCTGCTGGAGCGGTCGTTCCAGGCCCAGATTCTCGTGCCGATGGCGGTCAGCCTGTCGTTCGGCCTGATGCTGGCGACCGTGATCGTCCTGTTCCTCGTGCCGGTCTTCTACCGCGTCTACGCCGGCGTCTTCGGCGAGAGCATTCGGGAGTTGGCCGTGCCGATGGACGAGTTCCACGGCGAGTCGACCGAACACCCGGTGCCGACGTCGCCGGCCGGGCAGCCCGTGCTCGCCGCTCAGGCTTCCTCTGTCGGTTCGTCGTCTTGAGGCACGGTCGGAGACGATTCCGCGTCAACAGGCTCCGGCACGCGGGGCCCGTGTGAGGCGACCGTGGCCTCCTCGTTCTGTGCGTTCCTCAGGCTGCGGACGGACCGCCAGACCTCCCACGCCATCACGAGGGTGGCGGCGACCGCCAGCCAGCCGATCGTCGCGTAGGACTTCTTCGCCCAGTACGGCGTGCTCTCCAGCACGACGGCCACGACCGCACACACGGTGAAGAGGACGATCTTCGCGATGATCACCCCTTTCATTCGTCGCCACGTTGAGCTCGCGATCGCCTTGCGGGCGGAGAGGTTCGCCACCTCACGGAGCGAGGCGATGTCCGCCATAGCCGAAGCGCGGTCGATCGTGTGCTTCGGCCCGACCGGCTCCGCGGGCTCCTCGGGCTGCAACTGGTCCAGCTCGAGGGCGGGGCTGACGTACACGGACGGATCGGGCTCGACCGGCGCCGCCGGCGCGGGAGCGGGCTTCGGCGCCGGGGGCTCCGTCTCAGCCTCCTCGGCTCCACGCGCGCGGCGGTTGCGGGCGAGCAGTTGCTCCATGTAGGCCGCGACCGAGGTATCCTCCTCGTCGCCCGCACCGACGGTGGCCTGCCCGTGCAGCGGTTCTGGCTCGGCGGGCGGCTCCGGCTCCACGGCAGGCTCGACGGCCGCTTCCTTGTGAAGTTCCTCCCCCTCGACCGGTTGCTCGACCGGCTCCGGGATCGACGCCTCGACCTCTTCGACCACTTGCTCCCGCTCGACGGCCCGGGACTCGTAGCCGGCCGGCATGTCGAACATCTCGGCGATCGTCGACCGCAGCCCGGTCACCTCGCCCGTTTCCTCGCTCGTCTCCGAAGGATCGTCCTCCGCGGCCGACTCCGTCGTCGTCGAGTCCGCGACGTCGAGCCCGGACTCCGGAGCCGGATCCGTTGCGGGGCAGCTCGATGGTCCGAAGAGCGAGTCGAGCTCGAGTCCGTCGAGGTACGCGGCCGACGACTCAGGCTCGTCGGCTGCCGTGACCTCGTCTCCCGAAGGTTCGTCGCTCGGATCGACGGGCTTCACGTTGGGAACAGTCGCTTCACCGCCGAACATGGCGGCGAAGTCGAGTTCCGCGAGACCGGCGACCGGCTCCTCGTCGGGCACGTCGTCGGTCGACTCGGACGTGAAGTCGGACGAGGACGCCGAGTCGTCGAGCGCCGTCGACGACGGTTCGACCAAGTCC
>JANQQW010000297.1 GCA_028284885.1 Planctomycetaceae bacterium
CCTCGCCCCGCTCGACGCCCCGCTGCACGACGGCCTGCTCGTAGTAGTCCTCCGGGATGCCGACCGAGACGCGAACGCCCGTGGGCATCGCGGCGTACAGCTCGCGGCGGAACCGGGTGAAGGCACCGGTCTGCACGACCTCCTCACGGGTTCCCTGCGTTCGCTCGTCGCGACGCGGACCGCTCGCGTTGTCGAGCGACCGGGGCGTGTTCGACTGGGCTCCCGGCTCGGCACGCGGCTCGACGCGGGAGATCGTCGTGCTGTCGTCCGTCGTCCGCGTGATGATCGGCGTGACCTGCTTCGGATCGACCGTCATCCCCTCCTCGAACGCGGCCGCGACGTTGTCGAGGTCGACGTGGACGGTCACGTTCACGTCCGGAATGTAGGAGAGCGCGGACTCGACCCGCCCGCGGTACTCGTCGGTGAACTCGCGAATGCGGCGGACGAGCCCGCTGCCGAGCGTCTCCTCCTCGTCCGCGGACGTGAAGGCCTTGCCGGTCGACGTGAACACGACGACCTGGTCGGGCGTCAGGTCGGGGATGGAGTTCGCGATCATCTGGCGGATCGACTGGGCGAGGGCCGAGGTGATCTCGCGGCCGGGTTTCGGCCGCAGCGTCACGGTCGCCGTCACCGACGGTCCCTTCTGCGAGAATCGCGACCGCTTCTGCGACCGGGCCCAGACGACGTTGCCGTCCATCACCTCGGGCACGGTCTTCAGCCACTCGCGGATGAACTTCGCGAGCGCGATCTCCCGCATCGTCTGCAGCCGCTCGTTGCTGGTGAAGACGCTCGAGCCGACGAGTTCCTGCTCGAACATCTCCCCCCAGCCGTTGGGGAGCCCGCCGCCGGCCAGCAGGGCGCCGTGGTACTCGGAGACGTCGGTCGCCGGCACCATCAGCTGGTTTCCGTCGCGGCGGTAGTCGGTCATGCCCCGGTCGTTCAAGACGGCGACCGCGGTCTCGATCTCGCCGGGCGTCAGCGACTTGCCGCCGACGAGCGGCGTCATCGAGGTGGTCGGCGAGCGGGACCACAGCATCCAGCCGAACGCCACCAGCAGCAGCGTCGGCGCGACCAGCAGCGACAGCCGCTGGCTCGGCGACAGCGTCCCGAGCAGCGAGTTCAGCTGGTTCCAGGTCTTCGAGATCGTGTCCATGTCGTTCGGTCAGTCGGAGGCGTGGATCGGTCGGGGATCACATGCGGAGTTGCTGGATTTCGTCGTAGGCCTCGAGCAGCTTGTTGCGGACCTGGATCATCGTGCGGAGGGCGAGGTCGGCCTTCTTGATTGCGGCGAACACCTCGGACGTCTCGACGTCACCGCCGGTCACGTGGTCCTCGATCGCGACGTGCGCCTGGTTCTCGAGGGACGTCGTCGACTCGATCGCGTCGAACAGCATGCGACCGAAGTCGGACGACTGACCGACACCCTCGGCCCTCCCGTCGCCCGACGAGGTCGAGGACAACGGGCCGACGGCGTCTGGCCGGACGAACGGGGTGAGCCCTTGGATCGGTGTGGTCATGATTCCGTCCTCGATTTGGAGTGGGCGGTTCAGGCGAGGATGCTGAGGGCGCGTTCGGCCATGTCCTTGGAGACCTCGATCGCGACGACGTTGGCCTCGTAGGCGCGACTCGCGTCGAGGGCGTTGACGAACTCCGTGACGAGGTCGATCGCCGGGTAGTGGACGTAGCCGTCCGCGTCGGCGTCCGGGTGACCCGGTTCGTACACGCGCCGGGGATCCGTCGACTGGTCGACGTGGATCTGGAACCCGACGGGCCCTTCCCCCGTGACCTCGCCGTTCTCGTCCACGTGGAACGTCACGAACCGCCGCTCGTACGGAGACGGTCGGCCGTTCTCGTCGCGGGTGGTGTTCACGTTCGCGATGTTGGCCGCGATCGTGTTCATCCGCTGCCGCTGGGCGACGAGGGCACTCGTGTTGACGTCGACGGCCTTCAACATGGCTCACTCTCGATTCGACGAGTCGGGGGCGTGGAGGGACTACAGGCGCTCGGTCACGACGGACTCGAGCATGGCGAACTGGGCGTTCATGACCTCGACGGCGAAGTCGTGGAGCATCTTGTTGCCCGTCAACTCGGTCATCTCCGTCTCGATGCTGCGGACGCCCGCGTCGTGGAAGCGGACGTTCCGCTGCGTGTCCGCCCGGGCCGTGAACAGGTCGTCCGAGAAGCGGTCGACCGGTGGCGTGTGCCGCGACGAGTGGACCGAGAGCGCCGACGGGCGACGGCGGTCGTCCACGGACTGCTTCAGGGCCTGCTCGAATCCTCGGACGTCGAGGTCGCGACGTTCGTAGTTCGGCGTGGTCGCGTGGGCGACGTTGGTCGCCAGCACGGTGTGCCGCCGCTCGGTGAACTTCGCGAGTCGTTCGAGCAGACCGAGCGTCGACGTCGAGACGGGATTGGTCATGGGACTGGTCCGTGTGGTGCGTTTACGGGGCTCAGGCGGCCTCTCTTCGCGGACGACGGTTGGAACCGGGGCCGCCCCGTGGCGGGTAGCCGTACTCGCGGAGCTTGCCGGACAGCGTTCGCACGCCGATGCCGAGGGACTTGGCGGTCTGTTCCCGGTTGCCGTTGCAGCGGGCGAACGTCGCCTCGATGAGTCGGCGTTCCATGTCGCGAAGCGTCGTCGTGCCGGTGTCGTCGCTCGGGGAGTCGGTCGTCCCGATCCAGGCGCGGACGTCGTCGGCGTCGATCGTCCGACCGGTGCCGGCGCGGAACGCACACTCGAGAACGGCCGACAGCTCACGTTCGTTGCCGGGCCAGTCGTGTTCGCACAAGGCCTCGACCGCCGTCGTGGTCAGGGCCCGCGTCGCCTCACCGAACCGGCTGGCTACGTCCTCCAGCAGGCCGGTGGCGATCGCCCCGACGTCCCCGAGACGCGTGCGGAGCGGGGGCACCGCGAGCACGCGGGCCGTCTCGTGCTCGAAGACCGACTCGGCGTCCGTCGGCTGCTCGACGCCGACCACGAACTGGGTCGGAAGTCGCGGCGACCCGGCGATCCGAAGGTGCGGGTTTCGCTGTCGGACACGGTCGCGAACGGCTTCGGCGGTCTCCTCGGTATGGTCGAGGAAGACGACGCCGCCGTCGGCTTCCGCAACCCGTCCGCCGGTCTCGTGGTCCGTCGCGAACGTGTCCGCCGTCAGCGTCCGTCCGTCGATCCGCACGAACGGGGCCCGTGACCGCGGTCCCGACTCGTGCACCAGTCGTGCCCAGGGAGCGAGCAACGCACCCGGTTCCCCGACGATCACGACGTCGTCGCGGGAGTGGGAGGCCTGCAGCAGTGCGTCCCGGAAGGCCCCGACCTCGTCGTGCGCGGTGGCGGTGAACCAGCTCAACCGTTCGACCAGGCGTCGTCGGAGCGAGTCGTTCTCCTGGACGAGCGCGGAGCGGCCGGCCGCCTCGGCGAGCGTGTGTCGAAGTCGACTGGTCGCCCACGGGTGGACGACGGTCTGCGTGTCGTGACCGTCGTCCTCGTTCAGCACCCTGACGAGCTGCGTGGCGGCGGGCACCCGCGACCAGGCCGCGCGGACGGCGCGATCGACCTCGCCGCCGGGCGTGTCACAGAGCACGCAGACCTCGAACGCGCGTTCGTGGAGTGAGGCGAGGGCGGCCGCGGCGTCGGCTGCCTGTTCGACGTCGTAGTCGAGCCCTTCGAGTTCGCGGGCGACGGCGTCGCCGAGGCGTCGGTCGCCGACGACGGACAGTACGGCGGGCGGATGGTCGCCGGTCGGAACGGGTGGAAACCAGTCGTGTGGCATGGGAGACGGGGGCGGGCAGGAGGGGAGAGGAGGGTGGAGAGAGGAAAGGGGGAGCAGGCGTCAGCCGTCGAGGTTGAGATGGCGGTGGGTGGAGGGAGCGAGCGCATCGCGATAGGCGACGTTGACTCGCGAACCATCGTCGAGGTCCACGAGTTCGAGACGCGTCGAGTCTCGTTTCGCGGAGAGTCGTTTCGTGCTGGCGTCCTCACGGGCGAGCAGGGTGGCCAGGTCGGACTCCGTCTCGGACAGCAGGCTCTCGCAGCACGCGCGGGTGGACTCGTCGAGGCCGTCGCGGACGGACCGCCAGTCGTTCCACACCGCGTGGTGATCGCGCTTCAGCCGGGCGAACCGCTCGAGGACGTCCTGCTTCTCGCCCAGCAGCGTCAGCAGGCCCGAGTAGTCGGCCGCGGAGATCAGCTCGTCCTGACGTTGCGAGAACGCGAGGAGGTCGCGGCAGAGGTCGCGGCGTTGCCTGAGAACGGCGTCGGGGGACATGGTGGCGTCTCGGGTCACGAGGGCATGGTCGCGGAAGTGCGGGGCGGGGGGGCGAGAAGCGAGGTCGCGGGTTCGTCTCCCGAGGCCTGGCGGCGACCGGCCCAGTCGAGCCAGCGACTCCAGTCCTCGCGGGACATGCTCGTCGCCGACGTCTCGAACACGGTGTCGGGGAGTCGCCCGAGGATGAGTTGGGCTTGCTGCAACATGCTGCGTGCCTCGACGTCGCGGTCGAGTCGTCTGTAGGCGTTCGCCATCTGGACGTAGCAGACGAGGATGCGAGCGTCTTCCGGGAACCGGTTGGCGGCGGCGCCGTACGCCACGATCGACTCG
This sequence comes from Planctomycetaceae bacterium, assembly GCA_028284885.1. Classification (GTDB taxonomy): domain Bacteria; phylum Planctomycetota; class Planctomycetia; order Planctomycetales; family Planctomycetaceae; genus JANQQW01. The sequence continues at coordinate 4,596 of JANQQW010000297.1, forward strand.
TCGAAGCGGCCAAGGTCGTAGAAGGCCTGGGCAACCTCGATGTAGGACCGACGCAGGTACTCCAACCGGACCTCGTCGAGCCGGTCGTCCGCCTCGAGCGGCAGCAGCGTCTGCTGGAGTTCGCGGTACTCCCGGATGCATCGTTCGAGCAGTTCGCTGCTGCGACGCACGAGTTCCTCGCGGACGTTCTGCGTCTCGGCCCGCTCGACGCCGAGCCGGACGAGGCCTGCTCGCTGTTGCAGCGACCTGGCCAGTAGGAAACGAGCCTCGACGGCGTGCTCGGCAACCTCGTACCGTTCGAGGTACTCGTCGAGTCGGACGATCGCGTCGTCGAGGTGCTCGGTCGCGGCGGCACGGGACGTCCGACGCCGTTCGTCGTCGGTACGCGGCCCCCGTGCAACGCGAAGCTCGCGGACGGCCTGAACCTGCGAGAGCCTTGCGAGTTCGAGCAGCGACGCTCGCCAGACGGCAGCCGTCGGACTCAGGTCCTCGAGACCGACCACCTCACGCCAGACCGCTGCCGCCTCGTCCTCCTGGTTCGTCGTCCGCAGGCATCGGCCGATCGCATACCGAGCCTCGTACGAGACCGGTGACGTCGGGAACCGCTCGACGACCTCCTCGTACTGGGACTTTGCGTCCTCGAAGCGGCCGAGCTCGAAGAGCACGTCGCCCCGCTGCAGCAGGGCGTCGGGGAGTCTCTCACGGGGGCGAGTTGCCAGGAACGCGTCGAAGGCGTCGAGCGCCTCGTCGAACTCGCGGCCGCGTCGGAAGTGCTGCGCCGCTTCGAGCAGTGCCGCCCCGTAGTCGGTCGTCGTCCGGAGCGCTTCGGCGAGCTTCGCGTAGGCACGTCCGGCGTCCCGCCAGCGTTGCACCGTCTCCGTCCGCAACCGGCGTCGATCGGCCTGCCGTACGGCGTCGTGTCGCAGCTGCGTCGCCTCCGCCCAACGGGCGGCGGCTCGTGCTTCGAGCTCGGCGGCCCCGACGCCGGGGAAGACCGGGCCGAGGACCGACGCGAGCTCGATGGCGTCGGCGAAGTCGCCGTCGTCGACCAGCTCCGACCACGCCTGCAGCGACGTCGCGCGGAACTCCTCGAGACTGATCCAACGGTTGCCAAAGTCCGCGGGCGACTCGACCGTCTCCAGCACGCGGCGGTACGTGTCGAGCGACTCCTCGCGGCGTCCCGTCCTCCGCAGGAGCTCGGCGGCACGAATCTCGGCGGCCACCGCCTCCTGTGACTCGGCGTCGAGGGCGACGACGCGTTCGTACTGCAGCAGCGCCTGGTCGACGTCGCCGAGTCCCTCGGCCGCCCGCCCGAGGAGGAACGTCGCCTCGCGACGCGCTCGTCCCTCGACGTTCGACTCCGCGACGTCGGTGAGGACGGCGACCGCCTCGTCGTAGGCCTCCTCGGCGAGTAGTCCCTGTGCTCTGAAGAGACGGGCCTCGTCACCGTCGCGAATGGTCTCGTCGACGGTGGCGAGCAACGCGTCCGCCTCCGCCGTCCGCCCGAGCAGGACCAGTGCACGGGCTGCGTGGAGGAGGAACACGTTGCGGTCGCTGGCGTCGAGCTCGGAGATCTCGTGCCGTGCGACCGACAGGACGACGGCGCGTTCGAGAAGCTCCGGGTCGCGTGTCGAGATGGTCGCGTCCAGCAGGCTGTCTGCACGGGCGACGTCGTCGGCCGGGAACGCGTTGAGCGCCGACCGCAGGTGGACCGTGGCCTTCTCGTACGCTCCGATTCGGGAGAGCGAGATCCCGAGGGCCTCGGACCACTCGTCGCGTCGCTCGGCGACGAGCGTCCGTTTCTCAGCTTCACGCAGCCATCGCACGGTCTGCAGATACTGGTCCCGGGTTGCGCGGTCGCCTTGCTCCTCGGCCTCGCGGAATTCGGAGACACCGAGGACGAACTCGATCGCGCCGCCGAAGTTCGGGTCGCGGTACTCCTCTCGACGCAGTTCGAGCACGATCTCCCGAGCCTTCTGTCGGGAACCGCTGCCACCGCGGGCGTCCATGAGGGCGAGCGCTCGTTCCAGGCGCATCGCCGGGGTGACGGGCTCCTTCGTGTCCCGAGTGAGGAAGAACACCGATCCCCCGACGACCGACAAGGCGACCACTCCGATCACCAGCGGAGACCGCAGGCGACCGGCGAGTCCAGCCGACGAGTCGGCGGAGGCGGTGGTGTCTTCGGGGAGTGGTGGCACGGAGGGAGGGCGGCACGAACACGCGCGAACGGCGTGACGTGGTGTAGGAGGGAGAGATGGCGGAGAGGGGAGTTCGAATCGGAACGATTCGTAGGAGGGGGAGTGATACGTCCTGCCGGGAAGACCGTCAATACGAATCGGCACGATCTGCCGAACCGCGCGGGCGAGTCGTCTGCGATCGTCGTTGGAACGCGAGAAGTGCGGGTTGCGAGTGAAGATCCCGACGTGGTGCTCGCGGACCGGTGCGTGGAGCACGCGATTGTCTTCCCGCGTGCATGCGGGAGACTGCTTCACCGGCCTCGTGGTCGGCGATCGTGCTGCCGTTCCTCTCGAACGGTGTTCGCCACTCCACGTCCGGCGGACGGTTCGGTCCGCGTCGAACCGGACCGAGGTCCCCTGGTCTCACCCGTTGCCGGCGTGTCGTCCCGAGACGACCGTCCGCACGTACTCTGCGTACGGGCCGCTGCCGAGGGCGTCGGCACGGGCGACGGCGGCCGACTCGTCGATGAACCCCATCCGCCACGCGACCTCCTCCGGGCAGGCGACCTTCATCCCCTGCCGGGCCTCCAGAACGTGGACGAAGTGGCTCGCCTCGACGAGCGACTCGTGCGTTCCGGTGTCCAGCCAGGCCGTGCCGCGGCTGAAGATCTCGACGTCGAGCGTTCCGCGTTCGAGGTAGACCCGGTTCACGTCGGTGATCTCGAGCTCGCCGCGGGCCGAGGGCTTCAGGTTCCGGGCGACCTCGACGACGTCCTGGTCGTAGAAGTAGAGGCCCGTGACGGCGAGGTTCGACCGCGGCTCGGCCGGCTTCTCCTCGATGTCGATTGGCCGGCCGTCGTCGTCGAGGACGACCACGCCGTACCGCTCGGGGTCGCGGACGTGGTAGGCGAACACCGTTGCCCCGTGGGTCCGCTGCGAGACCTTCTGCAGGGTGCTGCTCATTCCCTGCCCGTAGAACAGGTTGTCGCCGAGGATCAGGCAACTCGGCCGGTCGCCCACGAAGTCGGCTCCGATGAGGAACGCCTGGGCGAGGCCGCCCGGGTTGGGCTGCTCGGCGTACTCGAGCGACATGCCCCACTGGCTGCCGTCGCCGAGCAGCCTGCGGAACAACGGCAGGTCGTGCGGGGTGCTGATGACGAGCACCTCGCGGATCCCGGCGAGCATCAACGTGCTCAGCGGGTAGTAGACCATTGGCTTGTCGTAGACCGGCAGCAGCTGCTTGCTGACGGCGAGCGTCGCCGGGTACAGCCGCGTGCCGGAGCCGCCGGCGAGGATGATTCCGCGTCGGCCGACGGCGTCGCTGTTCGGACTGCTCATGCTGCTCTCTCCGGAGACGCGTCAGGCCGGGACGCCGTGGTACTCGCGGTACCAACGAACGAAGCGCTCGATGCCGACGTCGAGCGGCGTCGAGGGGGCGAAGTCGACGGCGGCGGCGAGGGCGTCCACGTCCGCGTACGTCGCCGGCACGTCGCCCGGCTGCATCGGGAGCAACTCCTTGCTCGCCGTCACGCCGAGGGCGTTCTCGAGCGTCTCGATCATCGTCAGCAGCTCGACCGGTTCGTTGTTGCCGATGTTGTGGACCCGGTACGGGGCCTTGCTGCGGGACGGGTCGCCCGGCGGGCAGTCGGGGTCCGGTTCGGGCACCACGTCGACGAGTCGTACGACCCCCTCCACGATGTCGTCGACGTACGTGAAGTCCCGTCGCATGCGGCCGTGATTGAAGACGGGGATCGACTCGCCCGCGAGGATGGCCCGCGTGAACTTGTAGAGCGCCATGTCCGGCCGGCCCCACGGACCGTAGACGGTGAAGAACCGCAGCCCGGTCGTCGGCAGGCCGAACAGGTGGCTGTAGGTGTGGGCCATCAGCTCGTTCGCCTTCTTCGTGGCGGCGTATAGGCTGACCGGGTGGTCCACGCTGTCCTCCACGCTGAACGGCAGCTTCTCGTTCGAGCCGTAGACCGAGCTCGACGACGCGTAGACGAGGTGCTTCACCCCCGAGTGCCGGCAGCCCTCCAGCACGTTCACGAAGCCGACGAGGTTGGCGTCGACGTACGCCTGCGGGTTCTCCAGCGAGTACCGCACGCCCGCCTGGGCGGCGAGGTGGACGACGGCGTCGAACGACTCGTTCTCGAAGAGGGCCGCCATGCCCGGACCGTCGGCGAGGTCGAGCTCGTGGAACGAGAAACGGTCGCGACCCGTCAGCTGGGCGAGTCGGTCGCGCTTCAACTGGACGCTGTAGTAGTCGTTCAGGTTGTCGAGCCCGACGACCGCGTCCCCGTTCTCGAGCAGCCGGGCGGACGTGTGGAAGCCGATGAACCCGGCGGCCCCGGTCACCAGGATCCGTCTCACGACCGTTCCTCCGCCAGGCGGTCACGGTAGTAGGCGATCGTCGGTTCCAAGCCCTCGCGGAGCGGGACCTTCGGCTCCCAGCCGAGCCACTCACGGGCGCGGGTGATGTCCGGGCACCGCTGCTTCGGGTCGTCGGCCGGCAGCGGCTCGCGACCCAGCTCGGCCTTGCTGCCGGTGAGCTCGAGCACGGTCTCGGCCAGCTCGCGGATGGTGTACTCGCCGGGGTTCCCGACGTTCACCGGCCCCATCCGTTCGTCCTGGTCCATCAAGCGGATGATGCCGTCGACGAGGTCGCTCACGAAGCAGAACGACCGGGTCTGCGAGCCGTCGCCGTAGATCGTCAGCGGCTCGCCGCGGAGGGCCTGCATGATGAAGTTGGAGATCACGCGGCCGTCGTTGGGGTCCATCCGCGGCCCGTACGTGTTGAAGATGCGGACGATCCGCACCTCCATGCCGTGCTCGTTCGCGTAGTTCACGCACAGCGACTCGGCGACGCGCTTCCCCTCGTCGTAGCAGCTGCGGGGGCCAATCGGGTTGACGTGGCCCCAGTAGTCCTCGGTCTGCGGGTGCACGTTCGGGTCGCCGTAGACCTCGGAGGTGGAGGCCTGCAGCAGGCGGGCCTTGCACCGCTTGGCGAGGCCGAGCACGTTCACCATGCCGACGGTCGAGGTCTTGATCGTCTTGATGGGGTTGTACTGGTAGGCCTCCGGGCTGGCGGGGCAGGCCATGTTGTAGATCTGGTCCGCCTCCAGGTAGACCGGGTGGACGATGTCGTGCCGGACGAACTCGAACCGCGGGTTCCCCAGCAGGTGCTGGACGTTCCGCTTGCGGCCGGTGAAGAGGTTGTCCAGGCAGATGACGTCGTCGCCGCGCTCGACGAGGCGGTCGCAGAGATGGCTGCCGACGAAGCCGGCTCCGCCGGTGACGAGAATGGTCGCCATGAGTTTGCGAGTCCGAGGGGAGGCTGGTCGCGCGTAGTAGAGCTAATGGCCAGAGGGCCTGCAACGTGCGTCCCGCTCCACGCCGCCATCGACCTCGTCTTGAGCCGTTTCGCCGGTTTCCTCTAGATTCCCGGTCCTCTCTGCCGGGACCTCCGCGTCTCCATTCCCGTGCTCGCTCGAAGGATCGGGCCATGTCCAAGCTCTTCCGCCGCTCGTCCGCTCGCACCGTTCGCCGTCGGCTGCCGTTCGTTCTCGCCTCGGTTCTCGTCCTCGCGGCGTGGCTCGGCTGCCAGTCCGCGCCGGAGACCGGGCGGCGGCAGCTGCTGCTCCTGCCGGAGTCGCAGGAGATCAAGATGGGGCAGGACGCCTACTCGGAGATCCTCGCCGAAGAGTCGCTCTCGACGAATCAGCACTACCAAGAGATGGTCCGCCGTGTCGGCAAGCGGATTGCCGCGGTCGCCGGCCGGGACGACTACGACTGGGAGTTCAACGTGATCGCGGGCGACCAGATGAACGCCTTCGCGCTCCCCGGCGGCAAGGTCGCCTTCTACGAGGGGATCATCCCGGTCTGCCAGTCCGAGGCCGGCATCGCGGTCGTCATGTCGCACGAGGTGGCCCACGCCCTGCTGCGGCACGGTGGCGAACGGGTCAGCCAGACCGCCATCAACGGCGGACTGCAGAAGGCGATCGAGTTCGGGACGAACAGCCAGCCCGAGGGGGACCGCAAGCTGATCATGGGAGCCTACGGAGCCGTCTCCAAGTACGGCGTGCTGCTGCCTTACAGCCGGAAGCACGAGTCCGAGGCGGACCTCGTGGGTCTCAAGCTGATGGCCCGCGCCGGCTACAACCCGGAAGAGGCCCCGCGGTTCTGGGAGCGTTTCGCCGCGATGAAGGACGGGAACGCCCCGCCGGAGTTCATGTCGACCCACCCCAGCGACGAACGCCGCGCCGCCGACCTCCGGGCCATGCTCCCCGAGGCGATCGAACTCTACGCCAGGGCCCCCGAACGCCATGGGTTCGGAGAACCGATCCGGCTCGTCGGCGGGCAACGCCGGGCCGGAGCGACACTGGCCCCGGCCGACTTCGAGAGCAGCAACCCGTAGAGCGGCTCAGGCCAGCCGTTCGAGCGGATGGTCTCGCGACTCGAGTGGCAGGTTGACCCGGCCGCCGGTGCGGTGGGACTCGAAGACGGCCATCGTCATCTCGACGACGTCTCGGCCGACGTAGACGCTGCACTTCGGGTCGCGGTCGGTGCCGATGCAGCCGAGGAGGTCGCGGATGGCGAGCCCGTGGCGTTCCTTGTAGATGTCGGCGGTGAGCGGCTCGGGGTCCCCTGGGCCCTTCGAGGAGACCGGCTGCCAAGTCTTGCCGCTCCGGTTGGGGGCCCAGGCCGGGTCGTCGAGGAAGCCGACCGCGGGCAGGGTGCCCTCGACGAGATCGACGACCCCCTTCGAGCCGAAGATCTGCAGCCCGTACCGGGACGGGTTGCCGCCCATGTTCCGGTGCGAGGCGAAGTGGGCACGCGAGCCGTCCGGCATGCCGAAGACGGCGTCGAGCCCGTCGCCGGCGAGCGGGCCGAGCCCCTCGTTGCCGTCGTAGACGTCCGCCTTGGTGACCGGCTTCCCGTTCTTGGTCATCCTCGCGAAGCACCACTCCGGCTTGCCGCCGAGGGCGTGGATCATGTCGAAGACGTGGGAGCCGAGCACCCACAGGTCCTCGGCTCCGCCGCGGCGGTCCTCCTTGCCGCGGCCGCGATACTCCAGCACGCGGCCCAGTCGGCCCTGCTGGATCATGCGACGGAGCGTGTCGAGCTTCGGGCTGTACCGAGTGGGGTGGGCGATCGCGAGCTTGGCGTGCGTTCGCTCGCAGGCGTCGACGAGGGCATCTGCTTGCTTCAGCGTCTGGCAGAACGGCTTCTCGACGTAGACGTGGATGCCGCGTTCGAGCGCCGCCAGCGCCATCTCGAAGTGCTGGTCGATCCACCGCGGCGCGACGCAGAGCACGTCCGGCTTCTGCTCGGCGATCATCTCGCGGCAGTCGGCGTAGGTGGTCTCGATGCCGAGCCGCTTCGCCGCAGCCGCCCGTCCTTGCTCGTTCTCGTCGGCCACCGCGACGACCCGCGTCCCCGGCACGGTCAGCCAAGCGGTGTCCATCGCGTGGCCGTAGTTGCCCCTTCCGGTCCGGCCGACGACCGCCACCCGCACGACTTCACCCATGTGCAACCACTCCCAGAAGTGCCGTCCGGTTTCGTCGCGTGTCCCGCGGTCCGGGCGTCCCAGCGCAGTTCTTCGAGAATGTTACGAATTTAGTCGAACTCGTGCGTCCGCCGCGACCGTGCTTCGCGATTCAGGGGTGCCAACGAACGACCGAGAGCCGAACGAGCCCACGAGGACGAGAAGATGACCAAGACCTTCGCGACGATGACCATGGCCGCCCTTGCCACGATCGTCGGCGTCTCGGAGACGCGTGCCCAAAGCCTGCAGAACCGCGTCGAGGAGGCCTCCTTCGAGCTGATGCAGCAAGCCGGCTCCCTGACTCTCGAGGTCCGCTACGGCTACCGCCGCCATCCTCACTACGACCGAATCTACGAGGACGTCGTCGACGTGTACCAGCGGGCTGCCCAAGTCCGCGAGGCAGCCGGTACGACCAACTGGCTGCCGCAGGTGAAGGCGGACGCCGCGGAGTTGGCCGAACTGTTCCACCACGTTCGGGAGGTGATCGCGGACGTCGAGGCGACCTCGCCGTACACGAGCAGCTTCCATCGCGGTCGTGCTTTACGGACGCTGGGCCGGATGGACGACGCCCTGGGGCACCTGATGGACGACCTGGGCATGCCGTACGGAGAGGTGACACCCACTCCCGTCCCGGTCGTCGTGCCGCCGAGCCGGCCGGTTCACCGTCGCGTGCAGAAGCCGGTCGTCCACCGGTCGCGACCGAACGTGAGCCTCCACCGCGGCGGCGTCACCATTCGGAGCCGCAACGGGCGATTCGGGATCACCATCGGTCGCTGAACCGGCAGGTCTTCGGCTCGAGGCTTCCGTATCGAGGTCGGTTCCCGCGAATGGGGCCGGCCTCGGTTTCGTTCGTCGCGGAGAACTCAGAGCCGGGACCGTCCCCGCGGTGGCTGCCCGAAGTAGCTCGCCTGCGACTCGTCCTGCGGCGTCGCCTCGAGACTTCCGTCCCGGAGACCCCGGACGACCTCCACGACCATGTCACCGGCGACCCCGGCACAGCGCCGTCGAAGCGACGACTCCGTGTCTCCCGGCTCGACCACGACCTCCCGTTGGGCCAGCAGGTCACCGGTGTCGATCCCCTCGTCGATCTGGTGGAACGTCACACCGGTTCGCGACTCGCCGTTCGCCACGGCCCAGTAGACGGGGTTGGGCCCGCGGTAGGCGGGCAGCAAGGAGGGATGGACGTTGACCGCCCCGAGCCGGGGGACTCCGAGCACGGCCGGCTTGAGGATCTGGCCGAAAACCGCTACCAACAACAGGTCCGGCTGCAACGCGCTCAACACCTCGACTGCCTCGGGGGCGTTGACCGACGCGACTTGGACGACACGCGTCGATCTCGAACCGACGAGTTCGCCGAGCGACAGGAACGGGCCGCTCGTCAGACCGAACCTCCGCAGGCGGGCTCGAAGTATTGCTCGGACCATTCGGGCGGCACCGGACAGCACCATCTGCGGCCCGTGGTCGCGCCAAGTGCGACGAACGGTCTTCGGCAGCGAACTCCGCGGGGCGACGACCGTCACGTCGAACTCGTCGGTCGCGGTGATCGCGTCGAGCACGGCCACGGAGAGCGGGCTGATGCCGGTGCCCAGGAAGAGAACGCGAAACGGGTCGGCCACGGGGTGCGATGCCTCGGCGAGAGTCGGGGGAACGGCGATCTTGGTGAGTTCGCCACGAAAGACCAAGGCGGCCGGTGACGCTACGATGCCGATCATGTCGAACGACCACGCCATCGACCTCGAAGACGTGCGCGCCGCCCGCGAGCGGATCGACGGACAAGTGCTGCGAACGCCGGTCTTCGAGTGCGAGTCGCTGAACGAATCGGTCGGGTCGTCGCTCTTCTTCAAGTGCGAGAACCTGCAGCACGTCGGCGCTTTCAAGGCCCGCGGGGCCTGCAACGCGGTCCTCTCGCTCACGGAGGAGGAGGCGGCTCGCGGCGTCGCGACGCACTCCTCCGGAAACCACGCGGCTGCCCTCGCCCGGGCGGCCAGGCGGCGGGGCATCCCGGCCCACATCGTCATGCCACGGGTCTCGCGGCCGAACAAGATCGAGGCCGTCCGACGGCTGGGCGTCGAGCCCGTCTTCTGCGAGCCGGACGCGGCCTCCCGGCAGGCAACGGCGGATCGCGTCGTCGCGGAGACCGGAGCGACCTTCATCGCACCGTACGACGACCCCCGCATCATGGCGGGGCAGGGGACCGTGGCGCTCGAACTGCTCGAACAGGTCGCGGACCTCGATGTCGTCGTGATCCCGGTCGGTGGCGGCGGCCTGCTCTCCGGCTGCCTCGTCGCGATCAAGTCGCTGCGGCCGGAGATCGAAGTGCTCGCCGCCGAGCCCGCGTGGGCCGACGACGCCCACCGCAGCCTGCTGTCGGGAAGGATCGAACTCCCCACGCGGTACGACACGATCGCCGACGGCCTCCGCACGCCGCTCGGCGACCTGACGTTCCCGGTGATTCGCGACCTCGTCGACGACGTCCTCCTGGTCAGCGAGGACGCCATTCGCGAAGCCACTCTCGACTGCTGGCGGCAACTGCGGATGGTCGTCGAGCCCTCCGGAGCGGTCCCGCTGGCCTGCATTCGCACGCATGCCGACCGATTCCGTGGCCGACGGGTCGGCCTCGTCGTGTCCGGAGGCAACGTCGAACCGAACGCCATCGTCTCGTAACGCGGGATTCACGCGGTGGCGAGGACCGTGTGTCGTAGCGACTCGAAGTGGTCTCGTGAGTCCACGAAGACGGCCTCCGGCAGCGTCTCGTACTCCCGCAGCGACGTCGTCACCCGGTCCCAGCCGACGTGGGCGGCGAGGTCGAACGCCCGCAGCCCGTTGCGGATCCGCTCCTCGGAGCTCGCGAAGTCTCGGAACCGAATGGGCTCGCTCTTCGGCAGATAGGCGAACCGGACGGTCGGTCGCAGGGCGAGCCACTTCAACAGCGGCCAGTCGAACCGCTCGCAGGCCTCTTCGAGCATGGGCCCGACGACCGTCGCCTGCTCGCCGCGGAAGTGCGTCTCGTAGACGTGTCGCTTCTCGGTGTCGGGCAGTTCGACACCCGCCCGTCGAGCCGCGTGCACTCGCCTGAGTGCCGAAAGGTGGTCGGGCGGAACGAACGCACTCGCAAGCGGGTCGTCGCCGTACTCGCCGACGAAGTGGTAGCTCGCGTACGTCTCGATGCAGACCCGCCGATTGACGTCGCGGAAGGCGTCGGCGAACCGCTCCAGCGACTTGCGACGGCGAAGTCGGGCGGACTTCGAGAACGGACTCTCCCACGCCAGCACTCGCCCAAGTCTTGCTCCGAACCGGAAGTGCCGGCCCGCCCAGAGAGCCCCGTGGGCCGCGATCGCCGGGAAGACGTGGTTCCGCCCCGACTGCTGGAACAGGGAGTGGTACACGGCGGCCCGCTGAGCGAGGTCGCCGAGGCCCCCCGCCAGTCGGGTCGCTTCGTCGATCCACCGTTCCCAAGCACCGCGAACATCGTCGAGCGTCGCCATCTTCGCACCCCGCTTGCACCCCGCGAGTTGATTTCAAGGGGACAACCGTTCGTCGTTCGCAAAGCCAACTCCGAATTCCCGGGTTTTGTGGGAGTCGGTACCTTCGTGCAGCCGTGGGCGACCGGTGGCGTGCTCTCGATTTCGCGTTGGTGGACCGCTTCCGCGAGCACGGCTATCATCTCGGCCGTTCCGCTCCCCGAACCTCGCGGCCGCCATGAAGATTCACGAGTATCAAGCGAAGCAACTCCTCGCGAAGGCCGGCGTGCCCGTGCCGAAGGGCATCGTCGCCAAGACGCCCGACGAGGCCGTCGCGGCCTTCGAGGAGCTCGGCGGGACGATCGCCGTCGTCAAGTCGCAGATCCACGCCGGCGGCCGTGGCAAGGGGCGGTTCAAGGAAGAGCCGGAGCAGCCCGGCGTCGTCCTCGTCCGGTCCGCCGACGAGGCTCGGGCGAACGCCGAGCGGATGCTGGGCAACACGCTCGTGACCATCCAGACCGGCGACGAGGGGAAGCAGGTCAACACGCTGTACGTCGAGCAGGGGCTCGACATCGCCAACGAGCTCTACCTCGGCTGCGTCGTCGACCGCGAGGCCGGTTCGCCGGTGCTGATCGTCTCCTCCGAAGGGGGCATGGAGATCGAGACGGTCGCCCACGAGACCCCCGAGAAGATCCACCACATCCCCTTCGACGCCGACGGCGGCCTGCCGACCTTCCAGGCGGTGAAGCTCGCCTATCGCCTCGGGCTGCCGCCGAACGCGGTGAAGTCGGCCCGCAAGTTCCTCGTGAAGTTCGCCCGGTTCGTCGTCGACAACGACTGCAGCATGGCTGAGATCAACCCGCTCGTCGTGACGGGCGACGGCGAGATGGTCGCGCTCGACGCGAAGGTCAGCTTCGACGAGAACGCGATGTTCCGTCACCAGGACTTCCTCGAACTCCGTGACCTCAGCGAGGAGAACGAGGCGGAGATCAAAGCGGGGGCGGCCGGGCTCAGCTACGTCGACCTCGACGGCAACATCGGCTGCCTCGTCAACGGGGCCGGCCTCGCCATGAGCACGATGGACCTCGTCCAGCTGCACGGCGGGTCGCCCGCGAACTTCCTCGACGTGGGGGGCGGGGCGAACGTCGAGCAGGTCACCGAGGCGTTCCGCATCATCCTCGCCGACGACAACGTGAAGGCGGTGCTCGTCAACATCTTCGGCGGCATCATGAAGTGCGACGTCATCGTGACGGCCCTGCTCGAGGCGTACGAGAAGGTCGGCTTCACCGTCCCGCTCGTCGTCCGGCTCGAGGGGACGAACGTCGAACTCGCCCGCACCATGCTCGCCGAGTCCGGCCGGGACATCGTCACCGCCACCGACCTCACCGACGCCGCCCAGAAGGTCGTCGGCTCGCTCTCCGCCTGAGTGTCCCCGCCGCAACCCACCCCGCTGACAGCCGACCGCTGACCGCTGAAAGCCGACTGCCATGAGCATTCTCGTCGACGAGTCCACCCGCATCATTTGCCAGGGCATCACCGGCAAGGCAGGGTTGTTCCACACGCAGAACTGCCGCGACTACGCGGCCGAGTGCGGGCGAAACCCGGCCGAGGTCGTGGTCGGCGGCGTCACGCCCGGCAAGGGCGGTACCGAGATCGACGGCTTCCCCGTCTTCGACACCGTCGAGCAGGCGGTCGCGAAGACCGGGGCGAACTGCACCATGATCTTCGTCCCGCCGCCGTTCGCGGCCGACGCCATCATGGAGGCGGCCGACGCGGGCGTCGGGCTGATCATCGCCATCACCGAGGGTATCCCGGTCCTCGACATGGTGCGGGCCAGGAAGTTCCTCGAAGGCTACCCGGAGAGCCGGCTCGTCGGCCCGAACTGCCCCGGCGTGATCACGCCGGGCGTCGCCAAGATCGGCATCATGCCGGGCTACATCCACAATCCCGGCACGGTGGGCCTCGTCAGCCGCAGCGGCACGCTCACCTACGAGGGCGTCTGGCAGCTGGGCAACGAGGGAATGGGCCAGTCGACGGCCGTCGGCATCGGCGGCGACCCGGTCAACGGCACGAACTTCATCGACTGCCTGGAGCTGTTCCAAGCGGATCCCGGCACCGACGCGATCCTGATGATGGGCGAGATCGGTGGCAACGCCGAGGAGCAGGCGGCCGAGTACGTGAAGCAGCACGTCACCAAGCCGGTCGCCGCCTTCATCGCCGGCCGCACGGCCCCGCCCGGAAAGCGTATGGGCCACGCCGGTGCCATCATCTCCGGCGGCAGCGGCACCGCGGCGGAGAAGATCAAGGCCCTCGAAGCGGCCGGCATCGAGGTCGCCGAGTCCCCCGCCGACATGGGCGCCGCGATGAAGCGGGCGATCGAGAAGGCGGGATGACGGAAGAGACAGGAGCAGCCGAAAGCAGAGCTCCTGCGACTCAGCGGCGGGCGTGGGAAGTCGTCGAAGTCGCCAAGGGAGACGATCGAAGCAGTCGCGTCTTCGACATCGTCATCCTGACGTTGATCGTGCTCAGCGTCGTCGCGATCGTTCTCGAGTCGGTCGACTCGGTCCGTACTCGGTTCGGGGAACTGTTCGACGCTTTCGAGACGATCTGCGTCGTCGTCTTCTCGGTCGAGTACCTCACTCGTCTGTGGGCCTGCACGGCGGATCCAAGGTACAGGCAGGCGGTCACGGGACGACTCCGCTTCCTGATAACGCCCCTCGCGATGGTCGATCTCTTGGCGATCCTGCCCTACTACATGGGGGCTGTCGGGGTGGATCTGCGATTCGTGCGCATGCTCCGAGTGTTCCGGCTCTTCCGACTCGCCAAACTCGTCCGCTACACCCGAGCTCTGCAACTGATCGGCCGTGTCTTCCGGCGGTCTTGGCACGAACTTGTCGTGACGGCGTTCGTGATCGGAGTCTTGGCCATCGTGGCGGCCTGCCTGATGTACTTCGCCGAGCACTCAGCGCAACCGGAGGTCTTTCCCGACGTGCCTTCGACCATGTGGTGGGCGGTGATCACGTTGACGACCGTCGGCTACGGTGACGCGTTCCCGATCACTCCGCTCGGGAAGATCCTCGCTGCGGCGATCGCGCTCCTCGGGGTCGGGTTGCTTGCCCTCCCCACGGCGATCCTCGGCTCGGCCTTCGTCGAGGAACTGAGCGAGCGCAGAGCAACTTGCCCGCACTGCGGGAAGTTGCTTCACGATGAGTAGGGCTCGCCTTCCTCACTCGCTCATCGACGGCTCGACGACGTTCTTCGCGAAGCCTTCGTAGGCCTGCCAGAAGTCCTTGGCCATGCGGTCCGGGAAGAGGTGGAAGTCGCCGGCCGCGAGGGCGGCGACGATGCCGTCGGCGACGACGGAAGGCGGGTCGGTGTCCTCGAGCCCGGCGTCGCTCGCCATGCCGGTGTCGATGGGACCCGGGTGGACGCTGAGGACGTGCGTCCCCTGTTCGCCGAGCGTCTCCTTGAGCCCCTGCGTGATCGAGTAGGCGGCCGCCTTCGAGGCGGAGTAGGTCGCGAAGGGCGGGAAGCACTTCAGCGAGGCGACGGAGTTCAGCTGGACGAAAGCCCCGCCGCCGTTCTCGGCGAGGACCGGGGCGAAGGCCCGCGCCATGCGGATCAGGCCGAACACGTTCACGTCGATCTCGTACTGCAGGTTCTCGATGGCGTCGTCGGCGACGGCGGTCGCGGTTCGCAGCACGCCCGCGTTGCTGACGACGAGCGACACGTCGACGGCGATCTTCCCGGCCGCCTCGATCGAGTCCGGGTTCTCGAGATCCACGGCGATCGTGACGATCTTCTCGCCGTGCTCCTCGACGACCGGGACGGCCGTCTCCAGCTTGCGGACGGCCGCATAGACCTTCTTGGCCCCACCGGCGACGAGAGCGTCCACGATCGCCTTGCCGATCCCGCGATTCGCCCCGGTGACCAGAGCCGTGCATCCTGCGACGTCGAAACCCATGTCTTCGTCCGTTCGTTCGAGTTGAAGTGTCGTTCACCCCGACCATAGGGCTGGCGGTCGAACTGTCAACGCGGGCGAGTCCGGTCGTCGATCGCTCGACGATTGTGGGCGGGCCTCTCGGTGGGCGAGAATCCCGCGGTACACGCGACGTTCCACTCGACACCCGGAGAACCCTCGATGTCCGCTCGCCTGCTCGTCCTGCTGCTCGTCGCCATGTCGCTCGCCACTCTCGAGGCCGGGGAGACGCACGTCTTCGTGCTGTCCGGTCAGTCGAACATGGCCGGACTCGACCCGAAGCTCTCCTTCACGCCGACGGTGACGAAGGGTTTGAGCGGGCACCAGGTGATCGTCGTGAAGAACGCCCGCGGCGGGCAGCCGATCCGGCGGTGGTACAAGGAGTGGAAGCCGGCCGAGGGCGAGGGGCCGAAGGCGGACGGTGCCCTGTACGACGCCCTGCTGGCCGACGTCCGCAAGGCCGTCGGCGAGAAGCAGGTCGACTCGTACACGTTCGTCTGGATGCAGGGTGAGCGGGACGCCAAGGAGAAGCACGGCACCGTCTACGAGAAGAGCCTGGAGGGGCTGATCGAGCAGTTGAAGACGGACCTGGAGGTCGAGCGGCTGAACGTCGTCGTCGGCCGCCTCAGCGACTGCCTCGAGACGCCGCACTGGGAACTCGTCCGGAAGGCGCAAGTGGCGGTCGGTGAGAAGAACGACCATCGGGCGTGGGTGGACACGGACGACCTCAACGGCCCGAAGGACGGACTGCACTACACGAAGGAGGGCTACGCCGAGTTGGGCAAGCGGTTCGCCGAGAAGGCCCTGGATTTGATCGCCGCAGACTGAGGCGAGCGGTCACGCCGGCTGTGGGACCGGGGCAGGCGGAGCCACGGGCTTCCTGGACGTCTCCGGCTCGTCCGGCAGCGACTCGATCCAGACGCGGAGGTCGTTCTCGTAGTCGCTGTCGAGGCCGGAGTGCACGAGTTCACGGTGGAACGGGGCGGCCTGCTCCAGGTTCGCCTCCTCCGCACTCGCCACCCGCTTCTGCGGGTCGATGTCGATCAGCTGTTCGCAAAGGTGCAGCAACGTCTCGTTGCGCACGGCGTCCTCGGGGAGAACGTCGCACAGCCGACCGGGGAGCGACCGCTTCACGTCGAGCAGGGCGGCCTCGTCGGTCAGGCCGGAGAACAGGGACTGGCCGGCCAGCATCTCGATGAGGACGTAGCCGAGGCTGGCGAGGTCGGACTGCGGCGAGTTCGGCCGGCCCTCGAGGATCTCCGGCGCGGCGTAGGTCGGCGTCCAGGCACGGCGGCGGTTGGTGCTGGCGAGGTCGACGGCGGAGCCGATGTCGATGATCTTCGCGTTGCCGGTCCGCTTCAGCATGATGTTCGAGGGCTTCACGTCCCCGTGCGACACGCCCGCGCGGTGCAGCGAGCCCAGGCCGGTCAGGCATTCCCGCAGCACCTGGATGGCGATGCCGGGCTTCAGCCGCGAGTGGTCCGGACCGGACGTGACGACGACGCTGTTCAAGTCGTCGAACCGCTCGGAGTCGAGTCGTTCGCGTGAGAGCGCGAGCATGTCGGGGTGGAGCAACTGCTCGAGGTTGAAGCCGTTGACCCACTCCATGACCATGATGCGGATGCCGTCCTGCTCGACGAAGTTGTGCACGTCGAGCAGGTGGTCCTGCTGGATGGTGGCCACCTTCACCGCGACGGCGGCGATGCGGGCCATGTCCGTCTCGTAGTCCTCGACGTAGCCGTACACGCCCGGGCTGAAGACCTTGACGGCGATCGGGAGGACGAAGCCGTCCGCGCCGAGGCGTTCGCCCCGGAAGACGACTCCCTGACCGCCGCGGCCGACGAACTGCAGCTTGCGGTACTGGATGGACCACGCGAGGGACGCACCGGACTCGAACTCGGCGTAGCGGGCCGGGAGGTCGGAGTCGGTGACGGACTGCGAGATGGAGACGAGGCCGGGATCGACCGCCTCGTGGAACACCGTGGACTTCATCGACGGAGACCGAGCGCTGGGGAACCGTCCGTGGAAGGCGGGAGACTAGTGCAAGACCCCGGGGGACGCCAGAGGGTTCGCCCCCTTCAGTCCTCGGTCATCAACGTCGCCAGCCGTTTCGTGCTCTCGAAGTTGGACAGCACGATTTTCACGCAGGTCAGCATGGGGACGGCGAGGATGAGCCCCAGCACGCCCCAGAAGCTGCCCCAGTACGCGAGCGACATCAGGATCAGGATCGAGTTGATGTTCAGGCTGCGGCCGGAGTGCTTGATCTCGACGTAGTCGATCCAGACGAACCGGTTGAGGCAGAGGAGGGCACTGAAGATGCAGGCCCCGGTGATCCCGCCGACCGACGGGAAGGCGATCGCGACGATGATCGGGGGGACCAGGATCAGCAGGCTCCCGATGTAGGTCACGTAGTTGAAGAGGAACGTCAGGAACGCCCACATCTGCCAGTACTTCACTCCGAACGACCACATCAGCACCCCGGCCGAGATCCCCATGCCGGCGGAGACGAGCGTCTTCACGCGGACGTACTCGGTGATTCCGTCGATGATGCTGCGACCGACGTGCATCAGGTGGTCCGCCGTGTCCGAGGGGAAGGCCCGGCGAATCCGCCCCGGTACGTCGCGGGCGTCCAGAATGACGAACATCAGGTAGAAGAAGACCAGGATCGCCAGTTCGACGAACGAGAACGTGAAGTCGAAGACGTGGGTTGCGACTTCGCCCGCCGAGATCGAGAGGAACTCGGTGACGACCACGCTCTTGATCTCCTCCACCGAGTAGCCCGAGAGCTGGGCGAGCTTCTCGTAGAAGTCCTCGAGGATCGGCTCGTACTCGCGGACCTTCTGCGACTGGGCGTAGACCAGCTGCGTGACCGAGAGCCCGATCAGGACAACGAGGGCGAACAGGGTGAGCCACGCGACCCATTCCCGGAGTCCGCGGCGGACGAGCCAGTTCGCGACCGGCCGCATCATGAAGAACACGAACACGGCGACCAGCACCGGTTGGAAGACGGCTCCGAGGTAGGTGACCGCTCCGACGGACAGGATCGTGGCGATGATCGCCAGCGAGGCCGAGTTGATCTGCCGTCGCCGCTCGGCGACGTGGTCCTCGGGCGGCGGTGACGTGGCGGCCACTTGACCGTTGGAGACCTCGTTCGACATCGCAGACTCGTCCCTCGACCGGCGTCTTGCTGGCAGACCTCGACGAGGGGCCATCCTATCGGTCCACGGGGCCGTCCGAAACGATGGCTGGGCGGTCCGCGGGCGGATGATCTCGCCTTTCCCCGGTTGCGCACTCCTGTTAGAACCTCCGCCGCGCGACGCCCCGGTCGGGCGGTCGTGCTGGTTCGCCTCGTCGGACGGCAGGCGGATCCGTCGGTTCTCGACGCCTTCTTCAAGGACGAAGAGTCGTGATCACCAATCGCCACGGACGGCAGGTTGCCGTCGTCACTCTCGCGGGACTCGCCTCGTTCGTCGCCCTCGGCTGCGGAGACTCGCCTCCGCCCGCCGGTGCCTCGACGTCCGACGCCGGCGACGCCCGCACGGCCCCCCCGACGGCGTCGATCTCCACCGAGCTTCCGGGCAAGCCGATCGTGCCGGTCGGTGGACACGGGGGCGGCAACGGCGGAGTCGTCCATCCCGAGTTCGTGGACGGGCCGGCTCCCGGGTCGGCCCAGGCGTACCTCGCGGAGATCGACGTGCTGCGCACACGCTCGCTCCCTCCGACGGGCGACAAGGAGTCCCTTGCTGCCGCTCTGGAGCAACGTAACCTGAAGATCGTAAGGCTCGCTCTCCAGTCGATCGTTGCCACTCACGACGACCCCCGCTCGGAGAGCCTGCTCAACGAGGCGGCCCGCAGGCTGTTCGAGGCCCGGCTGCAACTCGCGCTCACCGGCGACGAGGCCCACGTGCGGCAGCTCTACTCCGACGCCGAGGACTTCGCGGAGCGGGACCCGGACTCCACGGCCGCGGCGGTCGGGGCGCTAACGCTGCTCCGCTACGCCCAGTCCGTCGCCGCGAAGCATGGATCGAAGAACCCCGACTGGATCGCCGAGTACGCTCGGCAGGCCCGACTGTTCGCCCAGGACTATCCGGGCGAGAAGGAGATCGCCGCCCCGGCCCTCGGCAGTGCCGGGCGTTCGTGCGAACTCCACGGCATCGTGGACGAGGCGGCGAAGTGCTACGCGATCCTGCAGGCTCGCTACCCGGACACCCGCGAGGGGCGACTCGCCGCCGGGTCGCTCCGACGTCTCGACCTCGTGGGCAAGCCGCTGCAACTGAAGGGGGCCACCGTCGACGGCGGCTTCACCTCGGTCGAGGACCACCGGGGACGCGTGGTCGTCGTCGTGTTCTGGAACGCCACCGCCAAGTCGTTCCGAACGCAGCTGCCCGCGCTGAAGGAACTGCAGACGAAGTACGGCCGCTTCGGCCTGAACCTGCTGGGCGTGAACCTCGACACCGAACAGGCCCCGGTGGACGCGTTCGTCGAGAAGAACGACCTCCAGTGCCCGCACCTGTTCCACTCGGACCCGGCCCGACGCGGCTGGAAGCACCCGGTGGCCGAGTGGTACGGCATCCACGACGTGCCGACCTACTTCGTCGTCGACCACACGGGCGTCGTCCGGCACGTCGCCAACGACACGGAACGGCTCGAGGACGCGATTCGGACGCAGCTGCTGCGGCTCAGGGACGCCGTCCAGAAGCAGCGTGGGGGCTGAGCCCCGTCGCGATCGTCACTGCAGTCGGCGAATCTCGCTCGCCCGGATGACGTGTCGCGTGCGGGTGTACCTGTAGGGCGACTTGCGGAACTTCGCCCGCGTCTCCTCGGACGTGAACAGGAACAGGTGGTCGTCGAAGAAGGCGCCGAAGTCGGTGCTTCCCTCGAGCGCTCGGTCGCTCTCCTGCAGCAGGACCGGATCGCAGCCGAGCAGCCGCGGGGCGTACTTGGCAGGTTCCTCCTCGAACGCGGCGAGTTCGGCGGCGCTGGCGAGCAGGTAGGTCTGCCCCTTGTGCGTCGCCTTGAACTCGGTCCGCCCCTCGATCCACTGTCGCGAGTTGGCGAGGGAGACCGGGCTGAAGCCGTCGAGCATCGGGCCCTCGTCGACGTACTCGTCCCGCGGCGCGATCTCGATCGGCTCGGCCGGCTTCTCGGTCCCGGCCTCCGTCGCCTCCGGAGCCTTCGGCTTCGTCGAGGAGGCGATCAGGTTCTGCTTCGTCCGTTCGTGTCGCGAAGCGGCGCGGTCCAGCATGGCCGTGTACGCGAACGACTGCTTCATCCCCTCGGAACGCTCCAGCACCCGGCCAGACGGGTCGATCAGCACGTCGCAGGGGAGGGCCCGCACGTTGTAGCGGCTGACGACGGCCTTGTTGTGGTCCGAGTTCAGCTTCACGCCGATCACACTGCTGCCGAGACGCCGGGTCACCTCCCCTCCGTTCAGAACGGTTCGCTCCATCGTGCGGCAGGGACCGCACCAGTCGGCGTAGAAATGGAGCAGGATCGGCACGTCGAGTTCACGCGCTCGCTTCTCGGCCTTGGCGAGATCGGTCTCCCACTTCGGTCCGGCCGCGGGCAGGGCCGAGGCGACCGTCAGCAGACTTGAGAGGAAGAGGCCGAACCGCACCGAATTCCGCCGAGTCATGTCGAACCCTCGCATCGTGACAACCGTAGGACCGCACCTCGGAAACATCGGTCCCGATTACGCGTCGAGTCGTTTCGGACACGAGCGATGCGACAGTCCCTCCGGGTCGGGGGCCGGTTGTGACGATTCTGCGGGTTTCGCCCGTGGGACGAACGAGCGCACGGTCGGCCCAGTCGTCACGCCTTGCCGAGGCCGCAGGGGCAACCGTCACCAGTGGACGGGTCGGTCGTCGGACGCTTCACCGGACGGCGGCTCGTCGGCGACGAGGTCGCACGGGAGTCCGTTCGCGCGCGGAACACCGGCGAGGTCCAGGAAGTTCGCCAACACCCGGGGGCCGTGCGGCGAGAGGACGCTCTCTGGGTGGAACTGCACACCGACCACGAGATGATCGCGG
This sequence comes from Planctomycetaceae bacterium, assembly GCA_028284885.1. GTDB lineage: Bacteria > Planctomycetota > Planctomycetia > Planctomycetales > Planctomycetaceae > JANQQW01. The sequence goes on from JANQQW010000297.1 coordinate 25,787, forward strand.
TGGCGAATTGCCATCGGCGTGCCGTCCTCCAGTCTCGCCGTCACGACGAACTCGCTCGGCAGCGTCGACTCGTCGACGACGAGGGAGTGGTAACGCGTGGCGTCGAACGGCGAGGGAATCCCGTCGAACAGCGAGTCCCCGTCGTGGTGCACGGGGGACGTCCGACCGTGCACCGGTTCGGGGGCCCGCACGATCCTCGCCCCGTGGGCCGCGGCAATCGACTGATGCCCCAGGCAGACCCCCAGCAGCGGCACGACACCGCCGAACTCCCGCACGACCTCCAGGTTCGACCGGGTCTCCGACGGACTGCACGGCCCGGGTGACAGCACGATCGCCTGCGGCGACAGTCGTCGTACGGCCGAACGATCGACGGCGTCGTCACGCACGACGAGCGTCTCGCACCCCATCTCCGCGAAGTAGCGGGCGAGGTTGTGGACGAAGCTGTCGTAGTTGTCGATCAGCAGGATCACGACGGCTCACCAGTTGACGACGTCGGTTCGCGAGGCCGCGGCCGGAGTCTCGGATCGGGGCTGGGGGTCGGCCGAACGGGGCAGGGCGTCGATCATGCCGGCGGCCTTCGCGAGCGTCTCCTCGAACTCCGCGGCCGGGTTCGACTGGGCAGTGATGCCGCCGCCGACGCGGCACTGCAGCCGGCCGTGCCGTTCGACGAACGTGCGGATCAGAATGCTCGAGTCGAAGCTGCCGTCGAATCCGGCGTAGAACAGGCTGCCGCAGTACGGGCCACGGGCCGTCCGTTCGAGTTCGGCGATGATCTCCATCGCCCGCGGTTTCGGGGCCCCGGTGATCGATCCCCCGGGAAACGTCGCGGCCAGCAGGTCCCAGACGTCGCATTCCTCGCGAAGCCGGCCGCGGACCGCCGAGACGAGGTGCGTGACGGTCTCGTACGACTCGATCGAACAGAGCTCCGGCACGCGGATCGACCCCGGCTCGCAGACGCGGGACAAGTCGTTCCGGAGCAGGTCGACGATCATCACGTTCTCGGCCCGGTCCTTCTCGCTCTGGCCGAGCACGTCGCGACCGAACAGATCCGCCTCGGCGCGCACCTGCCGTTTGCGGGTCCCCTTGATCGGCCGCGTCTCGACCTCGCGCCCGGCCACCTGCAGGAACCGCTCTGGCGAAGCACTCAGGACGGACCAGTCGTCCCCGTGGTACAGCCCGGCGAACGGAGCAGGGTTCACCCGCCGCAAACGTTCGTACAACTCGAGCGTCGGTTCGGTCACGTCGAACAGGAGCCGCTGCGAGAGGTTCACCTGAAACACGTCGCCGGCGTGCACGTACTCCACGGCTTGCCGCACGGCCTCGAGGTACTCGGGCCGAGTGAAGTCGCTTGCCGCATCGACGGGCGACGGGTTGGTGGCGGAGTGAGTGTCGCTCGCCGTTCGACTGCGTTGCGTGGCAACGCAGCTACGGATGCGACTCTCGACGGCGGTCGCCCGCGCCCGTGCACGCTGCTGTTTCTCCGACGAGTCCGTCTCCGGCCAGCCCTGCGAGATCAGCCAGCACCGCTCCTGGTCGTGGTCCCACGCGAGCACCCAGTCGTAGAGACCGACGGAGAGATCCGGCAGTGCGAACTCGTCGACGTCGGACCGCGGAAACCGTTCCCACGCACGGCCGAGTTCGTACGAGAGCACACCCGCCACGCCGCCCTGGAACGGCGGTAACCCCACGATCGGCTCGCCGCGAAACTGCTCGCTCGCCGCTCGGACTGACTCGAACGGATCGTCGCCGAAGACCACGCGGTCGATCTCGATCTGCTCGAACGGATCGGCAGAGAGGAACGAGTACCTCCCCAGCCGCCCCAGCCTGGCGGCACTGTCGAACAACACGACCCCCGGCCACTCGGCGACGGCGCCGAGTGCGATCGGGACCGTCGGGGCAGGGAAGAGTTCGACGACGTGGGCCGTGGTGACGGGGTGCGGGGATCGGGCGGTGGGGGGAGTCGGCTGTCGATCTCCGTCTCCCACCTCCCTCGTCTCCCCGTCTCGAGCGTTCATCCTTCTCCCTTGTCCTTCCGTCGCTGCAGTGCACTCACCTCCGGCACTGTGAGGAAGCCCCAGTCGAGGGCGTTGTCCTGATCGTATCGCTTGCCGAGCGTGAGGGCCGTGGCCGCCTTCGCAAACTCGTAGCCGAGGTAGAAGGCGTGCGACGCGTCGAGGGTGGTCGACGTGTCCGCCAGGAGATCGTCGAAGACCTCGTAAGGGTCGCGGCCGTGCCAGTAGCCGTCGCGGCTCAGCACGTGGATTTCACCACGCTCGGCGAAGATGCGAAAGTTCGCGTCGCGGATCTGGTTCAAGAGCTCGTTCATCGCCTCCGCCCCCAACTCTCGAACCCTCGCGTCACGGAGCATCACGAGGGACGACTCGACGTGCTTGGGCAGTGTGCGGTGGACGACGGCGTGACGGACGAGTCGCCGGGCCAGGTCGAACTCCCGCACGGCCGACCGGCACCAGTTGATCACCTCCGTCGTCAGCACGCTGTGGACGTGCAGCTCCTGGCAGATTGCGGCGAGCAGCACGTTCACCCCGGCACTGTCGACCTCGGTCAACTCGGTCAGGTTGCCGACGCCCATCATCATCGGCACGTCGGGCCAACGGTCGCGGACGAGTTGGTACCGGGCCAAGGAAGCGGCGAAACCGAAGCCGATCGGTTCGAGAATCGGATCGACGCGAAACGGTACGCCTCGCTCGACGAGCCTCTCGACGGTCCGAGTCAGCGAATCGAGGTCGGTCGGCTCGTCGGGGATCGCGACGACCTCGATCCCGAGTTCGGCCGCCCACGCGAGGTTGGACCCGTTGCAGCTCAACAGCAACTCGGCACCGGATGCGACCGCTGCCTCGACCTCGGCTCGGTCGAAGCTGTCGATCGAGACGCAGAATCCGTCCTCGACGAGTCGCTGCACCACCTCGCCGACACGCGACCACGACTCGCCTGGCACGCAGCCGACGTCGATCAGATCCGCCCCGTCGTCGCGGTACCGACGAGCCGTCTCGACGATCTCCGCGTCGGACATTCGGGGCGCGTGATTGATCTCCGCGAGGATCTCGACGTCGTACGCTGAGAGATCGACCGGAGCGCGGCGGCCTTGGCCGAAGTACTCGGGCAGGTCGTACACCGACTTCGGCCCCCGCTCGAACGGAACGCCGAAGCGCTCCGCGAGTTGGTCGAGGTCCCCGTCGCACCACCCCGGCACGAGCACGCGGTCGATCCCGTCCTGCACCGTGAGCTTGCGAGCCACCCAGTCGCCGTGCATGAGCGCCGCGACCGTGATGGGCAGCACGGCCACTTCGTACTCGAAGCCGACCCGCGGCG
>JANQQW010000303.1 GCA_028284885.1 Planctomycetaceae bacterium
CTGGGAGGTCACCGCGGGGGGGCGCGAGGGGACGAACCCGATGCGGTTCGCCCGCTTCGCCCACGACGCGGCCATCGTCGAGGTCGCCTTCAACGCCGACGGCACCCGGCTCGCCAGCTCGGCCGAGGACGGCACGGTGAAACTGTGGGACGCCGAGTCCTTCGGACCACTCAAGACGCTGCCCGACCAGTCCGACTGGGTCGCCGGGCTGACCTTCTCGGCCGACGGCCGCGGCCTCTGGCTCGGCCGACTCGACGGGAGCCTCGAAAAGGTCGACGTCGGCGACGTGACGGCTCCCCGCGGCGAGACGTTCGTCGACGCCCGCGAGCCCTACGACGTCGACGAGAGCGCGGTCGCCGACCTCGACGAGAACGGCAAGGCGACCGGCACGCTCGAGAAGCCGGGCGAGGCCGACTTCTTCCGCTTCGAACTGAAGGCGGGAGAACGGCGAGTCGTCGAGACGTTCGCCGCTCGCAAGAAGTGGCCGACGGACACCCGCGTCGAGGTCCTGCACGCCGACGGCCGCCCCGTCCTCCGCCGGCTGCTGCACGCCGTCCGCGACTCCTACATCACGTTCCGGCCGATCGACTCGAACACGGTCGACGTCCGCGTGAAGAACTGGCAGGAGATGGAGCTGAACCAGTACCTCTACCTCGGCGGCGAGGTCTGCAGGATCTTCCGTATGCCGGAGGGGCCGGACAGCGGGTTCAACTTCTACAAGGTGAACGGCAAGCGGCGGAACTACTTCGACACGTCGGCCACCATCCACGCGAAGGACGACCCGGTCTACGTCGTCACGCCGCACGAGCCGGGCGCACGCATCGTGGACAACGGGTTGCCGGTCTTCCCGCTCTACTTCCAGAACGACGACGGCGGCTGGCGAGCGGCCGGGCGAGACTCGCGGCTCGTGTTCACCGCCCCGACCGACGGCACGTACCTGATCCGCGTGAGCGACGTCCGCGGCCAAGGCAGCCCGAACCACCGGTACGAGTTGACGGTTCGCCCGCCGAAACCGGACTTCGGCGTCTCGGTCGGCGGCAAGAACCCGACCGTCGCGGCCGGGAGCGGCCGGCGGATGATCTTCACCGCGAACCGGATCGACGACTTCGGGGGACCGGTCGAGATCACCGTCGAGAACCTGCCGCCCGGCTTCTCGGCCGCGAGTCCCGTCACCGTTCAAGCCGGGCACGTCGAGGCCCGGTCGGTTCTGTACGCGACCCCGGACGCCGAGGCGCCGACGAAGGAGCAGTGGTCCGCCGTGCGGGTGACGGCCCGGGCGACGATCGACGGCAAGGTCGTCGAGAAGCCGCTCGGCGACCTCGGCGAGATCAAGGTCGCGAAGAAGCCGAACGTGCGGCTGTGGCTCGAGCCGCACGAACCGGCCGGCAACCTCGACACCGGGACCGGCGACATCGTCGTCCGCCCCGGCACCCGGACGACCGTCGTGCTTAAGATCGAACGGAACGGAGCGAACGGGCCGCTGCGGTTCGACGTGGACAACCTGCCGCACGGTGTGATCGTCGCCGACCTCGGCCTCAACGGCATCACGCTGCTGCCGGGGCAGACGGAGCGGGTGCTGTTCCTGCAGGCCGCCGACTGGGTCCCGGAGACCGACCGTCTGATGCACGCCGTCAGCCGCGGACAGGGCGAACAGGCCTCGCCGCCGCTGCTGCTGCACGTTCGCCGCGGTGCCGAGGTCGCGGGGTCGAACTGACGGACCGGGGAAACGGAGTGAGTCGATGAGCGACGAGACGCGGCGGGTCGTCTTCCACGGTCGCGTGCAGGGTGTCGGGTTTCGCGTGACCACACGACGGGTGGCTCGCGAGTTCCCGGTGACCGGGTTCGTCAGGAACCAGTCGGACGGCACGGTGGAACTCGTCGCGCACGCCGGGGCGGCCGTGATCGACGCGTTCGTCGCGGCCGTCGAGGAAGCGATGGCCGGGCACGTCGATCAACGCGACGAGACGACGTTCGACTCGGACGAGACGTTCGACCGTTTCGAGATCCGCCGCTGAGTCTCGCCGTCAGGCGGCGTCCACGCGAGCGATCCGCGGCTTCGAGACCGCGGGTTCGTCGGAGACCGGCTTCGCGTCCTCGCCGACCGTATCGAAGCGCTCGTACGCGGCATCGACGTCACCGTCGCCGAGGTACAGGCCGGCCGCGTGGGCGAACGCCCCGCCGGCGAGGAACGCCAGCACGACGTGGTGAACGCCGAACACGACGATCAGGACGGCGGCGGCGGCGACGTGCCAGCCGCCGACCAGCCAGAAGGCGAGGTTGCGCAACCGCCGGGGGACTCTTCCCGTGGCGATACAGGCCCAGACGAACGGGGCCGACCAGACGAGTAGAACTCCGGCCGCGGAGGCGAGCACTCCGGGAGCCGCCTCGGACAGCTGCAAATCGCGAGCAAGTGCGTCGAACATGTCGGTGTTCCTGAAGTGCCGTCGCGGTGGACGGGAACGTTCGGGTGCGAAGGAGTCTGGTCGTGCCGGTTGCATCGGCACGACCGGGTGCGGGACTTGAACCGTTTCGCGCGAAGTTCCGGCGGCCGATCGACCTTGACCCGGACCGCCAAGCACGCGGACACTCCGCCGCCCGTCCGACTTCCCGACGGCGACCGGAGGACCGAGACCGTGTGGCGGCGAACCCGACATCTCCTCGAGTACACGGCCTTCCGGTGTGTCGTCGCCCTCGTGCAGGCCATGCCTTGGCGCACCTCCGTCCGGGCGTGTGAGTGGCTCGGCTGGGTGTTCGCCCGCGTGCTGCCTCGCAAGCTGACCCGGTACAAGGTCGCCCGCGAGAACCTCCTCGGGGCGCTCGGGCCGCTCGAAGAGGAGGAGGTGCTGCGGATCGTCGAGGGGATGTGGACGCACCTGTTCCGGATGGTCGTCGAGATCCTCCAGCTGCCGCGAAAGCTGCGGCTGTACAACACTTCGGACGTCGTCACGTTCCGCCACCGCGAGGAGATGTCCCGCACCCTGTGCAGCGGCCGCCCCGTGATCATGCTCACTGGCCACTTCGGCAACTGGGAGATCGCGAACCGTTTGCTGGGGTTGTACGGCTACCGGATGTGCGTCGTCGCCCGTGACCTCGACAACCCGTACCTGCACGACTGGTTCGCGAAGTACCGGCAGGCGGACGGCCACCTGCTCGTTCCGAAGCAGGGGAGCGCCGAGCTCGTCGTGGAGCAACTCGAGCGACGAGGCGCCGTCGGCATGCTGTGCGACCAGGACGCCGGCCCGAAGGGGCTGTTCGTCGAGTTCTTCGGCCGCCCGGCCTCCACGTTCAAGTCGATCGGTCTGCTCGCCTTGCAGCACCGGGCGGTCGTCGTCGTCTCGTCGGCTCGAAGGCTGCCCGACGACTTCCGCGGGAGTCGGTGGACACGTTTCGAGCTGGGCTGCGAGGAGATCGTGGACACGGACCGCTTCGCCAACCACCCGGACGGGCTGAAGCTCCTCACGGCGTGCTACACGAATGCCCTCGAGCGGGCCGTCCGGCGATCACCCGAACAGTATTTCTGGGTGCACCGCCGCTGGAAGAGCGAGCCGCGTCGCCGCTCTCGACCCGCCCGAGCCGCTTGAGCAGCCGTGACGCATCGGTCTCGACCCAAGTGTCGATCGGCCCGCAATCGGTTGATCCGTCGGATTCCTCCGGGTTGCTGCCAAGAATCCATGTGGGAATCGACACCGATTGGCCACGTTGCCGTCGTGGAACGCGTCGGCAGACGGGCCGCAGCGCAAGTTTCTTGAAGTCAACAGCTTGCACGGAGTCGAAAACCGCGGGGAATCCCCGAAGGCGGCCGGTTCCCGCACAGGCCGCGGTTCTCGCCCGAATCGTGTGCGCACAGACATGTCAACGCAACGTCCTTCACAGAATGCAGTTGGGGACACTCCCCCGTCCTGTGCGGCGACCAACGGGCGACGTCGAGGACGTTCCGGCAGGCCGCCGGCCCCGTGATAGAGTTGGCCGACTGGTTTCGCGACGCATAATTCCGAGCCTTCCAGCGGGCCTCATCGCGCCCCGAGATCACACCAAGGACCGACCCATGGCCAGAAAAGACGCCCTGCTCCGTCTTCACAAGCGACTCGTCGCCCAGCGAGACGACCTGCGTTCGAAACTCTCCGGCGATCTCAACCTCGGTGGTGACCGCGGCACGCGGGGTCCGGGGGACATCGGCGACGAGGCACACGACGGCGCCTGCAACGAGCTGAACTCGCGAATCGCGTCGCTCGAGAGCCGCGAACTCGCCATGGTCGAGCGGGCCCTCAAGAGCCTCCGCGACGGCACCTACGGCAAGTGCGAGGCGTGCGGGAAGTCGATCCCGGTCGCCCGACTTCAGGCGCTCCCCTACACGACGCTGTGCGTGGAGTGCCAGCGGCAACGCGAGCTGAACGGCGGCTTCGACGAGGACACCGACGCCGACTGGGAGTCCGCCTTCGAGTTCGAGGGCCGGATGTCCGACCGCGAGCTGACGCTGCGAGACATCGACGTCGACTGACGCCGCCACTTGACGAAGCGAACTCCAACGGGCATGCCGCCACCGGCGTGCCCGTTTTCGCTGCGCGGCGAGGGACCGAGAGCGGGTCGGCAGGAGCCGCACCACCCCGACGACCTGAACGTCTCCGGGGGACGACGAGGTCGTTTCGGAACCGCCACACTCCGCACGAGCTAGGTTTCCGAAAGCGAGCGCTCCCAGCGCTCCCGAACCCAGCTCGACCGAGGTCGCGGACATGTCACGGCGTCTCTACTGTCTCTCCCTGTTCGGTACGCTCGCCGGCGGGCTGGTGGTTGGGCTGGTCGTCGGCGCGGGCCTCTGGGACGACTTGGCCACGGCCGGCGGGGACGCCCTCGGCCGGGACCGCGCGGAGGAGCAGTCGAACGCCCTCGCCGCCACGAGCGGTGCCCTCGCACGCGTCGCCGCGAAGACGACTCCGTCCGTCGTCCACATTCAGAGTGAACGCCGCACGGTCGAGGACGGGCTGCTCGAGGAGACCGGGTCCGGCGTGATCGTCCGGAACGGTGGCGACGCACGGCCGTACGTCGTGACGAACCGGCACGTGATCCGCGGTGCGGCCCTCGAACACGTCAACGTGCGGCTGCACGACGGGCGGGTCGTTCGTCCGGAACGACTGTGGACCGACGAGGCGACCGACCTCGCCGTGCTCGCGCTCCCGGTGGACGACGTGCTCCCCGCCGAGTGGGCCGACAGCGACGACCTCGAGATCGGCCACTTCGTCCTCGCGCTCGGCAGCCCGTTCGGACTGCGGCACTCGGTCACGCTCGGCATCCTGAGTGCCCGCGGCCGAAGGTCGCTGCGGCTCGGCCCCGACTCCGAACTGCTCAACCAGGACTTCCTGCAGACCGACGCCGCCATCAACCCCGGCAACAGCGGCGGGCCGCTCGTCGATCTCGACGGTCGCATCGTCGGCATCAACACGGCGATCGCCTCCAACAGCGGCGGCAACGACGGCATCGGCTTCAGCATCCCGTCCAACCTCGCCCGCCGCGTCGTCGGGGAACTCCTCCGCGACGGCCGGGTCCGTCGGGCCTATCTCGGCGTGAAGCTCGACCCGAACCTCGACGCCGCCATGGTGCACCGTCTCCGGCTCGACCGCGTCGTCGGCGCCCGCGTCACGCAGGTCTACCCACGCACCCCGGCCGCCCGGGCCGAACTGCAGTACAACGACGTCGTGCTCCAGTTCGACGGCGTCTCGGTCCAGGACGAGAACCACCTGATCAACCTCGTCAGCCTGACGCCGGTGGACCGCGAGGTCACGCTCGTCGTCTGGCGGAACGGGCGACGCATCTCCGTCCCGGTCGTGCTGGGCGACCGCGTGGAACTGGAGGAACGGTCGCGAGACGCCGACCGACCGGGGGCCGGGATCGACGTCGAGGAGATCGGACTCACGCTGCACACGTTGAACGGCGACGTCGCCGAGCAGCTCGGCTACCGTCGTTCGCTGCAGGGGCTGCTCGTCCTCCGCGTGGCCGAGGGAAGCCCGCTCTCCGAACACGTCCGCCTGTACGACGTGATCGAGGAGATCGGCGGCGTCCCGGTGGCGACGGTCGAGGGGGTCGAGGAGGTGCTCCGCACCCGCGAGGCGAGCCGTTCGCTCGTCGTGACCCTCAGCCGCCGCGACAAGGCCGGCACGGCCCGAGAGGTCGTCGTCTGGAAGCGGTGACCGGGGGCAGCGGTCACCGGAGTGTCGCCATCGCGCGGCGGGCGGCCTCTCGGACCTCGTCGTCCGGGTCGTTGGTCAACGGGTGCAGTGCCTGGAACACCGCCTGGCGATTCCGTTCGGGCGGCGACCGCTTCAAGAGCTTCTCGATCCCGTTGACGCGGCTGAAGCTGGAGCGCGCCTTCAGCAAAGAGATCGTCATGTGGGCCTCGGCCTCGGACATCTCCGGCAGCTCGCGACTCTTCGGTGGCTCGACGTCCGGCGGCGGCGTTGGGTCGTCCGCGACCTCTTCCGGCTCGTCGTCGAGCGCCAGCACCTCGGCAAGAGTGTGCCCCTTCAGGAACGGCGAGACAGCCATGTAGCCGCCGAACACCGTCACCGCCCCGAACAGCACGTATGCCTTGAACGCGAAGAATGGCGAGAGGTGCTTCCGCTTGACGGTCGTCAAGAACACGAGAAGGACCATCAGGACCACGAGGGCCACGCCGATGGCGGGAAACACGTGCAGGGCGAAGTCTTCTCGTTCCATGCGAAGTCCTCCTCGGTGCGAGTGCCGGAGAACGAGCCGGGAGTGAGAGGGGACTTGAACCCGGCACTTCGCAGACTACTCGTCGCCACTCGCAGCCTCAAGCAGCTTCCTCGAGACTACTCGCCGTCGACGTACGGCGACCGCGGGAAGCCTCGGTCCAACTGCCGCCCGACTTCTTCCAGTGCCTTCTGCAGGACCGGTGAATGGACGAGGTTTCGCGTTTCGCCGGGGTCGTGTTCGTGGTCGTACAGTTCCCTGGCGAGCACGTTGCCGGTCGTGAAGTCGCGCCACTCGGTGTAGCGGTAGCGGTCGGTGCGGACGGAGACGCCCATCGCCTCCGGCTTCCCCTTGTAGTAGGCGGGCCGTGGGTGCTGCGTGTAGGCGGCCGGTTTGACGCTCTCCGCCGTCCCGTCGAGCAGCGGCACGAGGCTCCGCCCCTCGAGTCCCTCGGGGACCGGTAGACCGGCAAGTTCGACGAGCGTGGGGTAGAGGTCGAGCAGTTCGACGAGTGCCGGTGACTTCACGCCAACCCCCTTCGACTTCGGTGCGGCGACGATCAACGGAACCCGCGCGTCGTACTCGAAGCAGCTCGTCTTCGCCCACAACCCGTGCTCCCCGAGGTGGAACCCGTGGTCGGACCAGAAGACGACGATCGTGTCGTCGGCGAGACCGTGTTCCTCGAGCGCTTCGAGCACCTTGCCGACTTGGGCGTCGACGTAGCTGACGGCGGCGTAGTAGCCGTGCCGAAGCTCCCGGACGTCCGCCTCGGTGAGCGTCTTCTTCGTCCGTAGCAGTTCGCGGGCGTCGTGCAGGGCGATCTTCGGCCCGTCCTTCGGCGGGTTCGGGTCCGCGGGAAGCTCGATCTTCGTGCGGTCGTAGAGGTCCCAGTACTTCTTCGGCGCGTTGAACGGGAGGTGCGGCTTCCAGAACCCGACGGCGAGGAAGAAAGGCTCGTCCCGCTTCGCTCGCGTCGCCAGTTCGTCGACCGCCAGATTCGCGATGCGGCCGTCGAAGTACGCCTCGTCCGGCACGTCGCGGCACTCGACCCGCGGGTGCGACGCGAGGTTCGGCGGCACTTCGGTCCCCTCGGGCAACTCGGCGACGTCGGCCCCGTGAGTGTTGTAGTGCATCACGGAGGGAACGCTCCAAGACGTCGGGTCGCCGTGAATCTCCTGCCGCCAGTTGTGGAAGATCTTGCCGATGCCGCGGGTGAAGTAGCCGTGGTTCTTGAAGTGCTGCGGCAGCGTGACGACGTCGGGCATCCGCTCGCGGAAGTGCGTGGGGAGGTCCCAGATGCGGAGCGTGTCGGGCCGGCGGCCGGTCAGCAGCGAGGCTCGCGACGGATTGCAGACCGCCTGCTGGCAGTAGGCTCGCTCGAACAACATCCCCCGCTTCGCCAGCCGATCGACGTTCGGCGTGAGCGCCGGCGTGCTGCCGTAGCAGCCGAGCTCGTCCCGCAGGTCGTCGACCGCGATGAAGAGGACGTTCGGTCGAGCGGCCACGGCGTGGCTCGTCACGCCAACGAGAACGGCCACGGCGAGAGTGATTCGTCGTCGGGTCACGTGGGTGTCTTCGTTGTGCGAAGGTGCGACGAGTTGTTGAAACGCGGAGAGCGCGGAGGCGCAGAGGGCCGCAGAGTTCTTCAGGCTTCAGAGGGGTTGTTGACGACGCGGGTGACTCCGTCGACGAGTTTCAGGATGTTGAAGTTGACGATCAAACCGAGTTTCACGTCGCAGAGTCGGAGATAGTTCAGGAGCTGCTGCTTGTCGATCGGTGTCACTTCCGCCTTGGCCTTGTTGTCGACGATCACCTTGTCCTCGACCAGCAGATCGAGCCGAAGCGGTGTCGCGAGCAGAACCGTCTTGTACCGGATCGGCACTCGCTGCTGTCGCTCGAACCGAAGTCCCGCTTCCGTGAACTCGTGGCAGAGCGCCTCCTCCTAGACCGATTCGAGGAGCCCGGCCCGAGCGTTCTGTGCACCTCGATCGCACACCCGATCACACGCTCGGAGACCTCGTTGTGATCCACCAGCCTCCCCTCCTCTGCAGCCCTCTGCGCCTCCGCGATCTCCGCGTTTCACCACCCGCGCCGGCCGCCGATCAGAAGCCCAAGCCGGGGCCGTTGAGTTTCGCCGTCTCGACCGTGCCGTCGGTGATCTCGAACATGCCGGGGAGTCGGCGGCGGTACTTGGTGTTGCCGGAGGGGCAGTACTGGCGGGCGTTACCCTCGATGGCGGCGATGCCGGGGATGCGGGCGGCCAGCGACGCCGAGTGCAGGAACGAGTAGCCCGGACAGGTCAGGTCCTGGACGCAGAGGAACATGCCGAACTTCTGAGCGGCGGCGGCGAGCAGCAGCGAGTCGGTCTGCCCCTTGCACGCCTTGAGAGCCACGCCGGAGTAGCCCATCTCGCGGGCGAGCTTCAGGGCGTCGTAGTCGACGAGCGACTCGTCGATGACGACCGGCTTCAGCCGGGCCGCCTCGTGCATCGTGTTGTCGGGATGCGCTTCGAGGTCGCGGTGCGTCGGCTGTTCGACGTACTGGATGCGGTCGTACGCCGCCGCCGAGCCCTCGCGGACGCGGTTCAGGAAGTCGAGGACGTACTGCACGTTCTCGCACTTCTCGTTGAAGTCGACCGAGTAGAACCACGTGTCGATGCCGCGGCCGGCCTGCGTCTCGGCGGCGACCCGCTCGACGGCGAGCACCCGGTCGACGTCCCAGTCGAGGTCGTCGCCGCGGAGCTTGATCTTGAGGTGCGTGAGGCCGTTCTTCGTGATCCACTCGCCGAGCGTCTCTGGCAGGCCGTCGCCCACCTTCTTCTCGACGTCCGCCTCCGTCAGCGGATCGACCGCCCCGACGAGGTGGTAGAGCGGCATCCGCGGGGTCGGCTCGCGGAGCGTGTACTGGTCGAGGTACTCGCCCGCGAACTCGTCGTCGAGGTACTCGGAGAGGTCGTGGCTGGCCCAGTCGTCCGAGTAGAGGTTGTAGACGTTCTGTCCGTGAACCCGACCGAAGGCGTCGTGGAGGGCGGCGTCGAACGGGCTGGCGGCGACGAGTTGCGCCAGCTCGGGCATCGGCTCGTCGATCTTGATCCGTCCCGGCAGCGTCTTGCCCAGGTGGTAGTACTCGCCGGAGAGCTGAAAGGTGACGTCGAGCGGGTGGCCGTACTCGGGGTACTGGTTGGCGATGTCGACGACCTCCTCCGCGAAGGTCTGCATCACCTCGGCGGTCTTCTCGACGGGGAGGTCCGACGGCCACGCCCAGACGTTGCCGACCGGCATGCTGCCGAACCCGGTGGCGTGCTTGCCGCCGGGCGTCTCGACGGTCACCTCGACGTTGATCAGGAAGCTGGTGTCGACCACCCGGCCGCCGAAGACGAGCGGCGTTCGGAACGGGATGGGCTCGGTCTCGAGAATGGCCTCGACGATCCGAACGTCCGTCTGCTTCGACATGGCCTCGAACTACTGGATCTCGGGAACAACGAGGGTCGTGTTCGACGACGTTACCCTACCCGTCGAAACTCACCGCTTCAACGAGTTCCGCCAACGATTCGCCTCCGTCGGACGTCTCGACGAGCGTGCGTTCTGCCCGGCAGGCAACCTCCTCGAAGGCCGCCTTCGGGGTCCGACCGGAACCGAACAACGTGCAGACCGGTTGCCCCGTCTCGATCGGTGTCCCGTCGCGGGGTCGGTCGGCGACGTCCGGCAGAGCCCACGGGTCGGTGCCGAGCGAACGATCGACGAGGCCGCGGAACTCGAAGGGCCGACTCGCGAACGCGATCCACTTCACGAGGCAGCCGGACCACGGCGGTCGCCGCTCGACGACGACGTCAGCCCCGAAGCACCGCGCGTGTTCGGCCAGCAACGGCCGACCCGTCGCGTGCTCCAGCAGCTCGACCGAGCCGGTGTACCGCGGATTGACCTCCGTGACGGAGAGCGTGGCCGGGTCGCTCGCGTCCTCCAGCAGGAAGTCGATGCCCACGAGACCACGGAGACCGAACGTCCGAGTGAGTCCTTCCCCGATTCGACGCAGTGCGGTCTCCGTCTCGAGAGGAACCTCGACCGGCCCGAGGTTCCCACGCCACTCGAACGGGTTGCCGGCTGCCGTGAGTTGTCGGGTGACGCCGACGAGATCGGCTTCGGTCTCGCCCGCGACGAAGAGGGCCGAGTACGGGAGCCCCAACGCGTACTGCTGGAAAACGTGGGCGGCGGTCGGCTCCGTGCGGCAACCAGTCGTCCACCGAGCGATTCCGCGACCGGCCGCGGAACGGAGCGGCTTCAACACCCATCGTCCGTCGCGAGGTGGCGGATCGTCGTGCGGGCGGGTCTCCAACCCGTACGGGCCGACGGTCGCGAGGCAGTCCGCCAGCCCGCGTGGATCGCGAACCTGCTCCAGCACCGTTCGGCCGTTCCCCCACAACGTTCGCGTGCCGGAGAGTCGCTCGACGACTCCGGGATCGTTCTCCAAGGCCCCGGTGTAGAGCCACGGCCCGGCCGGCAGCGACGCGGCGTGCTCGACGAGTTCACGGGCCTCTCCGGACCAGTAGCGACCGGTCGTCGTCGCACGGAGATCGACGTCGCCGAACTGGTCGACGGCGGCCGGCCGGAGCCCCGCGCGGTGGGCGGACCCGGCCGCGGCGCGAGCACTCGCCCCGATGATCAACACGTCCACGTCGGCGTCTCGGGTTGCTGGATTTCGCGATGTCATCTTGTTATCACCGGCCCGTCGCGCGGCCCCGAAAGCGGCCGTCCCGACCGACGAAGCGTACCGACCGTCACCACGCCGCAGGAGTCCCGACGGACCACGCACGGCGGCGTGCGACTTCACAACCGCAGTTCGATCAAGAGCACCAAGGAGAGCGAGATGTCCATGTACGTCGGCGAGGCACTGGTCGCGGACCCGGATCCGAACGACGCGAACGTGGCCCACATCGATCTCCTGATCGGTGACAAGTCCGGCCCGGTCGGGATCGCCTTCGCGAACGCCCTCGCCCAGCAGTCGCAGGGACACAGCAACCTGCTCGCCGTCATCGAGCCGAACCTGGCGGTCAAGCCGGCGACGGCGATGGTCACCAAGGTCACCATCAAGGAGGCCAAGCAGGCCGTCCAGATGTTCGGCCCCGCTCAGGCGGCCGTGGCGAAGGCCGTCACCGAGTGCGTTGCCGAGGGGACGATCCCCAAGGACCAGGCCGAGAGCCTGTGCATCGTCTGCGGCGTCTTCATCCACTGGAAGGCGGACGACGACGACAAGATCTTCAAGTTCAACTACGAGGCGACGAAGCTCTCGATCGAGCGGGCGATGAAGAACGAGCCGAGCGCCGACGAGGCGATCGCCGGCCTCGCGACCGCCGCCCACCCGTTCTACAACCCGGGCAGCTGAGCGACCCGTCGCCACCAAGACTCCGGAAACCCGGCTTCTCTGAGAGGCCGGGTTTCTCTCGTTCGAGCCGGACGAAAGCACCATGAAGAAGATCCTCATCCAGCTCGACACCGACCCGCTGCCAAGCAGTTTCGACCGCGTCGTCGCCGTCGACGCGGGGGCCGACGAGATCTTCTCCTACGGCGGCGTCACGCCGGCGAACGTCGAGCCGCTCGTCCACGGGGCGATCTTCACCCGCGGCCCGGGCGACCTGAAGAACACGGCGATCTGGGTGGGTGGCAGCGACGTCGAGGCGGGCGAGGCCGTGTTCGAGAAGGTGGGCAAGACCTTCTTCGGCCCGATGCGGGTCTCGACGATGGCGGACTCGAACGGCTCGAACACGACCGCCGCCGCCGCCGTGCTCGCGGCGAAGAAGCACGTCGACCTCGCCGGGCAACGTGCCTTGGTGCTCGGGGCGACCGGCCCCGTCGGACTGCGGGCCGCCCAGCTCCTCGCTCTCGAGGGGGCCGAGGTGGTCGTCACGTCGAGATCGCTCGACCGCGCCGAAGCGGCTGCGTCGCGCGTGGTCGCTGCCGTGCCGGAGGCCCGGATCGTGCCGACGAGTGAAGCCCCGGTCGACGCACTCGCCGATGCCGTCGTCCTGATCGCGGCCGGGGCTGCGGGCGTGCAGTTCCTGTCCGCGGCCGACTGGAGTGACCGCCCGAGACTCCAAGTGGCGATCGACCTCAACGCCGTGCCACCGCTGGGGATCGACGGGATCGCCGTCACGGACAAGGCGGCCGAGACGCACGGGACGATCGTCTACGGGGCGATCGGCGTGGGGGGGGCGAAGATGAAGCTGCACCGAGCGGCCGTCGCGAGCCTGTTCGAGTCGAACGACCGCGTGCTCGACACCGAGTCGATTTACCGCCTCGGTGAGTCGCTGTAGGTCGCGACTCCGGCTCGACCTGCGAGATCTGCCGGTCCTGGTGCGCGGCGCGGCAGGAGGCGGGCGAAGCGCGACCAGTCGGGCGGGATTCGGGTTGTGGCCGGTCGGCGAATGCGATATTCAGCCGCATCCCGCCCGCTCCGGGCCCCCTCGAGCGAGCGCCGACCATTCCATTCGGGGCAGCCGCCCCACCCTTCACCTCCACCTGTCACCACGATCGCGTCCTCCGCGACCGACCGTGGACCGTCCCTTCCGGGAGAATCCAGTGAACGGTGTCACACGCGACACCCGGCCAGCCGACGCGCCCGCCGACTCTCCGGCACCTCGCCGGGTGGGCCTCGCCTGGTTCGCGGGAGCGGTCGTGTCGGTCGCCGCCTTCGGCCTCCTCGCCGAGCGGCCCACACTGAACGCCCAGCCGGACCGGGAGCCCCCGCCCCGACTCGCCGCGCCCCCCGTCACCGGAGCCGAGACGCAGCCGCTCGTCGACGTGCGGATCGAGGGGAACAAGACGATTCCGGCGTCCGCCATCGGCAAGTACATCAAGTCCCGTCCCGGTCGCCCGGCCACGGCGAAGCAGATTCGCGAGGACGTGCGGGCCCTGTACGGGACGCGGTGGTTCTTCAGCATTGAACCGCGAACGACGCAGTCCCCCGAAGGTCCGTCGCTCGTGTTCCGCGTCGTCGAACGACCGATCGTGCGAGCGGTCGAGTTCCGCGGGGCGACCAAGAGGAACACGAAGCACCTCGTCGCCGAGACCGGCCTGAAGGTCGGCAGCGCGTTCGACCCGGCCGCCAACCGCGAGTCGGTGCGCCGCATCGAGCGGTACTACAGGGACAAGGGCCACTTCTTCGTGAAGGTCGAGCTCGTCGAGGGGGGCCGCCCGGACGACCGCAACGTCGTCTTCGAGATCGAGGAGGGCCCGAAGGTCCGCGTCACCAGCACGCGGTTCGTCGGCAACGAGGAACTCAGCTCGCCCGTGCTGCGGCTGCAGCTGCAGACGAAGCGGGCGTGGTTCTGGCGGTTCGGCGGCAAGTACGACCCCGGCACCGTCCCCAACGACATCGCCGCCCTGAAGCGGTACTACCACGGCCTCGGCTACTTCGACGTCGAGATCGGCGCCCGGCCGGTCTTCTCCGAGAACAAGTCCCGCGTGACGATGGAGTACAAGGTCGCCGAGGGGCCGCGGTACCGCATCCGCGACGTCGAGTTCGTCGGCAACGACATCTACAGCACCCGCGAGCTGACCGAGGAGATGGCGCTCCTCTCGGGCGAGTACTTCAACGAGCGCGACCTCAACAAGGACGTCGCCGAGATTCGCGGTCGGTACGGCAAGCTGGGCCGCATCTTCGCGAAGGTCGAGGCGGTGCCCCGCTTCCTGGAGACGCCCGGCGAGGCGGACATCGTCTTCCGCATCGACGAGGACCGCCCGTACCGCATCCGCCGCATCAACGTGAACATCCAGGGGGACAACCCCTACACGAAGCGGCAGGTCGCCCTGAACCAGTTCCGCAACATCGCCCCCGGCGACCTCGCGGACCCGGACGAGATCGACTTCGTCCGCCGGCGCCTCGCCGGAACGCGGCAGTTCGACAGCACCCCCGGCCGTTCGCCGCAGATCGACATCGTCCCGGTCGACTTCGACGTCACCAACGAGATCCGGCAGGTCACCCACCAGGTGTCGCGAGGCCAAGCGCCGGAGCCGGTTCGGCCCACCCCGCTCCCCAGCGGCCACGGCCGCGTGCCGCAGTACCCGCCGAGCCCACGACCGGCGACGCCGGCGACCGGAACCTCGACGACCGCGCGGCCTTCGTACGAGACCGACCTCGAGCGGATCCGCCGTTCGGCGAGTCGCCCCGCCCGAGTCGACCGTCAGACGGGCGAGACCCGGGACGACGTCGAGGAGACGACCTCCCGCTACGTGCCGCTCGGTGCGGACCGAGCCTTCGCGATGACCCCGTACCAGCCGGTCTTCCGTGCCCAGGGTCGTGGTCTCGACCAGTTCACCCCGGCCGACCCGCGGTTCGACGTCGATCCGAACGACGGCGTCTTCGGCAGCTCGCCCGTCGCCCCGCCCGGCTCCGTCCCCTACACGGACACCGGGCTCATCGACCTCAACACGAACCTGTTCGAGGCCCAGACCGGACGGCTGATGTTCGGCGTCGGCGTGAACAGCGACTCGGGCGTGATCGGCACGATCTCGCTGCAGGAGGACAACTTCGACCTGTTCCGTCCCCCGCGGAGGTGGTCGGACTGGGGCAACGGCGCCTTCCGCGGCGGCGGCCAGCGACTGCGAATCGAAGCGGTGCCCGGCAACGAGGTGAGCCGGTACCTCATCAGCCTGACCGACCCGTTCGTGTTCGGCACCGACTACAGCCTCAGCGTCAGCGGCTACTTCTTCTCCCGCTTCTACCGCGACTGGGACGAGGAGCGGGGCGGCGGCCGCGTGCAGGTCGGCCGTGTGCTCTACACGAACTGGACGGCGACCGCGTCGTACCGCATCGAGAACGTCAACATCTCGAACCCCTTCCTGCCCACGCCCCCGTCGCTGGCGGCCGTGGTCGGCGACAGCCTGCTGCAGACGGCGGGCGGCGGAATCGCGTTCGACCGGCGTGACTCCCCGTTCCTGCTCGACGTTGGCGGCGTAGAACCGGCCCTCGGTCGGCAG